>JAFDHL010000150.1 GCA_019308785.1 Deltaproteobacteria bacterium
TATATAAACAGGCAGCCTACACCCCACATCACAATGATGTTCCACTGAAAATTATATATCCCGGTAGTGTGGAGAGTGCCATATAACATGTCGAGTATTTCATTAGCGGTCATATATAAGTCCTCCCTTGAAATCCGTAAGCAAATTGAAATATTCAAGATTGTAGTAAAATTAATTACAATGTAGGCTATTCATTTTTCCACTCGGGTTTTCGCTTCTCTAAAAATGCCTTTAGGCCCTCCTGGGCATCTGCCGTCTTCATGAGTTCATTCAGGTATATGTCTTCTATGATCTGGAGGGAGGGCTCAAGATCGTCCCTCAGACCGGCCATGATGGCCTTTTTTGTTTTTCTCAGGACTTCGGCGCTTAGCTTAAGGTAGGGTTTAACAAAATCAGCGGTGGCCGATTCCAATTCATCCTCTGCCACAACTTTATTGACTAATCCCATGGCCATGGCCTCTTCGGCGGATATGATTCTTCCTGAGAGTATCAGGTCCATGGCGGCCTTGCGTCCCATGATACGCGGCATGATCTGTGCGGCAATAGGCGGAAAAACGCCGACCTGGATCTCGGGCTGGCCGAATTTAGCGCCCTGGGAGGCAATTACGAGGTCGCAGAAGACGGCCAGTTCGCAACCGCCGCCCAAGCATGAGCTGAAGACCGAGGCGACCGTGGGGATTTCAAGAGCGTCCATTAGGCGAAACATGCCATGAAACACCTCGATCATTTTTGGGGCCAGACCATCCATGTGTTCCCCAACGTCCACACCGGCGGAAAAGCATTTACCCTTGGCGTCAAAGAGCACCACCTTGAGGTCCTTCTTGCCCTGCCATGCCTTCAATTGATCGTTGATTTCCTCCATCATGGCAATGTTCAAGACATTTACCGGGGGCCTGTTCAGGGTGATGGTGCCAAGCCCGTCCTTAAATTCGGTCTCGATATTCTGGTAGGCCATAATATTCACACTCCTTTCTAATTTTAGGGCTTTATTACAATTGCTATATTGGAGTAGTGGAGTACTGGAGTGATGGGTCTAAAGAAAGGCTCCACCTTCGGAATGCCACTCAAACAGTCCATTACTTCAGTACTCCAACACTCCATTTTCGCTTATAGCGGAATGAATAGACCAATTCAGTTGATCTAAGAACCAACCAATTTTCCACTACTGGTGGAAATTCCTGTATGCTTAACAAAAAATGGCAGGCGGGCCTGCCGTAACGACCCTGCCTGCCATATAGTCAAATTCGGAATTCAGAAATACGCCTTCCAAATTCGCAATTCCGCATTCAAATGGCTATTCCTGAGGCTTTCCGAGCACTTCCGCAAACATATCGTAATCCCATGCCTTGCATTCGGCGATGTTCTGGCGGAACTTGATGAAGTTGATGGTATCCTGACCTGTGATCTTCTTGGTGTTGAAGGCCCCGAAGCCTAAGAATGCCTCACCGCCCATGTTCGCTGCCAGCCAGTGCCTGTTATAGTTCTTGGAGTAATCCCAGAAGAATTTCTTTTTGGCACGAACGCTGTCAATAGACTTAATCAGGCATCCGGGAAAGAGGTTGGCAAAGGTCCATATAATTTTGTCAACTTCCTTGTCCAGCAATTCAAAGTCTGCATTGGCCTGATGCTCTTTTACCAAGGCCCTCGCCTCTTTGCCCTCGTCTCCCCTTTTAAACTCTCCATAGACTATCTCTCCATCCTCGACGTACCGGTCGGTGATGATCATGGGGTTTCGGACCCATTTGTCGTCCACTTTCAGGACCGGGACGCACTTGCTGATCAGGGTCTTGGCCTTCATCTTGTAAGCGGACCACATCTCGCAGGAGACGCAATTCCACATGGCATCCTCCATTCCTAAAAACCAGGGGAGAAAGTCGGATGAGCCGCCGTCAGGTGCCGAGCCGTGTCTGGGGCCGGCCTGTCCAAAAATGGCCAAATCTGATGAAATAGCAAGGTCGCAGGCCATGCCTATTTCCTGGCCGCCTGCCACTCTCATGCCGTTTACCCGGCAGATAACCGGTTTTTTGCACGCGAGGATGGAATCCACCATGTGGTTGAAGAGTTCCATATACTGGCCGTATTCATCCGGTCTCATGCTGTAGAATTCACTGTATTCCTTTGTATTGCCGCCGGTGCAAAAGGCATACGGACCGGTGCCTGTAAAAACGGCCGCCACAACGCTCCTGTCAAGAGAAGCGTTTTCAAAACCTGCGATTACGCCCTTGACCATTTCCGTTGTATAAGAGTTGTACTGTTTGGGGTTATTAAGGCGAATCCATGATACATAAAGCCCGTCCACAACATTTCCCTTGGGATCGGTCAGGGGACGCTTTTCATGGACCACGCATGGTGCTTCCGTAGCCCAGTGAACGTCTGTGTGTAACAAATGATCTTTTTGTTCGTCATCTCTTGGCATCCATTCTAAAGCCATAATGTCTTCCTCCTTTGATTTTTTTAAGTTAGTTTTCTGTCAGTTGAATAAAATCGCTACTCGATTTTATTTAGCGTCCCGCCAAAGGCGGGACTTAAACTAGCGACGAAGTCGCGTTGTATAAAATAACCGAATGAAGTGAGGTTATTTTATTATTAAAAATCCGGTGTCAGTACAATCCGTTTCATTGGGGGCGTCTTGTGGGCCTCGGCAAAGGTGTCCGCTATGGTGCTCATGAGGCGGGTTTCAACAAATTCTTCCATGTTGATTTTTCCGCTCAAGGCCATATTCAGGACAATGGGGTAGTATTCGGGCAGGCATCCCCATGTGCCTATAATATCCGCGTCAAAGGCCATCAGACGGCCAATAGCATATTCTGTCTTGGCAAGCCCGAATCCTACTACGATCAATTTTCCGGTAAAACCGAGCAGGGCCAGGGCAATTTCCTGACCGGGCTTGACGCCTGTTACTTCAAAGATTTTCCAACCGGTGTTAGGGAGACCGTTTTCCTTGCAGTATCCCCTGAATTCCTTGGAGACTGCCCTTGCATCCTTGTCCGTGGAGTTGATGCAGAAATCGGCACCAAATTTCAGTGCCCTGTCCAGTTTCTCCTGGTTACGTGCAATACCGATAACGGTCTTTGCGCCTAAAGCCTTGGTTATTTGTCCCACGTATTGACCTACACCGCCTGTGATGCCTACTACCACTACGTTATCTCCTGGCTGCAAATCGGCCCTCTTGGCAGCCTGGTAAGGTGTCGTGGCCGCATCAGCTATAACGGCAAAGTGGGAAAGGGGTACATCTCCCCGGTCTTTTATCTCGCACAGATCAACACTCGGGACAGGGATATGGCTTGAGAAACCACCATAAAGACCCAGACTGTTGCCCGGCATTTTCTGAGCAAGACACCTGTTGCCGCGACCGGTTTTGCAAAGGATACACTTGCGACAGGGCATCACTGCGGGGATGATAACCTCTTTTCCCATCCAGGATTCATCTCCAGCCACCACGGTTCCGGAAATTTCGTGGCCCAATGTCAGGGGAGGTTTCGAAACCGTAGGAACCCCATCATAGAAATACCCTAAGTCCGTGTGACATACGCCACAACCCGCAACTTCTACAAGCACCTCGTCAGGCGCCAGTTCGGGCACAGGTATTTCTGCCTTTTCGAGTTTGCCTGGCGTTACTTCTCCGGTCTCCCGGTCTTTTGAGGTGGGTTGAACCATCTGCCAGGTCTGGATTTTGTCCGGTACTGCTGCCATTTTTTTTCCTCCTTACTTTATAGTTGAATGGTTGAGTGGTTGAGTAGTTAAGTAGTTGAGTCGTCAAAAAACTCAGTGCCCACGAAGAGTTTATGATTTGACAACTTAACTATCATTTAGATCATCCCGTAACCCCCGTCAACGCACAGGAGTTGGCCTGTAATGTAATTGCTTTCGTCCGAAGCCAGGAACACGAAAGCGGGAGAGATATCGTCCGGTTCGGCAAAACGCTTAAGCAGAATCCTGTTCATATAGATCTCTTTAAGCTTTTCGTCAGACCTGATTTTTTCTGTCATGTCAGTGGCCACAATGCCCAAAGATATCACATTCGCACAGATATTATACCGGGCAAGTTCACGGGCAATGGATTTTGTCATACTAAGGATGCCCCCTTTTGCCGCGCTGTAGTTGATCTGGCCGACCGTGCCAACAAGTCCGGCAACAGACATCACATTGATGATTTTTCCGCTGTTCTGCTCTTTCATTTTATTCGCTGCTGCCTGGGAGCAGAGGAATGCGCCCTTTAGGTGGATATCCACTACTTGATCCCATTGATCCTCGGTCATCTTGATCATCAAGGCGGGGCGAGTAAATCCGGCGTTATTGACCAGGATATCAAGCCTCCCGAACGTATCAATGGCTGTTGTGACAAGATTTTCGGCATCTGATTTTTGTGCGACGTCTGCTTTTACAGCAACGGCTTTGCTTCCCATGGACCCGACTGCTTCCACGACCTCATTGGCTGCTTTTTCATTGGAGGTGTAGTTGACAACCAGCTTTGCACCTTCTTTTGCAAAACCCAATGCAACAGCCCTGCCGACACCCCGGCTACTACCAGTTACCAAAGCGATTTTGTCTTTAAGTCTCATACGTTACACCTTTCAGCTAATATATGATTGAATAATTTTAAAGCGCTTGCCCTCGAATAAATATAACTACATTATAGTTACAATATAGTTACAAAGTGAAATCTAAATAAAACCGATTCCCATGTCAAGAGAAATCGAGAAAAATGGATCAGTATTTTGTATCAATGCCATGTTCATGAAAGGGTTAAGTCAGGAATAAGCATTTTGGAGGGGAATGGTGAGGAAATTTGGGTTGATTAAAAGGGTTTTTTTGTTAATATTTGTCCCAAGGCCGCTTCATTTTTTAACAGATCCTTTGTAACTAAATATTAATTCATTTGACTATACAATGAAGAAACTGATCGTTATAGGCTTGGCTTTGCTTTTGTGCTCTATGTCATGTGCAAGAGAGCGGCATTACGTTAAGAGAGGTAAGCCTCCCTCCAAGAAAGTCATTATCCTGCCTAAAAAGATAGACCCATCATTCAGGCCTTACGTGGTCAATGGACAACGATATTATCCCTTACCTGATTCAGAGGGTTTTGTGCAGTTCGGAAAGGCCTCCTGGTACGGGAAAAAATTTCATGGTCGACCAACTGCCAGCGGCGAGCGATATGATATGTATAAGAAAAGCGCGGCACATAAGACACTTCCTTTAGGCACCCATGTGAAAGTTGTAAACCTTTCCAACAAAAGGTACGCCATCTTGAGGATCAATGATCGTGGCCCCTTTGTGAAGGGTAGGATCATTGATCTTTCGTATGGTGCTGCAAAGGAAATCGGATTAATAGGTCCGGGCGTGGCCGACGTAAAGATAGTGGCCCTTGCCAGAGAAGTCGGGAAATTTAAATCGCCCCAGGGCCTTAAACCTGTTGTAGAATTTACAGATTTAAACAAGGGGGAATTTACTATACAGGTAGGTGCATTCAAAAACAAGGATAATGCCTTGAAGCTTGCTGATCGTCTTAAAGTGATATTCAGCTATGTGGATACCACGACATACGATGACAAAGACAAAGGGATGCTTTACAGGGTGCGGGTTTCAAAGTCAAAAACCTTGAATCAAGCCGGGGAAATAGAAAAGAGATTAGAGGGGATGGGCTTTGAAGAAGCGTTCATTGTGAGTCTTTAAGAGACTCAATTTATCTTATCGCGAAGAACACCGGAGGTCTTAAAGACAACCACTCTTCTTGCCCTTAATTGGAGGTCTTCGGTGGTTTGTGGATTCCTACCTCTTCTTGCTGCCTTTTCTTTTACAACGAATTTGCCGAAACCACTGATGAGGAGATCCTCCCCGTTTTCCAGGGATTTCTTTATGATTTCAAGAAGCCTTTCTACGACACTGCGAGATTGACTTTTGCTGAGTCCAACCTGATGGTAGATACTATTTATAATTTTTTCTTTTGTTAAGGCCACTTTAAACCTCCTCACCTTGAAAATGCATAGCGAGCGCATTCCCCGTAGCTTGTCGGAGCGCAGTGTAGATCCCGCCCAGCGGGGCTGCGGGGTTAGCGAGCGAATATAAAATTAACAGAATTCCTTACATTTGGAGATTCCCTGTCCCGCGAGAATGATCCGGTAATTTCCAGTGTTTTCAATGAGAAATATGGCTTATGCTGAAAGAGGTGTCAAGAATTTTTTGCGTATCCGAATTTTTCTTTCAATTTCTGGTTCACGAGTTTAGGAACAAGGCCACTTATGTCACCTCCGAAACTTGCTGCCTCCTTGATAATCGTGGAGCTGGTATAAAACCATTTATAATCGGTCATTAAAAAAATAGACTGAATATTCCTGTTCAGTTTTCGGTTCATGAGGGCCATTTGGAATTCATATTCAAAATCAGAAAGGGCCCTGAGCCCCCTGATAACCACGTTTGATTTTCTTTTAACTGCATAATCCACCAATAAACCGTCAAATGTGTCCACCTCAATATTCGTTTCACTTTTGAGGGCCTGCTTAATCATATAGATCCTTTCCTCAATGGTAAACAGTGGGGCTTTATGCGGGTTTTTTAGAATGGCAATAATCAGTCTATCAAATACCTTTAAAGCCCGACTTACAATGCTTAAATGGCCGTTGGTTATCGGGTCAAAAAAGCCAGGATAAATCGCTGTTTTATGACTCATTGTCTTGTCTAACCTCGCAAGCGAATACGGTGATTGTTGTGTCCCCGTGTGATCTGGTGTCCAGCATTTCAAGATTTCCAAATGAGACCGGTAGGCTGTCGGTTTTCCATGATTCGGCAATCACCCGCGATCCGGATGAAAGAACATGAGTGTTTGTGAGGACCTTCAGCAAAACCGGGATAAGGTTTTTACCGTATGGCGGATCAAGAAAAACCAAGTCAAAAACTTCCTTCAGCAGGAGATGGTTCCGGGGAATTCCATATCTCAAATCTCCCTTTGAAACAGAACTGGAATCCTGGTACCCGCATAATGTCAGGTTTTTTCTTATCAGATTAATGGATTCCTGTGAGTTATCAACGAAAAGGGCGTGCAATGCGCCCCTGCTCAGGGCCTCTATCCCCAGGCTTCCCGTGCCAGCAAAAAGATCAAGAACATTCAGGCCGGATAGATCCTGTCCAATGATATTAAAAATGGTTTCCCTTACCCGATCAGAGGTGGGCCGAATGGCCATCCCCTTTGGTGATTCCAAACGTCGACCTCTCACTTCCCCGCCGGTAATTCTCATCTGCTATCACCGGTCAACCCCTCGGGCACTTGACTCCTTGATATCGTCGGGCTCAGGTGGAGGTTCTTTTCGATTGGCTGCAGCCAGTCTTTTCTGGGAACGATATGCGGTAATTAAAGGCCCTGAGAGAACGTAGACAACTATAATCATAAAGAGCATGATTTTAGGTTTGTAGGCAATTACTATAAGTATCAGGATAATTGTAACTAAGACATTGAACGGCCTCTGTTTTTTCAGGTGGAATTCTTTGAAATTAGGGTAGTCAAGGGTGCTAACCATCAGGAAGGACAGGACGTAAATCATTACAATTATTATTATTTGCCTGGATTCGGGCAGGGTACCCAATGCAGTTGTAAATAGAATCAGGGAAGCAACAAAGCTGGCTGCCGCGGGTATGGGCAGGCCTTTAAAAAAGTTGGTTTCAAGGTTGTCCTTTTGAACATTAAACCGGGCAAGACGCAATGCGCCGCAAATCACGAACATAAAGCAGGCCAGCCAGCCAAATCGACCAAACGGAGCTAAAGCCCATTGAAAGGCCAATACGCCTGGAGCAACCCCGAAAGCTACCAGATCCGACAAAGAATCAAATTCGGTTCCAAATTGGCTCGTCGTATTTGTAAAACGCGCTATTCTACCATCAAGGCCGTCAAGAAGGAACGAGATGAGGATTGCCACGGCAGCAGTTTCGTATCTACCTTGAATAGCGGCAATTATGGCATAAAAACCACAAAACAGGCTGGCCGAAGTGAACAGGTTGGGAAGTACGTAAATTCCCCTTTTTTTGCTTTTTTTGCTTTTTATTTTTCGTCTTGATTTCATGATAGATACCCTATAATGGTTTCACCCGCCTTTACTTTTTGGCCCGGTTGTGCGGTTATTTGGCTGTCCTCGGGCAGATATACTTCCAGCCTGGAGCCAAACCGGATTAGCCCGAATCGCTGTCCCGCATCCAAGCGATCACCCTCTTTGATCCAGCAGGCAATGCGCCTCGCAATAATGCCTGCAATTTGAATGACAATAATTGTTCGTGAATCAGCGGTCTGCAACTTAATCCTGTTGTTTTCATTAAACTTTGATGCCTTATCCAAGTTGGCGGAAAAGAATCTGCCAGTTTGGTAAGTGATTTTCTTGACAGTGCATGCAATGGGGAGCCTGTTTACATGGACATTGAAGATTGACATGAAGATACTGATTTTGAAAGAGGGTTTCCCTAACGGGTTATTAAGATCCTCAAGATGTTGGATTTCCAATATGGTGCCATCTGCCGGCGTCAATACTGACTTGGGACTGGCGTCGTTTTTGCGGTCCGGGTCTCTGAAAAAAAAGATGTTAAAAAGAGTGATAATGCCTGCCACAATAGAAACGAAGAAAAACCCTATGCATATAAGAATGAAGGTTAGAGTGCAGCCAACGAATACGAAAGGCAAGCCTTCCCTCGCCAGTGGCCATTTGTTATTGATACGTGATTTATCCAATTCAAAACGAATAATACTTTTATAGATTATTCTTGGGTCCAATAAAAATGTCTGTACCTTAAGACCTGCTCGCGGACAATAAAGGCCCATCAGTAAACATACATTATATTATTTAACCTTTTTTTGTCAATGTTATTGTCCGTTTAAAGGCTCAGTGCTTTTAGCCTTCAGGTGCAAAAGTACCACTTATAGGTGGAATGGGATTCGGTCGAATGTCAGGCGGTCGCAGATAGAGAGGATTGATGGTTTCCGGATTGTCAAAGTCACAGGCAAGAAATCGCTTAAGACCCACGAATCCAACAGCAGAAGCACTGATATTCCAACAATGCGGGGGGGCTAAGAGGGCCCGGGGACCAATTATTTTTCTTACAAGCGCTTCCTGGCTGGAATAACTGTTTCCGATAAATACGCTGTGTTCCATGGAAAATGAAGAGAGATCAGCAGCCTTAAGGCACATATCTTCCATTTTCCTGGTGAGCTTTCGGTCACCGCTCCATACAAACCGGGCCGTAAAAAATTCGCCTTTTCTCGAATCAAGGATAGGGATGATGGAAAAATCCGGGAATAGAACCTGACTTGCCAGGGCTTCAAGGCTGGAAATACCGATAATGGGGATGTCAAGACCGTGGCATAGCCCTTTTGCAGCAGAAAGTCCCACCCTAAGCCCGGTAAAGCTGCCCGGTCCTACCGCAACAATAAGGCCCTCCAGATCAAGGATATCTGATTCGGATGTGTTCAGAAGGAAATCCAGGGCTGGCATAAGGGCACCGAAGTGACCTTTCCCCTTTGCTGCAAGATATTCGGCCAGGACGGAGCCGTCCGTTTCCATCAGAGCCAAAGCGAACTGTAGGGTGGATGTGTTGACGGCAAGTATCATGATCTGGACTTATCCAAAAATCTTTCCCAAGGATTGAAAAAGGTTTTGGAAAATCTTGATTCTGTTTAGATCGTTAAACGTGATAATTATCATCAGGAATACAAGCAGAAAAAGCCCGACTTTCATCGCCAGTTCACGCTTCTTAGGGCTTAAGGGTTTACCAAGCAGAAGTTCAAACAGAAGAAATATGATGAGCCCACCGTCAAGGATTGGGATGGGAAAGAGATTTAATACAGCCAAATTGACGCTGATAATGGCCATAAAGGGAATAAGATTGCCAAAACTGTCTTGAGCCAATTTGCCAGCCATCTGACCAATCAGGATGGGGCCTCCGACATCCTTTAATGGTATAACACCCTGAAACAGTTTTACAACGACCAGACAGGTCAATTTTATCCATTTCCATGTTTCTATTGTGGCCTTTTTCGTGGCTTCCAACGGGCCGAAATGTATTTTCTTAACTTTTCCGGAAGAAACGATTCCAATAAGGGCAGAACTGACTTCTTGCCCAAACATATTTTTGACCGTTGTCGTCTCCGGAACAATAGTATGAGTGATGAATTTGTCTCCCCGTTGAATTGTAATTTTGAGAGGTTTCCCGGCACTGGGTTGAACGATATCTTTCATTTCTGACCAGGTTTCAATGGCCTTTCCTCCAATGGAGACGACGACGTCTCCCTTTTGGAGTCCCGCCTTATGGGCAGGCAGGCCCTCAGTAATCTGTCCTATCTCAGGAATAATTACCCGTTGGCCGGAAATAATAAACAGGCCGGAGAATAAGAATAAAGCCAGAAGCAGATTAAAAATGGGGCCTGCAGCAACAATGGCCGTTCTTTTAAACACAGACTGATTTTCGAAGGATCTTTTGGCTTCCTCCGGGGGCAGATTTTTGGACGTCTCATCGCCCGCTTCTTCCCCCAGCATTTTAACGAAACCCCCTAACGGGAAATAGCGGATGGAATATTCTGTGTCCCCAATCTTCTTCCCAACTAGTTTAGGGCCAAAACCAAGTGCGAATTTAAGCACTTTTACCCCGCAATACTTGGCAACGAGAAAATGACCCAGTTCGTGAAAAAAGATCAAAATACCAAGAACTATAACAAAGGGCAGTGTGTAATAGAGAAAAAAATTCATGTTTCAGTCCGAATACCTTTCAGAGATTATTTTTATTTTAACCCGGAAAACCCGGTCCTCTCCCGCTTGGCGGGATCTTCGATGGGCGTGGTCAGAGATAATGGCCCTGCCTTGGAGTTTTGTGTCTAAAAATATAAATTCCAAGCACCAAAATACAAATAAATCTCAAACTCCAATATTCAATGACCAAAACCGGATTAACAAACGAACGTCCAACATCGAACATCGAACTTCCAACGTCGAATTAGGGTACGCCTTTGGCGTTTCAATTTTATTAAAAGATGGAGCGAAGCGACACCCACATTCGACGTTCATCTTTTTCCTGTTTGTTATTTCGAATTTTGGTCATTGAAATTTGTTTGATATTTGGGATTTGATATTTGGAATTTCAATATGTCAATGAAATTCCAACGAAGCAGGTCCCCTCTGGGGATAACCAAAGCCTGGTCCTCTATCCCAGGATTTTTACTATACCTTAATAATAATGCATTTGCAAAATTCTTCAATGAGCCGGTCAAAGCACGTCCCTTTACGGCCACTTCGCATTCAAGATGTTCCGTGCCGTGTCCCGTGCCCATTTGTCGGCCTGCATAACAATTTTAATACTGTCAATGTTGTATGTTTGGTGTTTTTCCATAGTCTTTTCTATGATATCGGGGATTTCAAGAAATCCGATTTTACCTGCCAGGAATGACTCAACCGCGGTCTCGTTGGCTGCGTTTAAGACGGCAGGCATGCTTCCTCCTATTCTTGCGGCTCGAAGGGCCAGATCGAGGCACCTGAACTTTTTCATGTCCGGTTTTTCAAAACAGAGCATTTCCATCTCCTCAAGCGCCAAAGGAGGGAGCCTGTTTTCCTCATGACGTGGGAAAGAAAGGGCATAGGAAATGGGAATCGTCATGTCAGGAATGCCTAATTGGGCGATGATAGCCCCGTCCCTGTATTCTACCATGGAATGCACAATACTTTGCGGGTGTATGAGAATGTTGATTTGGTCCATTTCCAGATCGAACAGCCATTTGGCTTCAATTGCTTCAAGTCCCTTATTCATCATGGTGGCGGAATCGATACTGATCTTCGGACCCATCTTCCAGTTAGGATGGTTCAAGGCTTGGGCAGGTGTTATCTTGCTCATTTCCTTTGGGGATGACTTCCTGAAGGGACCACCTGACGCAGTTAGAATCACACGTCTTAGATCTTCCCTGGAGTGCCCCTGGAGTGACTGAAAGATGGCGCTGTGCTCACTGTCAATGGGAAGAACCAATACTCCCTGCCTTTTCGCTTCTCCCATCACAAGGGGACCGGCCATCACAATCGTTTCCTTATTTGCCAGGGCAATGTGCTTGCCTGCCTTGATGGCTTCATAGGTGGGCTGTAATCCAGCAGCGCCTGTCATAGCAGAAATGATGGTGTCTACTTCATCCAAAGTGACCAGGTGTTTAAATCCATCGGTACCAAAAAAGACCTCCGGCCTTGTGTTTTTTCCGAGCCGGTTGTTCAGATCCGATGCCAGACTTTCATCCAATACCGCAACCGCCTTTGGCCGGACCCTTTCTATCTGTTTTATGAGGAGTTCAAGGTTTTTCCCTGCGCCCAGCGCAATGATCCGGTATTTTTCCGGACTGGCCTGTATTACCTTGAGGGCAGTGACGCCAATGGAGCCGGTCGAACCTAATATGGCTATTTTTTTCATGACAGTTTTATCTGTGCAAATAAGTGGCAAAAGCGAAAATAAGATAAATCGCATCAAATTTATACTATGCAAAGGTGCAAGTATATATAAAGAACGGGGATGGCAAACAGCAGACCGTCTATTCTGTCAAGGATCCCTCCATGCCCAGGGAGGATCTGGCTTGAGTCTTTTACACCGCCACTTCTCTTCAGCATGGATTCGGCCAGATCCCCGATTTGTCCAGTTACGGAAAGGCACAGCACAAGGGCCAGCATACTCAAATCGACCTGATGTAGACGCAGTATCCGCAGGAACCAAAAGGCTACGATAATGCTAGTCAGTAGTCCGCCGACGGCGCCTTCCCAGGTTTTCTTCGGGCTGATCGTTTCGTGAAGTTTGTGCTTTCCGAAGAGTTTTCCGGAATAAAAAGCCCCTGTGTCGCCCGCAAAAATGACAGACAAAAGGAAGAAGATCCAGATATTCCCTTGGGGATATCTGTCCATGATCATGAGCATTGCCAGGGGAAGGCTGATATATACTGGTCCCAGTAATGCTTTGCCGAGATCCCCTGTTGATTGCCTCCCGTGTGAAGGAGGGATTAACATGAAAAGCGTCATGGGAACAAATGCCCAAAGTGCAATGATTGCCGGTATAAAATAGATATTTCCTTTGTAGATAGAAAGGAAGAGTAGCAGTGAAAGTAAATGCCCGGCCCACTTGCCAATTATGTGCAGATCAGGGGTGGTTATCCTGTAAAATTCGGTCAAGCCGGCCAGAGAAACAAGATAAAGGAGTAAATAAAAAATCCATCTAGGGCAGAAACCGATTATGTAGATCAGAATCGGTATGGCAATTATTCCAGTAAGCCATCGCTTTAGTTGCATCTTGAAATTAACTCCTCACTCCTTAAAGTAATGTTCAAAACTTTTCGCATTTTGAAGGGCATGGGGCTCTTTTTGCAGGAATCGAAAAATTGGTTGCTGGATTGTACATGTCCCTGCTACCTGAGGCGGGCGGGGAGCTTGCTGTGCTTCACGCCCAGGACACAGGATATGGCCTAAACCCGGGCAGCCCGCCGCCCGCCTTGGTTTGCAGGATTGCCAAGTCCA
>JAFDHL010000151.1 GCA_019308785.1 Deltaproteobacteria bacterium
CTCCTTTCTGATGGCTTTTGTTTAATATCAAATCTATTATAGCCTTATCAGACGGGCATTTCGAGTACTTTCTTGTCTAATTCCCAATTTAATTGCACTTGATCAAGGTCTAGGCTATACTGAGCAGGACATAAAGTACCATCTGAGAAGCTACTCACTGGCCGAACCCATCCTCCACCGACAAGGCGTAAGCATGCAACACATCTTCCTCCAAGCTTCCGGGAATTCGCAAGACAGACTAAGCGTAGGATGGGCATGTTAACCTTGCTTTATAAATGAATGATTTTGACATCGCCCCACTTTTCTCTTAGATATTCCGCCACAAGCCGTCTATGACATTTATCTGGCTTGGGTTCACTGCATAGGAGGATAGTGGGAATCTCAAAGAGGTCCTTGCCAATGACTTCTTGCATTTTGCGGTTAGCCATCAGTGCCATAAAACGCCGCTCATAGTCTTGCCAACTGATTTTCTTTTTCTTGTAACCATCAAGGATCTCTTTTGTAGGGGCAAGCATGGGCTTATGCACGTATTCAGCATCGCACAGTTCCTTAAGAAAGAACTCGATATCATCTCTTTTTGTAAAGCCGGCGAGTTGGGATGAATTATTCAAGCGTACATCTATTAGACGCTTAATTCTGGCCTTTCTCAGGGCATTAAAGAATTTTTCAGCGCTCTTTTTGGTAAAACCGATTGTGTAGATTTCCACTCTCGTGCCTCCTTTGCTTTGAAAAGGCTTTGTTGGGCTTCATTGCTTTTGACCCTTTCATACTCTCGGGAAACTTCGTCTTTAGACTGAAGCCTACCATCCCCTCGGATATGGAAGACTGCTATCCCTCGATTTTCGAGCACCCTACTGACAAGAAGCATACGGTGACAGTTCGCTGGATTCTCTTCGCTGCACATTAGAGTAACGCGATATGCTGTTATACCGTTCATTAGTCTGTTGATAGCCTCGATAAAAAGTGCAGATTCAGCAATCCGTGAATACAAAACATAGCCGTCTTTATCATAGAATTCCTGACCCTCTGGCTGTCCGCCCAGTTCCTTCCCAAGAAATAGATACTTTATTCCATTAGCCTGGACAGTTCTCTTAATGTCATCTTTATTAAAGTGGGAGGCAAAACGTGAATAGGGGTTTGAACGCACATCCACAAGAACATCAATTTTATTGGATTTCAACAGATGAATGAACTTTTCTAATTCGTGGTTAGAATGACCAATGGTAAAGATGGACAATTCATCTTTTAATCTGTTCTCTGTCATCTTTTACTCTTGAGTAACCCTGTGATCTTGAGAACTATCCATAATTCTGTCTCATGTGTAAGTACTTATCCGGAAAAATATGAATTTGGTTTCCCTTAGTTTACAATGGTTTTGACTCGCCCGTAACTAAATTAACACGAATCATTTTTGTTTCACCTGGGATAGGTCGGACTGTATTAGCTGCTACTAACCACTTCATACCAGGCTTTAGGACAATTCGTTGCGAAAGAGGCACGTTTTTCGAGAGAGGTGAAGTGATATCATATTTCTCTTTCACCGCAGGAGGATTTAATTCATACATGATTCCATGTGGCGTATACCGATGTTCTAAAACAACCACTTCAAATTCACCTTGTTTACTTTCATGAATTGCTTTTTCACCAGGTGCGATAATCGTGGCACAATTTTTCTCGTCCTCTATTTCTGTTTCTCGTGTGTCATCAATGCCCTCTGCCCGAAGATCCCCAGCAAAACAAGCGAGCTCCTCCAATTCATGAACTGCCAATGAGTCCCTTTGTGCATCGGCAAAAGAAACAGCCTCTTCCAGGACATCTGCAAAACTTTCAACAAGTCGTTCGGTGAGCCGAAGGCTGCCGTGTGTTGCGTCGAAGATGCATATACCTTTACACTTTTCAAGTCCTATCGGCGAGACATTTGAATGAAAAGTTCCAATACCCAAATCACGTCGCTGGACACCAAATTTGAAACAAAATGCTTCAAGAATTCGTAACGCCATTGTCTCTGAATTCACGTGCCCGACCGGGAACCACCAGCAAACGCCTGTTGTTTCAAAAAATCTGTTGAGTTCCCGCTGGTAAAATTTAGAAGAAGGGCCATATTCGTGTTCTTCTTTTGTAGAACCGCGTTGCTCAATGAAACCCGTAACTCTCTCTCTAACCTGCATCTCAGATTCTGCTATAAAACCGTCATCGGATCTGAAAAGTTTGAGAATTCCTCCCTCAAAGCTCGGGAAAACCATCGTCCAAGCTTTAGGGCGTGTTGTCCAATATTTCTCCCTGTAAACATAGATCTCCCCTTGTCGGTACTTGAAGCGGGTCACCCGGTAAGGTCGTCCCATGTAATAGTATATAGCTCCGGGATAAGCTTCTCTAAGTGCTTGAGAGAAAGTGAGAGTCCCAAGTGGTGAACCATATTTATCTTTTACTTGAAAGCTCTTCTCCATACCGGTGCGTACAGGGAACTCTCGATGCGGCCCTGCTTGGGCTCTTTGTTTCAATGGGTAAAGGTCGTGGGGAATTATCGCTGTCGGATTTATCTCATTTTCAAGAAACTTATTGAACTTCAACGGAAGGGAATCAAACGTTCTTGTGTCATATTGTTCCTCACCAAACTCTTGATATTCGAATGCTGCGCATAGAGCGTTGGTGTATTGAATATATCGGTTTTTCAGATAAAGCCAGCTTGGCTCAATCGGGTTATCAATGTATTTTCGAAAACCCACAGGGTTATCCGCAACTGTTCCTCTGTTATCGATGAAGAGACATATCCCTGACCTCTTTCGCCCTCCTCGACCAATTCTCTGCCAAAAAGTTTTTATAGATGGAGGTTGATTTAGCAGGATGATGAGGTCGATCTCTCCAATATCAATTCCCAATTCCAGAGCACTTGTAGAAACAACACCAGCAAGCTTCCCCTTTGCGAGGGCCTTCTGAATCTCATTTCTATCTACAGTTTCATATCCCGCTCGATAAGGGAGTACTTTTGCAGATCTTGCGGTATCTCCTATCTCATCTTCTATGTTTGGTTCTTTAATGGCGCTGATCTGTTCACTATTTTCATCTTCATCGTCTCCCTGGCTCGGAGAACGCTTAAGGGCCATCACAAGTTGCTCTACCATCCTCCTTGTATCTCCAAAGGCAAGAAATTTACCCTTTTTGAATCTAGCTAATCTTCTGAGTAAACTCACCATACTTTCGAAACTATTGCCCGTAACATCTTGAGCGAGAAGAATTGATTTTTGAGGGCTTCCGGAGCAATCTAAATCAGGACCAAATGATCGTGGCTGTCTTCCTGTAATCTGATAAACAAATTCTGAAGGGTTATCAAGTGTTGCTGTACTAATGATTATTCTTTTTGGCTTCGAAACGGCTTGAAGGCGTCTTAGAAAATAGGCCATATTTGTTCCAAAAACCCCTTCATAGATGTGAGCTTCGTCCAAAATAAGAATTTGAATATTCCCTAAAAAAGCCCTGATTTCCCGAGCTCCCAAATTGCTCATAAGCCAGGCATGAGCTACATCTGGTGTCATGAGTACCACGTTGCTTGTACCCAATATTGAAAGCCTTCTTTCCATTGGTACACCACCATCGATGTAGCCAAAGTTAATGTTGAAGGGTTTGAGGATAGCCTCCCATTTCCCAATCTGATCTTGGATAAGAGCCCGCGCTGGATAAAAAACAAGCACTTTGGAAGTATTATCCCTAAGGATCAAATCTACCGCTATAGCCATAAACACCAGGCTTTTCCCAGAGGCAGTGGAAGTCGAAATGCAAATATCATCACCCTTGAGACTCGCATCAATCGCATCTGCTTGATGGCCATAAAGACCATCTGGGTAATCTTGGGCAATCAGATTCCGAACTCTATCATTAAGGCATGAAGGAATTGGCAGAAATCTTGCGTCATTTCCCGGTAATACCTCTTGTCCAAGGATTTGAAACCCACTCTGCTCAGCTATTGCTTTGACTGAGTTTTTTGTAAAATATGTTTCCATCACCAATTCCTTTAGAGCTATTGTCTCTTTCTTACAGATTAGTCGATTTAGTCCTTTTTTTGAAACAGGTAATTGACGTCGTTTTACAGCGACGTTTGGTTTGGTCTACAAAACCAACGAAAAAGCGAAAAGGGGGACGAAGCTAATTAAATAATTAAATCAATGCTTAAGTTTAAGGTGTTTATCGACCCTTCATAATGGAAAACCCCACCTCTCTATTATGAGAAACGGGATCTGCTAACAATCAATTCATATCGTACCCCTATAAGGGTTGATAAATTTAGCCAAATTACTACGAGATTCTATTAAAATTATCCACCATTTGTCAATTACACCCATAATTTACAGCAATTTTCAAGGGGAACAATCCCCTGTTTTCTCATCATTTTTCCTGACCAGTTGTGCCTGGGCCTCCGCCCCGGTAGAATGGTCACATCACACTGGGCAAGCATTTAATAGAGGAAATGACGCATCCATGTCACAAGAAAAAGTTTCTCTTAAGGTTTTTGCGAGAAACAGGATAGGTAAGTTCAATTCATCGTCAAGCCTTTGAAATCATATCATAGGCGTTTTGTAGGGTGGCGAGCGGCAAGAAAAGTTCTAAAGGGTTATCAGGTAATGGGATAAAACCAAATTGTTCGTAATATGCTTTTGCTTCATTGTCTTTAGCATCCACAAAAAAACCAACGATGCCCAGATTTTGAGAGACTCTGATTACCCGCTCAATAGCATCAATCATCATATGAGTGCCCAGACCTTGTCTTTGTCGCTCCTTGGCAACAGCGAGTCTCGCAAGTTTTGCAGCAGGGACCCTTGAAGGATATTTTTTGGCGTATTTACGAGGCAGTTTCTCTACATATATCTCACACGAAGCTAAAGTGAAAAAACCAAGGATCCCAGTTGGCATCTTTTCATCAACAAGCACAAATGTTCGCGATATTCCTTTATTGAGATGTTGTCGGGCAATTTTTCCAACATACTGATTGAGCGCATCGTTCCCACAATCGAATCCTGATCTGTCGTGATCCCGGCCAAGCGTTTCAATTTTCAGCATTATCAAATGAACCCTTATATGCTCTCATTGCATCCTTGAGTTTTTCGCTGGGAGCTGGGGGATTTTCAACCGCATCAAAAAATGTATTTGCTGAACGGGTCGTCATTTTTATTAGGCGCTCATTTTCAATGACTGTCTGAGCTTTTTCAATAGCTGACTGTACAAGGAACTGGTTAAGCGTTGCACCCACAAGATCAGCCGCCTGTGCCAGCGTATCGTAAACATGAGCTGGGACCCGTGCAGAAACACGCTGATTTTCTTTTGATATCGACATCTTGTACTCCTTTCCACGACAAAGGTTTAGAATCAATCCATAATTGATAACCTTGTAAAAAGTCGCTGTGCGCCTTTTTACTCGGCGGGGAAGGCCTTTCCCTCCCCCGCCATTTGAAGTAAATTCAATCACGCGTAACGCGGGACCACCCTCATCCCAGGCCGGGGCTTACTCCCGCCTTGCGGGACCTGTTGACGGACTTTTTACGAGTCCGTCATAATTAACAAGCAATATAACAATTTGGCGCCAAAATGGCAACCCCTAAATTGGTTCTTGGTGCCAAAATGACACATTGTTAACGGCAAAAGCATAGGGCATCGGGCCTCAACATTCGACGTTATCAATCTCCGATAAAAATACTTTCAGCTCCCTGTCTTTGGAAATCGAGGAGATATTGACTGCCCGTTGGTCCATATAAAATCATCAGAATTTACATTGCAATAACATGAATACCGTGCTATCATGTATGTGTGATTCAGTCATTCAGAAACAAAGGATCAGAAGATATTTTCAATGGCAAAAACACTAGGAACGCCAGGAAACTATGTCCTCGCTCCTTATGGCAAGTCGCCTCGAGAAAATTGGATCAACTTGATTCTGCTAAGTTTTTGGAGGAGTTAAAGATCCCTCCGGGAAACAAACTTGAGGCTTTAACACGAGATAGAAAGGATGAATATAGTATTCGCATAAATGACCGGTATAGGATCTGCTTTAAATGGGCTGAGGCAGGACCTTATCAGGTTGAAATCATTGATTATCATTGATTTGAATGAGGAGTGACAGAAATGGTTCGTATTCCGACACATAGAGAGCCAACACACCCAGGGGAAATGTTACTTGAAGAGTTTCTGATTCCTATGGGAATTACCCAAAGGGAATTGGCAAATTCGATTCATGTTCCATACCAGCGTGTGAACGAAATAATAAATAAACGGCGTGGTATAACCCCGAGCAGCGCTTTGCGCCTTGCAAAATTTTTTGGCATGTCAGAAGATTTTTGGATGAGTCTCCAATTACGCTGGGATTTATATAAAGCCAAACGCGTTGAGGCCAGTGAACTGAAAACAATAGAACCATTTCGATTGGGTCAGAATGGAGCTCATCCGTAAACGCGTGGAAAATAGCACGCTCAATTCCAAATCTCTGGTCAGAAAGGGATTTTCCCCAAGGTCATTGCCATGCACCCAGGCTTGATCGAACACTGACCTGCCTGGGCTTTATATGGTATTGGGGTTGTGTTTGATGAGTAAAGGAATTATTAACAATAAAACCCATTGCGATAGACCTGAACAACGGTTTTCGGATGGGCACTATCTATTAGCTCACTTAAGCGCCCGCCGTACAACCTGACAGCATGTCTTAAAATCAGACCTCTTAAAAGATGCAATGCACTCGTCTATGGATTCCAATTCCTCCTTACCTCTCGGTTCAGGAAAGCGTTGAAAGAGTTTCTGTATCATCAAAGCCGCTTTCAATGCATCGGAACTCTTATCAGGAGTGGTAATTAGAACGCCCTGGCTTCCTTTATCAGACCAAAGGGGGATTATGGCCACGTTATTCTTATTATCAATGAAGGCGTTTCTGTTGTTCCGATCCAGTCTGAATGTGGCATGTGCAAAATGCGGGGAACCCGGATCGGCATCCATGACCTTTACGGTACCGGAACCCTCCATAACATCCGGATTGACCCTTAGTACGAGTATACCGCTGTCCGGCAGGAGCCGGTCGTATCCGATGTGTTGGCGGTTTTCCACCAGGTAATAATGGTTCCAGCCGCCGCTCCATCTCCGTTTCAAGGGTATTTTGACGGCCAGGGTTTCGCCCTTTTTCGAAAGCGGTGACAGAAAAGCGCATTGGGTGCTGCCGGGTTTTACCAGGAGCACCTGGGCCGGGGATATCCAACCCAATCTGATTTTTGTAAATGAAGAAACACCCTGAGGGGGTTTTGTTTTTTCTATGAAATGGTGAGACATAATGTCCCATGGTCCCATATATATGGCATGATGACCGAAGCTGGGAAGTCTGGAAGCGTCAGACTGACGCTCAAAGTCGTACAGTCACGGAATAAGCCGTATGTTTTTGTATATCCCCCCGAGGGCATGGAAAAAATCATGGGCAAACATACCCAGATGGGCATTTTCGGTCGCCACACAGACGCCGTCCCGGAAGGTCTGCCCCCCCCCCCTTTGATTCCAAGGGCACATATCTGATATTTTTTCTCACACCTGAAAGCATGCCTGGATTGGCACAATAACAGATCATTCCGTACCCCTTTCCAGGGGTTGTAAAGGCACAGGGTATGACAATTATGTGCTGGTATTGGGAGAAGTTCACCTCTTTCTCAACAGCGGTCATGGAATCTTCGATAAGCTTTTTGACCTTAGTTCGATCGACTTTAAAATTATAAGGGCTAACCTTATATTTTCGAATAGGGTCGGGAAGCATTACCCACCCTCTAAAGTCCGCCTTTACCCATGTCAGACCATACGATTGCTCT
>JAFDHL010000395.1 GCA_019308785.1 Deltaproteobacteria bacterium
AAATCGGATCCGGAATGTTAATAATCTGATAATTGATACTACCTATTTTTCGCATCCCATAGTAATTCCGGGCCGCAACCGCTCGACCAACCCTTATGACGCGCCGGTTGGGGCCTTGTGCGCCAATTTCAATACGGTGTTTTTCGACCGGGATAAGCAGGGAAGGATCGTCTCAGCAGAACCACAAACACCTCTGATTCCTTATGCCCGGAAAAAAATCCGTTCCCAGGGACTAAAAAAAGGCCGCTATACCTTTTCCCATGATCCAAAAGACGCAGCACGTTATGCCGGAGAACTGTTTTTGCACTTCTTGAGACAAAAGGGTATACAGCCCAACGGAAAAATTCGCCTGGATGCCGTGGGACCCGGAGACAAGCTCATTCTTTCGTACCGATCCATGTTCACACTGGAGCATGTGCTAAAAAAAATGCTTGAATTCTCAAGCAATTTCATGGCCAACCAGATCGCTATTGCCTTGGGGGCGAGGGTGTATGGCCCGCCCGGCACTTTATCCAAAGGTGTCCGCGTAGTTAATGACTATGCCAAAAAAGAACTTGACCTGAGAGATATTACTGTTGTGGAGGGGTCCGGAATCTCAAGGAAGAACCGCCTTTCAGCCCTGGACATGCTGACTGTCCTGAAGCGATTTAGGCCGTATCGCCATATCTTGATGAAGAAAGACAACGTAATTTTTAAAACCGGCAGCCTCAAGGGAATCAGAACCCAGGCTGGATATATAGAGGGAGCAGAGGGCCCGTACTTTTTTGTTATTTTTCTGAACAGGGAGGATTTGAAAATCGACTCTTTAGTCGACTGTATAAGGCGTGTGATTGCCGATCGGAGGAACGACGGACGAATATAAACAATTGTCATTCCCGCGATTTTGAATTACACGGATTTCATCCAATCTTTTCATCAAGTTCAATATCCTGCAATATGGATGAGTGATCTCCGAGGAATTCAACGAACATATCAACAAGTTCCGGGTCAAACTGAGTCCCTGCATTTTCCTTAAGCTCGGAGATCACTCTCGAGAGGGGCCCGCCTTCCCTGTAAGGGCGCGTAAAACCCATTGCATCAAATGCATCGGCTATTGCGATAATTCTGGATTCCAGCGGAATTTCCTCTCCTTTAAATCCATCCGGATATCCGGCACCGTCCCATCGTTCATGGTGGCTTCGGATGATATAATCTATCTTGAAACCGTACAACCCCTGTACAATATTGGCTCCCACGACAGGGTGCTGCCGTAAAATTTCCATTTCTTCTTCTGTGAGTTCACCCGGCTTGTTCAGAATTCTGTTTTCTATTCCCACCTTGCCGATGTCATGCAATATGCAAGCAATCTTGTTCGCCAACATTTCAGCCACTTTAACCACCCTTTCACTGTGTTTCCGTGTAAACGGACTGTTGGCTTCTACAGTATCGGAGATGGTCTTTATACCGGAAAGGAACATGGTCTCCATCTCACGTTGGTGAAATGTGACAAGATAATTGCTGTAGAGCATAGTCTCAAGACTTGTAGTATAAACTTTCAGCGCGTTTTCAAATTCAGATGAAATATCTTCTTCGAAGCCGAGGTAGAAATAACCCAAAAACACTTCGTGTTCCAAACGACTCAAGAAAAATGATATATCATTTAGGTTCAGGCGGAGTTTTTCATCAACACCTCCTTGATTGTCATTATTGCCACAATAGAATTTCCGGTTGGATAATAGTGTATCGTCTTCCGGTAGGTGAACGTTTACAGCATCTTTGGTGAATATCCATGGTTTTTTAAATGAGACGTTCAGGTTGTCATACAGAACAAAAATCGCCGTATCCGGTTTAAATCGCGACAATATGTTTGACTGATACTCCTTTATCCGTTCATCAAACAGCATCATCTTGTTAACTTTCTGATCGAGTGCGAGCATGTTGCGCAGGTCATCGTTCAAGGATTGTAATTGGGCGGTTCGCTTTCTTACTAAATTTTCCAGGTCCTTCTGGTAATTGCGCTTCACTTCGATTAAAAGATGATGTTCTACTGCCCTTTTCAAAACGGCGGTCAG
>JAFDHL010000152.1 GCA_019308785.1 Deltaproteobacteria bacterium
CAAATCACTGTGGATAAGACAGAACTTTATAATCTGATTAAACTTGCTGTGCGGGATGTACTTGAAGAAGAGCTATTTCGGGTTCGGCTTGAAGCACTGCCATTTGTATCTGATGAAGAAATGAAACAAATTGAGGAGTCCTGCGACATGCCGCAGGTACGGAAGAATGTCGCTCGAAGTGAGAGAACTAATTGAGCGTTTTTTGAAAAAGATGCGCGGAGGAAAACAAAGATGTACAGAGTTATTGAAGGTATATATCGAAATGGTAAGATTATTGTTCCCAAGTTCCCCGTAATAGGGGATAAAACAAAAGTGATCATTGCATTTGCGGAGCGCACTTCATACACAGAAAATGGCGGGGCTGTCGAAGATGCTGAGATCCCATTAGATTCACCAAGGTGCCTTGAGGATGTAGACGTTACTATCAGCACGGTGGACGGATATAGGGCAAAATTAGTGAAGGCAGAAAATGGCAAGAGGAGAGGAAATCATGTCCGCTCACCTTTCTTTTCTTCGCCACCCGTCAGGTTGGGGTATACCGATGCTTCTATGTTGGACAGAATAATTGCCAGAGAGGAAGGTAATGAAGATATTTCTTGATACTTCATTCATCGTAGCATTCTATAACGGAGAGGACAAAAACCATACCCGAGCAAGAGCTTTCATGGGTGAAGCAGACCAGAGCCTATCCTGTCTTATATCTGATTATGTCTTTGACGAAGTCTTGACGGTTTTACTGGTCAGAGGCGGGAAGGCCTTGTCTATTGAGGCCGGCCGCAAGATCTTGGAGGATGAAAGGATCGATCTTCTCCAGATAGATACGGAGACATTTGATAAGGCGTGGCTCGTGTATCAGAGTTTTGAGGACAAACAATGGAGCTTTACGGATTGTACATCTTATGTGCTGATGAAAAACCTATCCATAGATACCGGCGCTTCTTTTGATAACCATTTTGATCAATTTGGATTTATTGCCGTTCCCAGATAGGTAAACGTATTTGAAGTTCTGCTCACTTGCTTTCATCCGTTTTTGACAATCCGGAAATTATCAGAGAATATTTGGCATAAATTCAGAAGGAAACAACATCCACTAAGAATTATTTAGTTATTTATGGACGTCATTATAATATATCTTCATCACGCTGACTGAAAAAGGCTTGACAATTAGAGAAGTTGCGCTGTAATCTAAAACGTCAAATTTTTCAAGATGAAAAAGTATTTTTTTGGCTGTCATTGCGAGGCAGACGAAGAAAGCCGAAGCAATCTCCCGATTTCAAGCCGTTACAGCTCCCGCTAAGAGCGGGATCCTCCAGAGGCGGATAAATCTCCGTTACGCTCCGATACATCCTCCGTAGTCCCGCTTGAGCGGGACGGAGGACGGACAAGCTTCGGGGAATTTAACCCAATAACTCACGAAAATCTGTGAAATCTGCGTAATCTGTGGATTAAAAAGGGAGGATCACAAGATGAAAAAAAAGGTTTGGGAAAAACCCAGGCTGATAGTGCTGTTCAGGGGAAGACAAGAGGAGAGGGTATTAGATACTTGCAAGGGGACTCTCCCGGGGGGGCCAAATGGGTCGCCTTTATGTGCAAGTTTTTCAGGTGATACTTGTCAGAGCACAGTAGGTAGTTAGCAATTAATCATTTTGCCATTTTCCCTTTTTTGTCCCATTTTGGATGTCACAACAACCTGTACGGTGAATGTGGAATTTTAAAATAGACATCCCCATGACAATCAGCCTTCGTATCCTTTTCAACTAACCATATTTAGACCTTCACAAACCCGGCTGAAAACGGCAATGTTTTCAAGCACTTGCGGTGAAACAAATCTTCCAAAAAAATGTGTGATTAACGTAACCCAGATCAAATCCATTGATAAAAAAGTTTCCGTTTCTCTGTGCCTCTGAGAACTCTGCGAGAGGATCATGGACAAAGATGGTTTCCTAAGACAAGTTCCATTATTCCAGTCTCTCCGGCCTGAGGATATTCAAAACCTTTGCGACTCTACCAGAACCCATTCTTGTAAGAAAGGAGATGTCCTTTTCCGCAAGGGGAGCGAAGGCACTACCCTTTACATTATAAAAAAGGGGCGTATCAAGATTGTTCTGCCTTCCAAAGATGGAGACGAGGTGATCCTGGCCATCTTTTCCGAAAAGTATTTCTTCGGTGAGAATAGATTTAGACCTGAAACGGAAAGATCTTGCCGGCATGGTCGGGGCTACCCGAGAAAGCATCAACAAGGAATTAAGAGTGTTGCGTGAAAAAGGTCTGGTGAGCAACGAGGGGAACAAGATTCGAATCCATAACCTGGAACTCATCAGGCGGCGTATGCGTTAAACATGATCCGAATCTCCCTGCTGAGCAATAAATCAGGCCATAAATGTGATATATTTTACACTATAATTGTGAAATAGACTCTTGCCTTTTCCATATATTTTAGTTTAAATAGATATAATCAATTTTCAGTATAGAAACAGAAAATGAATTTCAGGACTATAGGAATTTATCCCCTGGTCATATTGTTTTTGTGTTGTCTTACCCTTCTCCCGATGTGCGTACAAGGTAAAGTGATCACTCTTACCAAGGAGGATTCAAATAAGACGATTAATTTGCAGGTGGATGATGTGCTCCAAATCCAGCTTGTAGGTATCGCAACTACAGGCTTCTGGTGGCGGTTTCAGGACCTGGACGAGCAATATCTGAGAATCGTCAAGGAATATACAAGGCCGATAAGTGGCGTTCCGGAAAAAATAGACGGAGGCCCTATCATGGGTGTATGGGAGTTGCTGGCCGTTAAACCGGGGACGACCACCGTCCGGATGGCCTATTCCAGGGGCGGGCAAAGTCCCAAAACCGCCGCAAATCGATTTTCTGTTAAACTCCGAATAAATGCAAAAGGATTTTGATATTTTATCCAAGCTAAGAAAATAAGGGGGTCCCACAAATGAGAAAAATAATTGCAGGATTAATGTGTGTTCTTATTCCCATTTTATTGTTGGGAACTTGCACTTTTGCCTCTGACAGGGTGCCTGAAGTTGCGGCAGAATTCTCCAAGGTTGGTATGACAGCCAAAAACCCAAACCAGATTATTTCGAGCCCTGAAGCCCCTGAACTTCAGAGCAATCCAACCGGTGGGAAGGGCCTTGGTGATCTTGGAAAGCCTCCGGATTATGATCAGACCATTAAGCGCTTCAGACAGATTATTCCCGATTTGGACACGTACGTGGATACGGTCCTTCCAGACAGCTGGACAGGACAGTACACCACGGCAAAGGATCAGGGTTCCTGTGGAAGCTGCTGGGCCTTCGCAACTGCGGGGACCATGGAGTCCAAAATCTTGATTGCAGGAGGCCCCACATATGACCTCTCTGAACAGGAACAGATTTCATGCAACCATTGCAACTACGGATGTTGCGGGGGTTATTCTACAGCCCTTAAGTTCTGGTATGCCCAGGGTCCGATGCAGGAAAGCTGTGCGGATTATGGTGAATCCGGCTGGTCAACAAGTTGTGACCCCATCCCTAGTCCTCCCTATACCGTAACCTGCGGATCCCTGAACAGCTGTAGCCGATTGGGGTACTATACCACGGGCTACTACACAGTGGATACTAGTAGCACTAATGAGATCAAGACTTCCCTTTACAATGATGGCCCCACCTACTTCAGGTTTGATGTATATGGAGACTTTAATGATTACCCCACAGGTTTTTGGTATTCAGCTTCCCCTGGAGATGTTTATACCCATTCCTCAGGTGCTTATAAAGGTGGACATGCTGTTCTGATCATCGGATGGGATGATAACAAATCCGCATGGCTCTGTAAGAACAGTTGGGGGGCCACAGGAGGGCCCCAAGGCGATGGCACCTTCTGGATTGCCTGGTCGGGTTATTCTGCTCTGGACTTTGGAATGGCCAACGTGCAATTGGCAACAACCAGCAATATACAATCGCTATGGTATCAGCCTAACGATCAGCCAGGCAACGGCGTCGTCTCTACTTACTATACTGACTTTTCAAATGGTGTCTATAGTGCAGATGATTTTACAAACACCGTCCGCTGGGCTATAAATACCATTTTTACAGAGGGCTTTGTGAAAAAAGATAGCACGCTATATTCGCTGACCACTGCTGCCAGCAGCCTGAGCTGGTACATCTATCCCGATTCCAGCGGTGTGCCGGCCGGTTATCCGGGCGATGGGAATAACAATCATGTTTGGAGCTACACATGCCCGCCAACTGATTCCGAAGTTGCAGTCAACAGCGGGACAGCCACCCTTGATCTCACTGACACGGGCTACACGGGCTCACCGATCAACCTGCAGCCAGGCACATACTGGCTCTGCTTTTACCCCTCAATAGACTACTCTACTTATGGCGCGTGGTACTGGTATGTGTCGTGCTCAGAGAACCCCCAGCCCGCACATCTAATTGACCCAGGCAACCTGTATGTCTCAGGGTATACGACATGGACATCGTGGCAAACCGTTACCGGAGACTACGATGCTGCATTCCGCCTGGATGGTACCGCCCGAGGCGGTTTTAATCCTGGAATAGGCCTATTACTGCTTGGAGATTAGTCTTCTGGGAAAAATGCGTGAAGGTTCGCCCCCTGGTTATTCAAGTGCTTGAATATAGTTTACATGATACCCAGACGGATCATCTCAAGCAAGCCCAAATTCCTGTTATACATCACGTTTGGGATAGCAGGGAAGACGAGATGTGGAATGACTTGTAAACCCGTTCCCCCATAGTTTGTACGGGTTCAAAGGTCTCATTAAGTCAAAAGGAGCTGACAAATGACCGAGAAACAACTTTTGAAGAGGATTACAACAAATTCTGAGATCTTTTCCGGGAAGCCAATCATACGGGGAATGCGCATTTCTGTTGAAATGATTATAAGTCTTCTCGCCCAGGGAGCTACAGTGAGCGAACTTCTCGATGATTACCCGGATCTAGAGGCCGATGATATTCAGGCCTGCCTCGCATATGCACACGCTGTCATCGCCCACGATTCACTGGACAGCGTGGGTGTAGGTGCATATTAGCATCGAGAGCGGTTTTCAATGAAATTCCTTGTGGATCGATGTGCGGGTCGTAGGTTGGCGAACTGGTTGAGTAGTGGCGGTCATGATTCAGTATATGCAGGAGCTCTGGGGCCTGATCCAGGAGATCGGGCTTTGCTTCAAAGGGCGGTTTCGGAAAAGCGTATATTGGTAACAATTGATACTGATTTCGGTCGCCTTGTGTATAGAGGCGGTGAAGTGCATTGCGGAATTGTGCGGTTGCCGGACGTTAGGTGCAATAATCGGATTGAACTAATGAGTACCGTGATCGAGCGTTACGGGCCGCAATTGGAAAAGGGAGCCATAGTCACTGTTCGTGGAGAGAAAATTCGAGTTTCTGTACCCTAAAATTGAGAAAGCCGGAGAATAGTGGGATGGTGGCAATGTCCCACAAAAAAATAATCGTAAATCGTTTTGGAACCAACGTCCCCTATTACAAGAGGAGGCACCTATGAAACTAAAAATGACCATTGAGATTTGGGCAAAGGAATCTTGGTATATTGCCAAATGCCCCGAACTTGATTTCATTTCACAAGGGAGGACCCTAGAAGAAGCGAAAAAAATTTGCTTGAAGTTGTAGAAATTCAATTTAAAGAAATGACGGAGATGGGGACTTTAGATGAATACCTTCAGGAGTGTGGATACAAGTTTGAAAATGACATTGCCGTACCGCTGAGTGAAATGGTGGGTTTTGAAAAACAGGCCATTCAGATAAATAAATAATGGCAAAACTTACACCAACCGATTGGAAGACTCAATTGAAGATATTTGAAGCATATGGCTGTAGATATAAGCGCAAAAAGGGATCTCACCACATTTTGATCTATCCTGGAGCTAAAAGGAAGGCTCGGTGACAATTTTTGGCAAACTCTGTCGCTGAAGAGCTAATTAACAGGTTTTCCGAAATATTTAAAGGTCTCATTAAGTCAAAAGGAGCTGACAAATGAAATCCAAAACAATAAGTATGACACTGCCTGTAGGCGTATTCTCAGCACTGAGGAAATCGCCTGAAGAATTTTCCAGGGACATACGCGTGACTGCGGCTGTCAAATGGTACGAAATGGGGTTTGTATCCCAGGAAAAGGCTGCTGAAATAGCCGGCATGGGCCGAGAGGATTTTCTCTTAACGTTGTCAAGATTCAAAGTCAGCCCTTTTCAGTATTCTGCAGGAGAAGTCCTTCGTGAGTCCGGGTATGAATAGAAATTGGGTACTCAATGCCTCGCCTCTTATATTGCTCGGGAAGGCCGATCTTTTGAAGACCATTGGTCCATTAGCACAAGTCTGGATAATTCCAGAAGGCGTTGTCCTGGAAATTGAAATAAAGAACCCAATTGAGTCCTATTTACCTGAGGCTTCTTCTGACTTCAAGGTAAGGCGTGAAAAGGTTTCAAAAATAGATGCGGCTATAGCATCTTGGGATCTTGGCCAGGGCGAAAGTGAAGTTCTAACTCTGGCGTTAAGAAAACCTGGAACAGGTGTTGTTCTGGATGATTTACAGGCGCGTAAATGTGCTACTGTCTTAGATGTCCCTTTGATTGGCACTTTGGGCTTGATTTTATTGGCCAAGCGACGAGGGTTGCTCAACCTGGCCAAACCTGCGATTGACCAGTTAATTGATGTAGGTCTGCATATCGATCCTGTTATGGTTTCATCAATATTGGTTGAGATTGGGGAGAGTGGGAAATAAGCCCGGAAGAAGTTATAGTGCAATTAGAAGGCCTGCCCGCTTTGCCTTGAACGATACGATCTGCCTGAAATGTGTTCTTTCAGCAATACTTATTTTATAAAGGGAGTAAAGATTTTGCTTTGGCAGACGGGGCTCAAGCAGGTAAAAAAGTTATGAAGGGTGTCCCGCTGAGACCTTTGCAAAACCTGCTGAAAATCGCCGCTGCATGGAACTACTGTAATAGAAAACTCCCAAATTCGTAAAAAATACCACTTGAAATTAATGGAAAATTATTTATAAACTTATGGAAGTCCCCATTTCCCACAAACTTGACATGGATGCACTCGTCAGGGTGCTATCCGAAAATGACAGTGTCATTTTCGCCTATATCTATGGATCTGTTTTGGAGGGGGGCGGTGCAAATGATATCGACATTGCCGTTTTCGCAAAGGCGGATTCTGATCCGAATCAACTGTCTGCTGAGTTAAAGGTTTCCCTTCACAATGAAACAAGCCTGCCTCCGGATGTCTTCGACGTGCGGATCCTGAACGCGGTCGGCGAACACGGTGATCTTTTCGGCCTTCTCTATCTTAAGCGAGTGTTGGAAGATGGCAAAATACTTGTCGATAAAGATCCTGTTGATCGAGCGGATTTTCTGGAACACTATGGTTTTAGATTCCGGGAGTGCGAAGGGCTCATACAGGAGGTATTGGCATGAAAGCCGATAAAGTCCGTATCCAAAGCTACTTGGCT
>JAFDHL010000153.1 GCA_019308785.1 Deltaproteobacteria bacterium
ATCTTAAAATTTATGTCAAGTTTTAATAAAGCTCCATGATTCCAGCTTGTTGCCGCGTGATTCTGGATGCTAGTCTCTGGATACTGGTCGAAGATCCCGTCTTTAGCGGGGATGAAATAAGGAAGGATTTTTTCTTTATCCAGCATCGAGCCTGCCCGTAGTACAGCAGGCGGGCGGCGGGCAGGCGGCAACCAGCATCTCAATGCTTCAAGCAGTAAACCTAACAAATACACCTAAACTCGTCGGTTTGATGCGGAGCTTCGCTAATATCCTTAAAGTGCATTAAGAATCTTCATTAAACGGTCAAACTCCAGGGGTTTTTCCATATAATAACTTGCTCCCATCTGCAATGCCTTTTCTATGGTTTTAGAATCCCCAAATGCCGAAAGCATTATAACTTTTGCATTGCTATCGATCTCTTTTATCTTTTGAAGTACTTCTATGCCATTCATTTCCGGCATCCTGATATCCAGAATAACTACATCAGGGCAATTTTCCTCAAATTTTGATATGGCCTCCCGTCCATTGGTTGCAGTAGTAACCTGATACCCCTGCAAAGACAGGAATTCATATAGAAGATCACATATGGGCAGTTCATCGTCAACGACTAATATTTTCATTAATTCCTCCTCCTTACCCTTTTTCCCTTCCACTTCTTCACCATCACATCTCGCTTTTTTGAAAACATTTGAAGTGACTACACACGTAGTCAGGCTGAAGCTGTTTAGACCGAAGGCTGAAGGGCCCGAAACCCGTTTTACCTAATAGTCTTCAGCCTTCAGCCTACCCACCTGAGTTACCATTTGAAGTAAATTTACCCGTCACATGCCCGGCAAATTATACCTATCGCCTGATCCCTCTAAGAACCTCTTTTCTTTGGAGATATACCGAAATAATACGCTCCTCAAGGTTTTAAAAAGGACCCGTCTTTTGACCTTATCGGAAAGTTCTTTTCAAAACTTTAACGTGTTCAAATAATGCAAAATTTATTCCACAAAAAGGCCTCAAGAAATATAATCCCGTGCCGATAAAATATATGGCGTAAACCATGACGGACTTGTAAAAAGTCCGTCAACAGGTCCCGCAAGGCGGGAGTAAGCCCCGGCCTTGGGTGAGGGTGGTCCCGCGATACGCGGGATTGAATTTACTTCAAATGGCGGGGGAGGGGAAGCCCTTCCCCGCCTAATAAAAAGGCGCAACGCGACTTTTTACGAGGTTATCAACCATAAGGCTCAGGGCACAAGGTAAGATATATCGGTTTTGCCTTGCGCCCTGAGCCTTGATCCTAACCAAATATTCCAAAATTCTCCCGCCACAGTGGGATGAGAGAAACAAACTGACTCGATGGACTTGTTAAGTAATGTCAACGCAGAAAACCTATTTATTTCTACTGCCCAGCAGCAGCCTCAGTTAGAAAATTTAGCGAATAAGGCCCTGTCAAATGGCATCGATCTATATATAAAAAAAGACTATATAGGGGCAATAAAGGAGTTCCAAAGATCAATTGGGCTTTCACCGCAATCGCAGTATTCGGTAGAAGCATCAAATTATACGGCAAATGCATACCTTCAGTTGAATGAAACAGAAAAAGCGATCAAATCCTACAAAACATCCATCACCCTGAATCCATACCGGGACGATACTCACATTACGCTTGGAAATCTCTATTTTGCTGAAAAATGTTATTCAGAAGCGGAAAGTGAATACAAGGAAGCAGTAAGATTAAACCCAAATGCAAATAATTACTACGCTTTGGGGCAGGCCTATTTGGAATCAGGTAAATACAGTGATGCGGAAAACGTTTTCAATAGAATTAGACGATTAGAGCCGGACAAACCAAATGGGAATTTCGGTCTGGGTCTGATCTATAGCAGGCAAGAACGTTATGAAGATGCAATTTATCAGTTTAAAGAGGCAATTAGATTGCAAAAAGATTTTTATTACGGCTATGCTGAATTGGGATATGCTTATGCAGACCTGGGCCAGATGGACGAGGCACGGGAACAGAAGGAATTTCTTGAGCAAGAGGAACCCGATCTGGCAGATATGCTGAGTCGTTATATATATAAAGCTGAGCCGCCGAAGTTCAGGTTCGTATATTCCACGGACTTTATATATATCAATTCTATAAAGACTCCTCTCTCTTCTTTAGATGCTTATCTGGAAAACGCCGATGCCTCCAAAACCTTCACTATGAAGTTTAGCTTTCAAAAAAAGATGGACAGGGCTTCTGTTGAAGACCGGTTTAACTGGGAAATAACCAGGGCTTCAGGATCAGGCCCCGGCCAGGCATACAATTTCGGCATGTCCATCCCTTCGACCGAAATAAAGATTCAATCCTATCCGGACCATGTGTTCTACGATTCGGAATCATTGACAGCATCTGTCAAATTCACAATTCATCAGAACGCACCCGCCGACGGTACGATTGACCCCTCACACATAGAATTCAAGTTTAACGGTAAAGACCTGTACGGCCTTGAGATGGACCCCGATTATGACCAGTTCAGCGGCTTTTCCGGAATAGCTTGATCATCGAAACCTGCTCGCCGGTATTGAAGCCCCCCGCAGTCCCGATGGATCGGGACGGGGAATGCGCTCGCCATGCATTTTCAAATGTAATTCAACAGTATTCTTTAAAAGTACAACCCCAACTGAGCGAAGAATGTTCTATTATTTTGGGCTTTCTTAACTAACAGAATATCATATCCCTCGTCATTCCCGCTAAGCCTGTCCCCGAGGAGGCGGGGAGCGGGAATCCATAAATGGCTTTAACTGGACTCCCGCCTTCGCGGGAGTGACAGAATTGTATTTTGTATCTGATCTTCTGCAACTTGTTGGAATTTGCGAAGCGAACCAATCCCTATCCCCATTCAAAAAAACTCTAAAGTTTTAAATGGTATGTCCGATAAAGATATTGAAGGCACAAACAAAACTGGTCGTGAAAGGAGGGAAAAAACAAAAAAAAGACCGGTAAAATGCCTGAAACAAAACCTTTTTGGCAAGAAAGCCGAAAACAAAAAATCCAAGAAAAGGAGAAATAATAAAATGGCAATAAGTAACATAACACTAACAGCAGGAATGCGGGCAAACTTATTTAGTATGCAAACTACGCAAAAACTTATGGAACAGACCCAAACCCGCCTGGCTACGGGATTAAAGGTTTTGAGCGCACTGGATCACCCTATTAACTTCTTCGCGGCCCAGGGACATCAGCAACGTGCGGGTGACCTTTCCGACCGTAAGGATGGAATGGGCGAGGCCGTTCAGACTGTGCAGGCTGCCAATAATGGTATCGAGGCTGTCACAACTCTGATTGAAGCTGCAAAATCTCTTGCAAATTCCGCCCTTTCAGCTGACACGACAACCGAGGCATCCAATCTGGGTGTGCAGTTTAATGCAATACTTGACCAGATTGACACCATGGCCGCAGATTCAGGCTACAAAGGTATCAACCTCATGGGTGGCACCGGCGTATCGTTGGAAGTAAAATTCGACGAAACCGGTGACTCGAAGATTACCCTGACAGGATTCAATGGTTCATCCGGACAGGCTGGTTCAGGTGGTCTCGGCATTTCAGACGCCGTAACAGGAGCGGCTAACACTTATTGGGCCGACGCCTCTGATATAAGCTCCGGCATGATTAATGCGGCGATTGATGATCTTGACGCTGCGATCACGACACTGAGATCGGAATCGAAAGAATTAGCCAGTAACCTGAGCGTAATAACCACCCGTCAGGATTTCACAACGGCCATGATTAACACGCTTCAAGACGGTGCTGCTAATCTGGTTAATGCCGATATGAACGAGGAAGGCGCTAATATGCTGATGCTCCAGACACGGCAGTCATTAGCTACTACTTCTTTGGCCCTGGCCTCTCAAGCGGCACAGTCAGTCCTGAGGTTATTCTAAAAAATAACATCCGGGTAAAGGAGGGGGAGCAATCCCCCTCAACCACTCAACTATTTGACTGCTCGACCATCGAATGAACAATGCCCCTGAAAATTACATTAAAACCCAATGAACGAATGATCATCGGTGGCGCTGTGGTAACCAATGGTAATACAAAAAGTGATTTTATCATCGAGAACAACGTTCCCATTCTGCGCCAGAAAGACATAATGAGCGTGAAGGATGCCGGCTCACCCGGAAGCCGGATCTATTTTGTTATTCAGCTCATGTATATTGATGAAGAAAACCTGACAACGCACCATAATACTTACTGGAAGTTAGTCCAGGATTTTGTCAAAGCCGCACCAAGTATGTTGGGTTTGATTGACCAAATCAGCGAACATATCTTAAGCAACAGGCATTACCAGGCTCTCAAACTGAGCAAGAAATTGATAGTTTATGAACAGGAGGAAATGAGTTATGCGTATGAATCAATTGCAGGCATACAATACCATCAACAAGGCGACCATGTCCGGCCGTGAAATAGAGGCAGCGGTTCTCACCAAAGCGGCTCTCAAACTCAAGGATTGTCAGGACAACTGGGATGCTGATGACCGGGAAGCAAGACTGGATGAAGCTCTCAAGTTCAACCAGCGGATCTGGAGCATCTTTCAGGGAGAACTGGCAAGAGAAGATAACCCTCTGCCAAAAAGGTTGCGGCTGGACGTGCTCAGATTGAGTGCATTTATTGACAGGCGGATTTTTGAAACCATAGCTTACCCAACTCCTGAGAAGCTCATGATCGTTATCAATATCAACAACAACATTGCCGCCGGTCTCAGGTTTTCGCCTAACGGCTGACCACCTTAAAGGCAATTCTGTGATTCCAGGGCATATTTTTCTCAAAAATAAAAAAGGCCTCTTTGATGAGGCCCATTTCACTTCCAGGGGGAACAACCCGGCCTAACTCATGCCGCACATTTCCTCATTTCGAGACATTCCGAAAAAAGTGCAAGGACATCCTTATTTATATTTTTACTCTCCATAGCGGCATCTAACAGCAGAATTGCGTACTCGATCCTTTGTGCCGAAATGAGCCCCTTTGCAAGTTCATGGCAGGAGATGGCAAGACCGGGCCCCATATTTGTTTTTCCAAGCTTCTCAAAACCTTCAAGTCCTTTTTCCCTTCTGCCGTCACAACAATAGGCCGCAGTCAGCATGAATTGAGCAGGCAGGTATCCAGGAGATCGATCCAGCAGGTCTTCGAGAACGGAAATCGCCTGTCCGGCATTTCCAAGATGCAACTCGCAAATCGCGTAATTATAAGAACTTTCATTCATATGAGGAGCAAGCTCAATGGCCCTTTTTGCTGCTGAAAGGGCATGGTCGTATTTTCCGAGATGCCAGTATGCGGTTCCCATGTTAACAAACGCCTCCGGCGTTTTGGGCTGGATACCAATAAGTCTTTGCCACAATTCAATAGCCTCCTCCCATTTCTTGAGGAGTCCGGCTTGAATGGCAAGTTCTCGAACGGCGACCGCGTCATGCCCCATTTCATCAAGCTTTTTCCTGCCGATGTGGTAATAGGCTTCTCCCTTGCAATCGCTTTTCTCTTTATTCAATTTCCCATAGTGGTGAATCGGCATGTTGCTTTTCATTACCGCTATACCGCCTCTTACTAAAGAAGGCTCCACCATCTCATGGACCGGATATTCAAACCTGATATGACTTTCATTTTGAAACAACCTCACCTTAAAACTGGGGATCCAGCCATCTGCCGCCTCTTCAAGGTCATATCTTCCGTCATTAGCTATCCATCCCACCGTATTCGCGCGGGTCATATAGTTCCTTGTCACAAACGAATAGGCACCAGGCTTGGACGACGATTTCCTGACGATCGCCCTGAAATAGCCGTAATCAAGTGAAGAGATCACCTCATCGGCATCAAGTAAAAAAATCCAGTTCCCTGAAGCCTTTGAAATGGAAAAGTTTCTTGCTTCGGAAAAGTCATCGGTCCATTTAAAATCGTAAACCTTCGCTCCAAATACTCTCGCAATGTCCCTGGTCCTGTCGGTCGAACCGGTATCCACCACGATCATTTCGTCAACAACAGGTTTCACACTCCTGAGGCATTTTGCCAGGTCTTCCTCTTCATTTTTGACTATCATACACAATGATACTGTGCCTTTTTCCCCGGATGTTTTATTTATTTCCTTTAGTCCCAATATATCCCTAACTCTAAGAGCGGCAGAAATAAAACCATCATCAATGGCAAATGCAACCATTACATCTTCGATCTCTTTCATTGCCGCATCATATTTACCCTGTTGTATAAAAATATCTATAAGAAGCAATTTAAGCCTTTCATTATGTGGATGCAATGCATTAGCTTCCCGGAATACAGGTTCAGCCCTTCTAAATTCTCCAAGAGACGCAATTGCTGAGTGGTATGTCGTAATAATGCCCGTAACAGTTGGAGAGAGAATGAACCCTCTCTCAAAGAGATTCAAAGCCTCTTCTTCTTGCCCTAAATCCCATTTCAATGTCCCTAAGTTTGTGTATGGCTCGCCATAGCCCTGGTCGGACTCAATAGCCCTGTTAAAGAAAGTCTTTGCCTCTCTTTCTTCCCCCCGCTTGTAGGCCAGTATTCCTTTTAGATTCAGGGTTGATGCAGAGCCGGAATTTAGAGAGAGCACACGGTCGGCACACTCTTCAGCTTCTTCATGGAGCTCCAAGCCTTCCTTACAGTATCCTGTCAGTTCCAGCCTTTTTACATCCTGGTTATCCGGTTTCATTTCATTAAGGACATCTAAAGCATCCTTGAATTGTTTGGCATCTATCAGAATCTTTGACAGGGTATGATACAACCTTTCATCATCAGGACAATGACCTATACCTTTCAGAAGCATATCAACAGCATTGCCGATCTCACCTTTTTGATATAATTCACCTGCCTTTTCCATTATATTTAAAGTAAGGAGTTTTTTCCCGAGGGGGCTTTGAGCATCTATGCCGCTCCATTTTTCGGCAAATAGCTTCTTGTCATTGCTTTTAGTTGAGTCGTAGTTTGTACCGTTTTCCACAAAGCTTTTACTGCCGTATTGATGAACAAAAACATCACCTGCAATGAGATTTCTGTGCCCCTCTAAGGCTGCCCTGAGACAAAAATCCTTATCTTCAAAGCTTCCTGCCCTAAAACTCTCGTCCAATAAACCAATTTTTTCAACTAAATCACGCTTAAAAAGCATACAGAAACCACCTATAACCCTTGATGGTACATAACGGTGCCGATTCCTTTGTCTGAATGTTCCGGCATATTCTTCAAGACGGTCAATAGAGCCATAATCAGCGTCTATGACGTTCTGCGCTCCATTTGAATTATTAGTCATAGGACCTACGATACCTGCAGCAGGAGCGCTGTTGATACATTCGAGCATTCCCGAGAGCCAGCCGTCAGCAACAACAACATGATCTTTTATGAGTACTATATGATTTCCTGATGCAGTCCTTATCGCATCATTACAGCTTTTGATCAAAGGTACATTTTCGTTGCCTTTAATGAGACGATAATTCCGGTTTTTATTTATTAGTTCTTTTATCCACTTGACCTTCCCAGCCTTGAAGCCATTAATGACGAATATCATTTCATGAAATTCCGGTGTGTATTTCCTGATACTTTCCACACATTTTTTTGTATATTTGAGTTGATCAACGGACACAATAATAGAAATGAAATCTCTCATTAGATTATTACCTCTTAATTTGATTGTGTAATGGTGGTTGTGCCTGTCATCCTGCTTAATTTTAATACCATAAACCATACCGGTACGGCGGGATGGTCCGAGCTTTGCCCAAGACCCTTGTTTGCCTGAGCCCGCATGACTCAGGAATTAATTACCGCTCCCTGATCTGAGTCGAGGACAAGTCTGAATGTTTATACCTTGTCAATGAACTGAGTATTGCCATCTGGATTCCCGCCTCCGCTGGAATGACAGGCACTTGAATATGAAGCTCCCCACTGCAAGCGGACGAGGTAATGAACTGCCCCGCAGCCCCGCTGGGCGGGATCTATACTGCGCTCCGATCCATCCTCCGTAGTCCCGCTTGAGCGGGACGGAGGACGGACAAGCTACGGGGTATCGCGCATCTGATTTTCACAATCTAAACGAAGCAAGCTTCGGGGAATTCTGCGTAATCTGTGGATTAAAAAACCATAATAAACGTCATTCCCGCGGAGGCGGGAATCCAGTAGATTGTCATGTCATATGATTTACCCCAACTTTGTGAGATACCCCATCCATCCTCGCTTGCCACCATCGAGTGTTACTTAAAATAAGAGCCGAAGATACTTTAATGAATTCATCAACATGATCATCTCCGAGTCCGCCATTCAGTATCGCTTTCTTGAACAGGATGAAGGCATTACCGGTATCGTTATCCCGGAGAAATCTGTTAAGCCTTTCCGCATCATCCGGCCCAAACTGGCTGATCTGAACTTCCCGCTCTTCCAAATGGGCCAGTTCTTCAATTTCTTTTATAGCAATGCGTAATGACTCTTTATCCCTTGACTTAACGTCTTTTATTAATCGCCTTAATTGATCTATAGGTTTACACCTGATTATTGTTCCTTTCTCTGCGGCATCCCCATATAAGGAGAGAATCTTTAAATCTTCAATTTCTCGAATTTTCCTGTTTTTATGCTCAACGCTGTCCGGGGATTGGAGATAAAGCCCCAAAGGCATCCTTATGTGGAAAAAGTCATACGTTTGTGATATGCGAAGCCAGAATTCATAATCACCCGAAGAAATCAATGAATCATCAAAATACCCATAGACATCGTGAACACTGCGGCGCCACATAGGCTGTGGCCCAATAAAACAGCCCTTGTCGAGCAAGATATTTCTGTCCCAGTCATACCAATTATAAGCGCCGACTTTTGTATGCCGATTAAAAGTCTCATTTTCAGTTTCCGTCTTGATTGCATCCGCATATACCAAAGCAATGTCAGGTCTGCGCTCCAGAACATCAACCATTTGCTCAAAAGCATCCTTACAATGACGATCATCAGAATTTGCATTTGTAATGTATTTGCCGGTGGCAGCCCGGATTCCACGATTCCACGCAGCATAGACAGTTTCACGTTGCTCGGTTCTTATGTATTTAATATTTGAATATTTCTTCTGGAATTCTTTAACTATGTCCTCCTCATTCTGTTCAGAACCGCTGTTTACGATTATTATTTCGAGCTTATCAGCAATGGTCTGGGCTTCCAGATCCTCAAGGCATCCGCGGATGAAACGCTCTGAGTTGTAAGTAGACACTATGGCAGAGACGAGATACTCTTCCGTACGTACCCCATCCCTTCCCTTTTCCCAATCATCAAATTCTCGAATCAACGAATCATCTATCTCTTTCTCCTGACCACCGACCATCTTATCAAGAATTTGCCGGGCATCTGCATTTCCGGGTTCAATCTCCAGAATCCTGTTATAAAAAACCTTAGCGTCATCGAATTTATGAAGGGATACACAGATATGGCCTGTGATGAGCAGGGTCTCTATATCCTGTGGATTGGCAGCCAGGACCTTTAAATAAATCTGCATGGCTTCTTCAACACGACCCAATACAACGTAATAGAAATCAGCCAGGTTCTTCTGGAAGGTAATATTTTCAGGTTGAAGCTCAGCCGCCTGCTCGTAGTCCTGCTCGTAGTGATACAGCGCTTTCTCTTTGTTCCCTTCCTTAAAATACAGAACACCTAAGTCGTCATGGGCAATGGCATAATAAGGATGGTCTTTCAGGGCTTCTGTAAAGATCTTTTCGGCCTCCTGATAATGTCCTTCTTGTAAAAATCGTTCGCCTTCAAGAACTCGTTCCCTTATGTCCTTATGGTCGCACGTCCATATATGATATTCTAATGAATCAGGCTTAATCCAGACATAGTCATCATGTACGGCATCTCCGCGTTTAACAATTCTGAGATTTTTTTCTATAATAGGTCTCCAGTTCTCCTGGCATGGAATATGTAATGCCCTTTCAAACTTTTGTATGGCTATCTGTTTTTCTCCCGTGTAACATGCAATAACCCCTAAA
>JAFDHL010000396.1 GCA_019308785.1 Deltaproteobacteria bacterium
CCTTGGGTTTGAGGTCCGTTGTGATAAATTCACGGTGGATTTTTATGAAAGCGGCGCTCCCAAGGAATATCGATCTGACCTCAGCTTCATAGTGAATGGAAAAGAGGTGGAAAAACGAAGCGTCCTGGTCAACCATCCCGTTCAATTCAGGGGAATGACCTTTTACCAGGCCAACTATGGTACTGTCCCGGGTAAAAAGGTCAGGCTCAAAATACTGAGACGAACAAGTCAGCCTGAAAATACAACCATTGAAATTGAAAAGGGAAATTCAAAACCTTTGCCCGGCAATGAAGGGCAGTTTCGTGTGGTTGAAGGGCAGTTTCGTGTGGTTGATCTTAAGGGAGATTTTATGAGGATAGGACCGGCGGCCCTGATCGCGATCCAACCGAACGAGGGAAAAGAAATTCGCTTCTGGGTATTCAAAGACCATGAGACTATTAAAGAACGATTCCCCGGGCTTTTACATAGGTTTCCAAAATTAAACCCTTCTTCTTTTAAACCCTATACTTTTTTCTTAGATGAATTCAAAACCAGATATTACATCGGTCTGCAGGTAAACAGGGATCCCGGTGTATCAATTGTATGGGTCGGGTTTTTCCTGATTGTGGCCGGCTTCATCGTAACCTTCTTTGTGTCCCACAGAAGGATCTGGGTTCGAGTGCTAAGTAATAATCAAGAGACCGGGATCAGTGTAGCGGGAACGGAACTTCCAATAAAAACCCTGTAGGTCTTCAGAGGGAACTGGATCATCTGGCGAATGATCTAAGAGACCTGCTAAAACAGGAGACATAGAGTATATGCTTAATTCGGTTATGCTCAGCTATATAACCTTTGTGTATTTTGGCGCATTCATGCTCTACCTTCTTATGATGGTTTTTGGCAGAGACATCCTTGGCCGTGTGGCTACCTATGTTTCAGTGGCCCCTATGTTTCAGTGGCCGGGTTCGTGGCCCATACCATAGCCATTATCATCAGATGGGTCGAATCTTACAGACTTGGAATTGGACATGCCCCGTTTTCAAACCTCTATGAGTCCCTGATATTCTTTGCGTGGACAATAATGCTCCTCTATATAATTGTAGAATGGCGGACTAAAAACAGGACCAGCGGGGCATTTGTTACACCGCTGGCATTTCTGGCTATGGCCTATGCCTCCTTCTCCCCCAACGTAAATAGCGGCATCCAGCCCTTGATCCCTGCTCTCAAAAGCAACTGGCTGATAAGCCATGTCATAACCTGCTTTTTCGGCTATGCCGCATTTGGCCTCTCCTTTGGGCTGAGTATCATGTACCTTCTGAAGCGGCTGGACAGAGAAGGCAGAAGCAACATCTTTCTACGCCTGATTCCGAGAACGGATATCCTCGATGAATTGAACTATCAGATGGTAGTGATAGGCTTTCTTATGTTGACCCTTGGTATTATCACCGGATCGGTTTGGGCCTATTCCGCATGGGGAAGTTACTGGAGTTGGGATCCAAAGGAAACATGGTCTCTCATTACCTGGCTTATCTATGCCTCTGTACTCCATTCGCGCATGGTGAGAGGCTGGAAGGGTAAGAGAATCGCAATCCTCTGTTTTGTTGGATTTTCCTGCGTACTGTTTACGTATTTCGGCGTGAACTACCTTGCCGGCCTCCACAGCTACGCCAAGTCATAGCCCCTTCTATCCTCTCACTGCTCTCTTAGTATCCAGTCAGAATAAATTTTATTGACATTATTTATGGTATGACATGTCGTCATACCAGGAGGCGCATCATGTCTAATCAAAAAGTCGCGATATCGCTTGAAGAGCACATCCTCAATCGGCTGGACTGACCCGTGAAAGAGTCCGTATTCCCAAGCAGGAGTCAAGCAATCCAGCATATCCTTATTGAAAATGAAACAAAAATATTGCCAAGACATGGGAAATGGGACTTGTAATTAATACATAAATAGGGAAAAGTATAAGCAGAAGGTATGTTTTCGGTTAGATTGTGGAACATGCTGAACCCGTGATTTAGCTAAACCAACAAACAATCAACATATGATCCTGAAAAGGGGTGATCAAAATGCAGGTATCTCCATTAAGGGAAATAGCGAATGAACTTCCTTTCTTCAAAACCGTGGATGACCGCGAGAAGCTATTGGGTGTCGTTGGTGCTGAGAAAGGTTCCTGGGACTGTTGGATGCCATGAAACTGGAGTATTCGTATCTCAAAGATCAAGACGTAGAGGTAGAGAAGAAATGGTGAGGAGCGCTGTCTTCAATAGTTCTCCGACGAACCTGCCACCATCTAAGGACTCAAATCATCTATCTTTCAAAAAATTTATCCTCAAATTTTAATCGTATGGCTTGACCCAGAATCCTGTTTGCATCACTTTAAAGGTTCAATCGTGTTAAGAGGCTCTTGAACTCGTGCCTTTTCCCAATCATTGAGCAATTCATCTCTTGGAGGCAAATTTCCAGCAAATACAGCGAAGGTGTTTATGTCAATCAGGACCTCATATTCACCGTAAAGGGCATGGAAGTGTGGCGGATTATGATCATCAAAAAACATCTTGATGACAATCCCATAAAATCTAGAAATTTCAGGCATACGCCACCTTTCGCCTTAGATTTGGAAACAGATCTTCAGGTTCTTGATTGGTAATTTGAAGATAGAGTGAATCAGGGCAAAGGTCAATTCTGGAATGCATTATAGTCATTCCACAAGGCAAAGACTCCTCTTCCAACAAGATGAGAGAGATCAACAATACCCTCTTTCCCGTCAGCATATTCCAGTTTCACTTTATAATCATGCAAGACTGTGGCATTAATTATTTTATGCATGGCATAATACCTCATGTGGAATTTACCATAAATATATCAAAAAATCTCATAAACATCAATTTATGAAATGTAAATTCATTTTTGATGACATCATTCGCGCCTAATGAGAGGCTGGAAGAGTAAAAGAAGTCGTTTATGACCTTATGGAAAAAAATGGGTCGATAAAATCAATCATCCATTTAGATATGGATGCTTTCTATCCTGCTGTCGAGGTACTGGACAACCCGGAACTAAAGGGAAAGCCGGTGATCGTGGGCGGCAGGAAGGAAAGAGGCGTAGTAGCATCTGCGTCATATGAAGCCCGAAAATTCGGTGTCCATTCAGCCCAGCCCATAGCCAAAGCAATGCGTCTTTGTCCCAAAGGAATATTTCTGCCAGTCAGGATGTCAAGATATAAGGAATTTGAAATATTTTATCGTTTTACCCCGTTGGTCGAGCCTTTATCCATAGATGAAGCGTTTTTAGATGTTACAGGCTCCACGCGCCTTTTCGGTCATCCAGTAGACATTGCGAAAAAGATAAAGCGGACGGTCTTGAAGGAAACCGGTTTAACAGTCTCGGCCGGCGTGGCCCCATCCAAGTTTGTTGCCAAGATAGCCTCGGATATGGACAAACCAGATGGT
>JAFDHL010000004.1 GCA_019308785.1 Deltaproteobacteria bacterium
GAGCGGTTGAGGAATTCCTGCACAAGGCTGTGCGGGCTCATGCGGGCAGCCCCTGCCACTCCGGGTGTACGGCGATCCAGGTCCTGTCTGTAGCTGATTAGGTGTATGGGTGTATGATGCCAGGCATGGCTGATGGGATAGGTCTTACGTTCGATTTCCTGGGCTTTTGAGGTTAAGAGTCTTCCATATTCCAGTTCCTGGAAAAGGGGGAGTAGCCAGCGCTCGCGCGTAAGGGTTGTGCCTGCATCCGTCTCCGGAAGGGACGCTGCATCGGACTGAAAGGACCGCCATACGCCTTCGCAACGATTCCAGGCCCGGTTGATGACCTCATTAAGCCTTTCACTTTTGGTGAGATGGTAAGAATCGGGGGTGAGGCCTTTGAGACCATTGTCACCTTCTGCAATGCGGTGAAGGAGATCAATGGGCAGAAGGTTTCCTTCAGTCTTTATGGTGGTGAAGGTATCTCGATTTCGGTGCCTCATGCGGATATTCCAATTTCGATTTAATTAACCGCAGACTCACGCAGACGTGCGCAGACTAATACCTGGCCGACCTGGCAGGTATTAATCGTCATGCCCTTCCCCGATAGCGGGATCTACGCTACGCTCCGACAGGCAGGTCTAAAAACATCCTTTTGATTTGAGCTTTTGGGTGCTTGAAATCGCCATTTATTGCGTAGATAATTTCATTAATATCCATAGAAAAGGTCCACGTTTGTCTGCGTGGGTCTGCGGTTACCCCAAGAACTCATAATTCCCACTCCTCACGAATTACCGCTCTCATATCGCGAGCACCATGAACCACTGCAAGGATCTCAATATCTTCATTTGACCCTATGACTCGGTATACAATCCGATAGTTCCCGTAAATAACCTCTCGCAGCTCAGGGTTTTCAAATTCCGGCACAATGCGCCCAGATCGAGGCATTGTCTCAAGTCTTTTGGTTGCGATAATAAGAGTTTTTAAATATCTCGCGGCATACAATCTGGAATCCCTTGAAATATAATCAAAGATCGATTGTAAATTGCTGCTTGCCTTTTCAGTCCATTTTATTTCGCCCATTTATCCACTCTTTCAAGTAGTTCCTCGGTAGTTATTACTCTTCCGGCTTCTGCGTCCTGAATGCCTTCAAGGACCTGGGCGACAAGATTGATTCGGTACATGATATCTTCCGGAGAACACTCATCCGGTAACCGCTTGATCGTCTCAATTGTAGTTTCTTTAAGTAATTGCATAACAAATCCTCCTTATATAACCCTTTATAATTATTTTAACATTTCAGTATCTGGTTTTCAAATATTACCTCATATCACAGGCAAATATACGTAAATCCCTAACACATCCGGTGGGAGATGGGGTTCTACTCTGTAACGGATGCCTTTGAGTCGTGCCGCTGTTCTTACCCGGCGATGGGCAAGGAGGAGTTCTTCTGCCCGATCATGGGCTACTGCTTCAATTCTTGGCCTGAGGGAATCAAAGCCCTCGTTGATCCTAATTATGGCATTGGCGGCAAGGTCCGGGGTGATGTTGGCATCAGGTTCGATCATAAGAAGGTTCTCAGCATCATCTTCTTTCAGCCATTGGGCCTTGTCAGGGGCACCGCGAAAACCCAAAAGCAGGCATTCCTCGGCAAGGAGAGGCGTTTCCTGTTCCTTACGAATCGTGATGATATGATAGCGAAACCGCACAAGAATGACCGTTGTACGACGTTCCACCTTCCTGGTGCGAATCACTCCACACCGCCTTGCTACGGCCTTGACCAGGGGATCCAAGGATGTGTTCATCACATAGTTGGCAAGGGCCTCCACGATAGGATGTGTCCGGTTCAGGTATAGTACCCCTTCATCAACCGGAAGTTCAAACCTGGCCTGGAATCGATTTCCATCGCTTATGCCGACCGCATCCTTAAGCGCTCTTGGCACCCCGGCAATGTCGAAAGTCAGGTGCTTTTTGCGCGGCGTTACTGCCGCTCCCTGAGATTGGAATGCCTCTCTCACAAAATTGGCCACATCCACGCCCGAACCGACCGCAGCCCTTACGGCTGAAAGCTCCTTTGAAACCTCCTCCACTTTAATGGTTTCCTGGGCGAACATGGTGCGGGATCGCTTTTCTTCACGGTCTCTGGCATCATCCCATTTGGAGTGGAGGTCGTCACGTGTCTCCTGGAGGAAATCAAAAGTTAGCTGGCGGCTTCCTGCACCTTCTCTTAAAAGGAGCCCCTCAAAAATGGCCTCAACCACCATGTTGGTATTGCCCGGCACCGGCACTGAAATACCGAGAGAGCTTCGGATCTTCTTATGCTTTTTTATGAGCACGTCTAAAACAATGCCATCAATCTGGTTATCCAACCCATAATAAGTCAAGACCCGGACCTTGTCACGGGGTTGACCAAACCGGTCCACACGACCCTCCCTTTGCTCATGCCGGGTCGGGTTCCAACTGAGATCGTAATGCATGACCGCGTCAAAATGCTCCTGGAGGTTTATCCCCTCGCTGAGGCAATCTGTGCAAACAAGTACGTGTTTGGTGTTTTCAGCTAATTGAAGCACCCTCTCTTCCCGCTCGGCCGGGGGCAGTGTGCCGGTGACAGCAGCAACCGCAACGTCCTTTGGAAGCGCATCTCTAAGGGCCAGGGCCACATACTCGGCGGTCGGAATAAAGCGGCAAAAAAGGATCGGGCGGAAACCATCCTGAACGAAAGACTTTACCAGTCTGATGGCCTTCTGGAGCTTGGTGTCCTTTTTTCCTTTGAGGTCCTCGGCTTCCCTGGCCATCTGGAGCAAGAGGCGGCGATTGCGCTGGGCCGCGGGGTCTTCTTCTCCGGGATCACTCCCGGGTATAAGATCCTCTCCTTCGGACACATCTTCAATGTCCAGATCAAGAACGGTTCTCCTGCCGATCTCATCGGCCTCTTCAGGTGTTTCCGTATTGGCTGCGGAAGCCCTGTTTCGCAAAGTTGCGGCAGCGGCCGCCGGACTGCTCGCAAGGGATCGAAGCAATGCCAGGGCAGACCACCACCTCACCCGCTGGTGGAATTGCCCTCCCTCGGGGTCTGCTACTGTCTCACGCGCGTATTTAAGGACGCGCTCAAAGAGACGCTTGTAGTCTGAGTCTTCACCTAAGGTGTAGGTGTCCTCGGCGTCTTCTCTTTTGGGAAAGGGTGTTTGGGTTTTCATATAGTGCCGGAGGTCTGCCCTCCGGCGCTGGATAAAATGGGCAGCGAGCCGTCTTCTGTGGGGCACATTTTGTGGCCCTGCCAGATCTTCGGGCAGGTCGGCAAATTCCGGGTCAAGGAGGGTAAGAAGAGACCTGAATGCCTCCTCTTTCCCGCTGTGGGGCGTTGCGGTAACGAGTATTAAATGACGGTCGGGATCCTGAGCCAGACCTTTAATAAGACGGTTTCGTTGATGCCGGCTTCCCCGTTGTTCTTCTGAATAGGCACATGTATGGGCCTCATCAACAATAACAAGTTCAGGGCAGGTCCTTAGAAACTCGTCCCTCCGACGGTCGGATTTAATGTAATCCATGGAGACAACTACATAAGGATAGAGATCGAAAAGGGACTGTCCCACTGCACAAATACGCTCAAGCCTGGCTGTTGTACTCGGGAGAACGAGTTCTGCACTTATATGGAACTTTTCTCTCAGTTCAGCCTGCCACTGCTCTGCCAGATGCGGTGGACAGAGTACTGCCAAACGGGTCACTTCCCCCCTATCGAGAAGCTCCCTGGCTGCAAGGCATGCCTCTATGGTCTTTCCAATGCCCACGTCATCGGCAATGAGAAGGCGCACAGGGTCCAGCTTGAGGGCCATAAGCAGCGGCACGAGCTGGTAGGGCCGGGGATCTACACCGATCTTGGCAAAGGAACGAAAAGGGCCGCTGCTTGCTCGAAATCCCAAACGGACGGCATCCCTCAAAAGACGGCAGGAACGGAAATCCCCTGTTTGAGATGGATCGGGAAGAGAAAAGGTGGCAGGCTCAACAGTTTCCAGGGGAAGATAGATTCCGGTAACTTCATCATCCATCCCGCCCAAAGGGCGTAAAACGAGTAGATCTTTCTGTGAGTCAGGGAGTACAACCCACTCCCGACCTCTTGCTTGAACTAATGAACCTACTGCAAAATCCATAATGTCTCCGGTTTAGACCTCAGCCTTTCTTTCTCACTCCAAAAACATTAGGAAATTTGGAGATGATGCTGCCCCAATCATCCTTGTGCCCGAAGCGAACGACTGTGTATCCCAAATCTTCAAGACAGTCGGTCTGCTGTTTATCACGTTCAGCCCTTTCAGGATATTCGTGAACAGGACCATCCACGTAGATCACCGTAAGCTCATCTTCATAAAAAAAATCCGGACGGGTCTTGCAGGCTTCCAAAAAAACCTGGGCCTTGGAAGGAAGACTAAAGTCCTGATTGTCTAAAAATCGAAGCCAATTCTTTTCCAGTTCAGAGCCTGTCTGATTCATGAGTCTTTTCAGATGCTCTGCCCTGGGGAGTTCTCCAGGTGATGCCGAAACGCTGGATTTTGCATACTCAAGGAGAATTTCCCGAATAGCCTGCCGGTCAAGGAGAGAATGGTCTCTCTGATTGCCATATGTCATCAGGCAATCGTAACAGGCAGCCTCGCAATCCTCCGTTGCCCTTGGAGCGCGCCGTCTGTCCTCTCCCGTCTCCGCATCAAAATGGCACAGTTCCAATGCCTCCTTAGCGACGGCAGGGAAGGCGTGGGGATCGAAGATGAGCTGACGTAAAACCCCTGCCCCTCCTTCTGCTGACTCGTAGAAGAGAATAACCTTCCTCTCTTCTCTATTAGGCAATACTTCGGCAGCTAATTCGTTATCCTCCAACTGGTAGCATGCCTGAATGGCCTGCTTTAATGCGGCCTGAATGGATGCCATCTGATTTTCATCTAAGGGGTTGGTGGGCTGAAAAAGAAGGCAATTCCTACGGTCCTCTACATAGGGCACAACCCTTGTTGTTTTTGCACTCATTAGGTCTGCCTCATCTTCCTCGGCGGCCTGTTCATTTCTTGCCCAGTATCCCCTTTCCGTATCCAGCATAAAGCCGTGCTGTGACTTATTCTTTCGACGCGCCCAACCTAAATTGATCCTCCAGATAGTGGCAGCATGTCCGTAGGTAAGCGTGGCAATAGATCTGTCGTCAGGGAGATTTAAAGATGCCGTTTTAAACGAAGGCTTGCCCCCGTGCAAAGCAAAACGAACCCCTGTGCTTATCTCATACCCGAGCCTGAGCCTTTCCTCCTCATCACAATTGATGCGGTCCCTGCGTTTTGTTGAAACGTTCTGGAGGCGAAATAACCGGCGAAGAGGTTGATCAAGTTGTTGATTACAGTACTCGCAGAGATCCAGGCCCTGGCTGCCATCCGAGATGGGGTGCAGGTAACCGCAATTGGGGCAGAGCTTTACAGAACTTGTCAGGACCTCTTCATCGCTTTCTGCCTCGCCCACAGGCATGATTACTTTGTTGATAATGTATCGAGACCCTTCATGATAAATAATGCTTCTTGGACCAAATTCCGAAATCGCTAAGAATCTGGGGCGGGAGAGGAAATCGTTCTTACGAGTGAACCTTCCCGGGATATATGCTGAAAGGGGCAACCTGGGGAAGTTATATCCCGGAAGAAAACCCTCACTGGCAAAATAGCGGTAGCTGTAAAAATCTGAATGCATGACACTACGAGAATCAAGAAGCAGCTCAAGTTGAGACTCAGCCTCCCGGCGCAGCCGTTTGGCCTGTCTTCTATCCTCTTGCCTTCTGGAGGCATCCATAACTATCTTGTGCTGGGTTTCCCTTTGTTTGGCGGCGGCACGGTAAAGGGAGCGCCAGCGCTCGCATGCCTGTTCAAAACTTAAAACAACTTTGTTCAAGACCTCTTCAACCCATCCCTCGCTATACCAATCCGCGGATTGAAGGTCTTCCTTTATGCTGACCAGGACATTTCTTGCGCTTTCAAGCGCCTGAGCTTTAGCTTTCTTATTTTGAAAGGCATCTTTAACTGAGGGGAGAAGCTCAAGGCTTGGATTATCTCCTGAAACATCCAGGACGTCTCTGAGGGAAGTTCCTAAGAATTGCCTTGTGCATGTTAGCCAAACCGCCTGGACATGGGCCTGGATTAAGTCTTCATTCGCAAGCTCAAGCTTTGGGGGCGCGACCGCCCCTGCAACCATTCGCTCCGGGCGCTTGAAGAAATATTGGTCATGGGGACTGCCGGTTGTGCAATAGGAAAAGACAAGAGCGGGCTGCCCGCTTCTGCCTGCTCGACCGCTCCGTTGGGCATAGTTGGCGGGGGTAGGCGGTATGTTTCTCATGTTCACTATGTTCAGGGTTGCTATGTCTATACCCAGTTCCATGGTAGGTGAACAATAGAGAATAGGTAATCGTCCTTCCCTGAAGGCATCCTCCCGTTCTACCCTGAGTTCATATGGGACCTGTGCCGTATGTTCCCTGGCCTCAACACCCTTACTCTCATAAGCTATCTCCTGATAGAATGAGACAAAAAATGGATTCGTTCGCCCACCTTCTTTCGATTCGGTGGGAACTCTAAGCGGGTCATGAAATGGTTTGGTTCCATCTCCTGCTATCCAGCGAATGGCAGACCCAGGGATCTGATACCCTGGCACCTCGTCTTTCTCCCTGGGAGGAGCCACTTCCTCAACAAGACCTGCTACGCGAATAATCTGTAATAACTGGAGGATGATTTCCTGGGTGGCATCCAGACCGAATTTTTCATTGTGATTTGGTATGGTAGATCGACGGCGCAGGTACTGGCCAAAAAGGCTCCGGGGAGATAGGAAAAAATCCCCGCCGTAATCTCCACGTCTTTTTGGACGGGGGTAACAGACCGCAGCTCCCACTATAGCTTCTTTTTCATCGATGGACCAGGGGGGAATAAGCCGCTGGTTGCTCTGCTGCTGAATCCTTTCTTGAAATTGAGATTCCAGATAGTCCACCTTGATGGCAAGTTCCCTTCTCATCAAGTCAAGGAGCACCTTGCAAATTGAAGCCCTGGTTTCGGGTGTGGCTGTGAGTAAGGCAGAGTGACAATTCTGCCACTCATCTTCAGCCTCGCAAAGCTCTCGCAAAGAGGGGTAATCAATATCAAGGAGTCCGCATTGCTCCAGGTTTGGAGAGGTGACCCTCCAGCCACGGCGCAAGTCATGGTAGAGCCGATAACCAATCACATTCCTAAGGGCCTTTTTTGTGTCTTCCAGATCCCGGAATTTCGCTTCGGGACGGGCCGCATATAAATCAAGAGGAAGATCCAGAGCATCAAAAACCCTCAGGGACAGTTCATCATGGCTTAAACCATCCGGGTCAGCGTCTTTTGCTGCTCTTAAAAGGGCGGAACGAAGGAGACCAATCTCAACGAAATCATTGAAATGGCCAGCCTGAAGAGAGGCGTCCTGACGGTTGTCTGTGAAGCTAAGCAGTTTTTTCGCCTTTTCCTCGAGGCTGTCTTCATTTTTAAGATGACGGATAGCAGAAAGGCTGAGAATGGTAGTGGCTGTGCTCCGGCCTTCTGTGCCTAAAGAGGTAAGCTTCCCAATATCTGAAACCTGGCGAGCGCCATAAGAGACACCGCAATTCAGGCAAAAACGAAACGGGGCTTTGACATATGAGAATGGGAGGCCCTCATCAGATCCACGCCCATGAGGACCGATATAAATACGCTCAGGGAGGTTCTTCCTTAGATTTTTTTTCAATCGTGATGAACCCCTGTGTTCTTCAAGCCAGTCATTGGGAACTCGTTCAATGATCTCTTCTATTGTTTCAGGCCATGGTTTATCTGGATTGTTGTAAAAAAACCCAGGTTCAGTTTCCTCTTCATGATACCGGTCGGAAAGATCCCTGGGTTGGAACGTTCTTTGGTTGCTGTCGGGTTCTCGATGAACGCGGACACAATAGTATTCCTGACCACACTCTCTGCAAAAAACAATAGGAAGAAGAATGCGAGAGCGATCCCCTGGAACAAACTGTTGGCCGTAAACAGTAATATACCTTGATTCCGGAGATTCAAGCGAGGCGTAAACATTGTCACCCCGGCTTATGAATTGGTGCAGACGAAAAGCAAAGACCGGGAAATTAGTGTCAGGGTCTGAGCATTGGTACCCGGCCAGCAGTCCTTCTTGAATAGCCTTAATGCAAAGTGTTTCGGAGACATCGATAAGGTCACTTAACTGTTTGGCCGCTCCGGCAGGCCCCGTAATGCTCTTGGGCGTAGTTCGTATGAGCCTGCCTGATTCTTTCTCTGTGGTTACTCCGAAGGTGTTTTCAATCCATATAGATAAGGGATCTGCAATAAAACCCTGATAATCAGAGGGAGGATGGAGATTTGAGTCCGAAACCCTTATTTCTAATTGCTCCAAAAAGGAAGGGTCGGATAGGTCTGTTTCAGGGGTTGCTTTCTTAAGGGTTTCACCGATAACCATTTCAGGCTTGACCATATCCCCAAAGAGCTTAGTGGCTACATCTGCTATCTCTTTCCTTTGCTCTTCATATGTTCCCGGACCGGCTAAAGTGGCCGAAGTCCCAACACATTGGAGATCTTGTGCATCGCAGGCATCCCTTACTCGCCGTACCAGCAAGGAAACATCAGCTCCCTGTCTTCCCCTATAGGTATGCAATTCATCGAGGACAAGAAAGCGCAAGCCTTGGGCCGCATCAACGATGTTCTTTTCAAAAGGCCGGGTGAGAATCAGTTCCAGCATCACATAATTTGTCAGCAGAATATCCGGGGGATTCGCAATGATTTGCTGCTTTTCCTCATCACTTTCCTGCCCCGTGTATCTGGCAAACCGAACCTGTTCAGCACCTTTCGGGTATCCATAACAAAGGAATTTTTTTAATTCACCATGCTGACTGTTACATAGGGCGTTCATAGGGTAAACGATAATCGCCTGGATACCTTTTCCCGACCCAAGTCGAAGCACATGATCAACTATGGGGACAATGTAAGCCAGACTTTTCCCGGACCCGGTGCCGGTGGTAAGAACATAGTTGTTTGCAGTTTTTGCGGCCTTGACGGCATCTGACTGGTGCTGATGAAGCCTGAGAGGTTTTCCTTCCTCCTCTGGGTTCTCCTTAATTCTGAATATACGAGCACATTCTTCGTGTAGAACCTCTTGTTGAACAAGATCATCGATCCATTCCCCAGTTTCAAAGGAGGGATTCAATTGAATGAGTGGGTCTGGCCAAAGGAGGCCGTTTTCTATATTCTCATCCACGTACTTTCTGACACGTGCATCCTGAATCTGGATAAAACTCTGGATGTAATTTGAGTAATCTTGGACAAGTCTGTTACGTAAACCGAAAATGTCCATGAAGAATTCCCCTGAAATTTAAGTGTGTGATAGCTGAGCTATGAGCGGTATGCATTGTTCATAAGTTAAGAAAGTGAATAAAATCAATTCCCCGGTGTCACAGTATGGATTGCACACGACAGGCATATTTTCCTTAAAAAAGGTTGGAGCCAAATATTTTGAAAACTTAGAGAAAATTAACTAAAATTAGCTATTTAGTCAAGGATTTTTGGATAACAGGAAATCTGATGTGAACTGTATCATACACTTTTGACAGATACGGTCAAAATTCAAAGAGTTATTCAAGAAAAAGAACAAGGAAGCTACTTGAGAGTAGGGTGGCACGCCCTTTGCCAACGCCAGTTCCTAGGAGATAGGTCCTGGGGTTTGTATTTTACCTGGGGTGCAGAATCTGACTCGATATTGGACGTCAGATCTATAAAGAGGGGATGGGTTTGGAGATGATGATAATTAATTAAAGGGTCAAGTCTGCCGTTGACTCTTGGCACCCCCACATGCTGACCTTCAACTTGTTAGGGATTTTGTTATCTTTTATTATCTCATGATTCATCTTTCTCCGACCCTTCCGGCTTACCGTTCTTCGCTATTCCGGACGTTTTCCTTGTTCAGTTTAGCCAATCACCCCGATGTACCTTTTAAATTTCAGCCATATATTCGCATGGTCATTATGCGCTAAGAAAATAACAATAAGAGTCAACGGCAGACTTGACCACGTTCTCGTCAAGGGGGAGTTTGTGGTGCTCTCGCCGGGGCAGTTATGGGCATAAATCTCCTATTGGGCATGAATATTCGTGATACAAAATATTTTCAAACACTTAAGGCATTTGTTGTTGGTCACATTAATCTGCTCTTAGATAAACCTATTGGAGAACCTGAACCCTTTGGCGTAGGTAAGAATATCGTACAAAGATTCAGAGAGGAAGCAGGCGCGACAGAATGTCGTACCATTACGGAGAAGGAATTCTCTGACTGGACTGACTTTCAAAAGTATATATCCTCTTCTGACAAATGTACCGGATTGATCGAGCTTGCCACAATTGAAGCATCTAATGCTATCCAAAGATTGATGTAAAAGATTCTCAATAGCAAGCCTCATAGGCGTCAAGAACAAATTTGCTTCGCGGATCTATGACGCCATATAAACAGGCTCTTGCCGTCGACAGCTAATCGCTTCGGCTGATCTGCTACGTTAAACTTTCCATAGCTGCTATCGTAAATCCAGCAATTTTGAAGGTTTCTTCTGCTAATCAAAAGCAAATCTGATGGCCAGATTTTATAGACTACGATAAGAAAACTGAATTCGGAGCCGAGGAAAGGATACCCGTTTTTTTCTCCGATTCCCCGCCGTTTAGATCTGTTCATCCTCCGACAAGGTCAAAATATCATCCACCTCAAAAACCTGTGATATGTCTGACATTTCTGGAGCAGGAAAGCTCCTCTTCAAATATTGGCAGAGACGGCCTTTAACGACACAACGGAAATGGTTACTCCTTTTCTGAAAAACGTCCATCCCTTTGGCAGGGACACATTTCAGCAGAACTTTCGCGATATGAAAGGTCGCTCCCTCCATATCCTTTTTACCGGCGAGCATGCGTACCAGATATCGCCAGAAAAGGACTTGTGTATGTAAACTTAAAAGCTTGGATTATATGGGAAAGGACAGGAAAATTATTTTTTGTCCAATATCCCTCTGATCTTCTGGGACAACTGCTTCGTATTAAAGGGCTTTTGAATAAATCCATCACAGCCACGGTCCAATATCCTGGTGGCCTCACCAGTTATGCTATACCCACTTGAAAGCAAAACTTTGATATCGGGGGCTATTTCCTTTAATCTATCATAAGTATCTCCTCCTCCCATGTCCGGCATGATCATGTCGAGGATGACAAGATCAATGGGAAGGCTGCTCTTTGCATTCTGCGCTTTGCTCACTATTTCAATGGCTTCCCTGCCGCTTTTGGCCGGCAGGACGTGATAACCCATTGTTTTAAGCATTTCTCCCCCAACATCAACGATCATGTCTTCATCGTCCACAAGAAGAACTGTCTCCGTACCACGGACAATTTCATCTTGTTCCTCTCGCTCTATACTCAACTCTTTGTGATTTTCACCTGTAGCTGGCAGATAAATGTTAATTGTAGTTCCTTTACCTTTCTCGCTGTAAACGTCAATATAGCCTCCATGATTTTTTATAATCCCATAAACAGAAGCCAATCCCAAGCCTGTTCCTCTACCCATATCTTTGGTTGTAAAGAATGGATCAAATATCCTTTTGCTGGTTGCCTCATCCATACCAATACCAGTGTCAGTCACGGATATCTTCACATAATTACCCGGCTCCATGTAATAGGGTTTCATGTGGTCCTTATCAAGAGTGACATTTTGCGTCTGAAGATACAGGGACCCTCCTCCTAACATGGCATGCCACGAATTGACATAAAGGTTTAAAAGCACCTGCTCAATCTGTCCCTGATCTGCTTCCACCATCCAGATATCTTTTTGACATTCTAAATGTATTGTTATCTCTTTTTTCGTTCGGCCAAACATCTCTGAACCCTTCTCGATTAGCTCGTTCAGGTCAGTAGCTTTTACCTCATACTTACCACCCCTGGCAAAGCCCAGGAGTTGTTTGGTGAGATCTGCTCCACTCTGGACATATTGCTGGATGTTTTTCACTCTTTCATACAAGGAATGACTGGAATCAATATCTAAGGCCATCAAGGAGGCATTCCCCTGTATGGCCATCAGCAGGTTGTTGAAGTCATGAGCAATGCCACCAGCCAATGTGCCAATGGCCTCCATCTTCGTCATATGCCTGAGCTGGGCCTCAAGTTTCCTTGTTTCGGTCACGTCCTCATATGTTACAAGTTGATTCTTGTTCTTTAGCATCACTGCCCTGAAATTTATGTCTTTTATAGTCCCATCCTTGCACCGGACCTTAAATTCCCTTGGCCTTAGGGCCCCTGGTTTTGCCCCCTTTAAATCACTAAGCCATGTGGAAATAACCTCCTTTCTGTATTCAGGATCAGGGAATGCGAGTTCAAACCAGGTCTTTCCTGTTGGAATATCCTCCAAGGTATAGCCGAACATCACTTCAAATTCATGGTTGATATATTCATTTGTCCCATCAGGATTAATGATTGACATGCCAAATGGGGCATCCATTGCCAGGGATTCAAATCTTTCCTTTTCGTTCTTCAAGTTCTCTTCCATCAACTTCCGCTCGGTTATATCACGCAAAATACCACGAAACCCGGTAGTATGGCCTTCCGGATCCTTTATTAAAGATATAGAGATCTCAGCGAATCTCTTGGTGCCATCTTTCCTCGTAAATTCCCAGTTAAGCAACTTGGAAGATATTCCTGTTTTATAGACTCTGTTAAACACCTGGTACACTTTGCTTGTGTATTCCTCATCCATATATTGTCGGTAATTCATCCCTATAATTTCATCTCTTGGGAATCCGAGAATTTTGCACTCTGAATCATTAACGAATTTAAAATTGCCGGCAATATCAACTTCGTAATACCCCTCTTCAATACTCTCCACAATGGTCCTGTATTTCTCTTCACTTGCCTCCAATTCCTCTTTCTTTACAGTCGTTGTCGCCAGTTGAGCTACCATCTCGTTAAAATCTATTACTAATTCCCCCACATCACCGGACATGGGGGGTTTTACCCGTATATCAAAATTGCCTTGATTGACTGCCCTGGTCGCCTCTCGGAGCCGTGTGACCGCACGAGAAAAATAGATTCCCATCCAGTATGCCAGAACCAAAACAAGTGCAATACCCAAACCCATAAATCCAAATCCCATGGTTCTAAAAGATTTTGTCAGCCTGTTTACAGTGCCCATCAGGTATCGGGTTGTGCCATGAGAAACATCTTGTGCCGCCTGTATGGAACGGGTGAACTCGTCTATATAAGTGGTTGCCGCAACGCCGAATCGAACGCCGTCAGCGGTCTTTTCGCCAAGTGGAGCTATATACATGAATTTGTCCCGTATTTCCCCGTCAGGATCTTTCCATCGGTAGTATCCATTGGAGTATCTTCCGTCCAGACTGGCTTCCATGATCGCCCAGAATTCGGGCAGTTTATCAGCTAAAGAATGCAGGTCCAGGTTTTCTATCTTGGGATTTTTATGAAAGCGATTAATGGCAGTATCCGAGTCCTGAACCGCTGTGTACCCCGTACCGATCGGTTGAACAGCTATTTCCCTGAATTCCGGATCCTTTTGCAGTTCTTCAACCGTCATCTCAGGGTGAGCCTTAAAGTATAATTCCAGTTGAAGTGCAACATCCAGCGCCTTGTGGCGAATGAAATCTTCCGCCATCTGCCTCAATACGGCTTCGCTTCGCTGCCACTGCTCCTCTTGTCCCTGTTGAATTGCACGATTTGTTTCAGCAGGAAATCGACCGGCAAATATGTTCATCAAGAATGTAAAGATTATGACAGGAAGCAAACCCGCCACGAGTGTCATGACTATCAACCGGGTGCTGAATTTTTTGGGCAAAAGCCTTGAAAGCTTCATAATAATTACCTCTGCAATCAATCAAATATATTATCGGCCCTTATAATAACATTGCGCTTTATTGTGATATTCAAATGCTGTGCCTTTTTTAGATTAAGAGATAACTTTTTTATGGTAGGCATTTGTGAAGGAATGGTCCGTGGATTAACCCCTCCCAATATCTGGACGATGGGATCGGCGGCCTGTCGCCCGATTCCGTAAAAATCGCAATGCACTGCCATCAACGCTCCGTCTTTTACGAATTTTTTTGCAACAACAACAACCGGTATGTTGTGCTCATCTGATATACGAATGATAGTTTCCACGTGTTCAGGTAAATTCAAGATTGGGTCAGTCGGAATGTATATGGCATCCACTTACTGTGCCAGTGATTGAATAATTTTTTGAAGTTGTGACAAATACTCCCTGGGAAAAGAAATTACCAACTGGGTCCACCCGAATTCAGGAGCCACAGCAGCGGCTTCTTTTCCGGTAGCTACGGCCTGGGGCATCTCTGTGCAATAAATGATACCAAGTTTTTTGACCCTTGGAAGTGCCTCTCTAACCATCTCAAATTGTTCCTTTACCGGAACCTTCATGCTAACGCCGGTAATATTTCGTCCCGAATCATTATAATCTACAATAATACCGGTAGCCTTTGGGGCGCCAACAATAGAAAACACAATGGGAATCTGTTTCTTCTCAGTAGCCTCAAGAGCCGCCAGGCTGCTTCCGGTGCCCAAGGCCACAATCAGATCAACCTCGCTTTTAACAAATCCTTGGGCGATTTTCAGTGCCAGCTCTTTGTCCTGCTCCACATTTTTGTAGTCTATTTTTAAGTTTATTCCTTCTTTGTAGCCTTTGTCTTTAAGGCCATCAAGCACACCTTTGTACGTTTGTCTAAACGGCTGGACCTTCTCCGTCCACTGTAAGATCCCGACATGAAAAATCTCATCTCTTGCATTGCACCCGAAAAAGCCAGAGGTAATCAGCATTGTGGTTGTTACAAAAACAACAAATATAAGACATCTCCTCATGGTTTCTCTCCATTCAATCCAACAAATATCATTAATAACGCAGGCTTTACAACAAGCAGACGCTCCTAAATTATGTAAGCCCCCACGTACCGATCCGCAAAGGTTTTGTCGAGTCCTTCCCGGTCCATTTTCATGGCGAGCGATAGATACTCCAGTATGTCCTGGGCCGTTATGCCATCTTCACCTTGATGCTCGGCTGCCAGATCCCCGGAAAAGCCGTGAATGAATACCCCTTTTCTCACGGCGTCCTGAACAGACAAACCAAGACCGAACATGGCTGCAATCGTGCCTGTCAGTACATCCCCCGACCCTGCCGTTGCCATACCGCAATTCCCGGTCATGTTAATATAAACCCGTTCATCCGGGTATCCTATCAGCGAATGAGCCCCTTTTAAAACTATAATTGAATTCAATTCCCTTGCAGTACGCTGAAGGATATCTATCTTGCTTGCGTCTATTTCGGGGACACTCATACCGGTTATCCTGGACATCTCGCCCAGATGAGGCGTCAGAATGGTTTCCGCTTTTCTTTGTTTTATAATCTCCAAATCTTCACACAGGGCCGTAATGCCGTCACCGTCCAGGAGTAGCGGTTTGTTAACATCCCTTGCCAATTCCATTATCAGTTTCCGGGTTTCCTTGTCAAGGGACAGACCTGGTCCCAGCACCACCATATCCATCTTCTCCGACAACTCTAAAAGTGCTGCCCTGTTTTCAAGGGAGATGCTTCCCGAACCTGTCTCCCTCTGAGGAACAAAAACAATCTCACTTCCCTTGTTGGCAATAAACGGCGTCATAGATGCAGGCACTGCAAGCCGGGAATACCCTCCCCCCGCCTTCATAAAAGAAAGTGCCGCAAAATAAGGCGCGCCAAAGTAACTGGCAGCACCTGCAATAAACAGGACCTCCCCAAAATATCCTTTGTGACCGTTTTTGTCTCTGGCCGGAAGTACTAAAGGATCGTTAATCTCAATTTTCATTGAACCCGTATCATATATTGTTGGTGGAAAAGATATGTGCGTGACATACAGTTTTCCACAGAGTTCATATCCCGGGAAAAGCATGTTCCCTATCTTTGGAAGGCCAAAGGTAACGGTATAATCCGCCTTTACGGCTCTGCCCATTATCTTACCTGTGTCTCCGTGGACCCCGGAGGGGATGTCAACGCTAAACACGGTTTTCCCGCTTTTGTTAACCAGTTCAATAACATCTCCATATAGTCCTTCGATATCCCGTGTGAGGCCAGTACCAAAGATCGCGTCCACAATGGCGTCTGAATGAGTGACATCCATCCTTATTGATTCACTGGATTCAACCTGCCGGATTTCAATGGCCAGGCGGGATACAATGTCGAGATTCAGTTTTGCCGCACCCTTGAACTTATTTCGGTCGCCTAATATAAAAATTTTAACTGCCCCACCATTTGAATGGACCTTTCTGGCAATGACAAACCCGTCGCCTCCGTTATTCCCGACACCGCAGAGCACAACAAACTTTTTATCTTTAATCCCAAATTCATTTAAGACAACAAAATAGACAGCCCCACCCGCATTTTCCATCAATAGCTCATCCTTTATGCCAAACTCTTCTATTGCGGTTCTGTCCAAGTCCCTCATCTCTGAGACCCTGCTAACTTTCATCACGTCTCCTCCTTTTTCAATCTAAACTATCCAGGCCCAAAGGACCTGGATTAATCACTTGTACATCTAACATCTTTTATATACCATCCATGCTTAAAGCTATCAATCCATTTCTGGTCAGACCTTTTCCTTTTTCAACCGTGAACACATCTCATCCTTCTTTCCAGAAACACATTCAGCTCAAATCGCATTTTCGCAATAACTGCTCCATTGACACACAAACGACTTTATCTTAACCTGCACTTGCGAGAGGCTTAACTGTGCATACAGTAATATGATATTTAATGATTCCGGGTCAAAAAGGCCTTTCTATCCAGTTTCAAACTCGCGATCACGGTGGAAGAGATTTCGTAAACACCTGAAGGAGGTAAAATAATGGACTCAAGACGCCATACCATCTTGATCATAGTGGCTATTATTATTTGTGTGGCAGTCATGGCCGGGTGTTCATCTGCACCCAAGGTGAAACGCATTGACGTAGATAAAACCGTGGATGTCAGCGGTCGATGGAATGACACGGATTCACGTCTGGTGGCCCAGGCTGCAATTGATGACTGCCTAAACAGTTCCTGGCTATCTAACTTCAAATCGGGCCATTATGGCAAAAAACCTGACGTGATTGTTGGCACAGTGGTCAATCGCAGCCATGAGCACATCAATGTCCAGACCTTCACCAAAGATCTGGAAAGGGCATTGCTCAAATCAGGCCGGGTCAATTTCGTAGCCTCCGGCACCGAGAGGCAAGAAATACGGAAAGAACGCGAAGACATGGCCGTCCATGCTTCCGATAAATCTGTAAAAAGCCCCGGACAGGAGGCCGGCGCCGATTTTATGCTCAAGGGCACCCTCAATAGCATTGTAGATGAAATCAAAGGCAAAAGAGTCGTCTATTATCAGGTCAACCTTGAACTCATTGATATGACCTCCAACAGGAAGGCGTGGATTGGTGAGAAAAAGATCAAGAAGATTGTAACCCGATCAAGGCACAAATTATAATTAGTGTCCAATCTTCTGGCTCAGTGCGACTGAGGGATGGATCGTTATGTGGCTGTATTCAAATAGTCGTGCCTTCCACCGTTTTTTGAGAGGTATTTGTCTTGTCGTATCGATCCTGATTCTTTTGGGCTGCTCAACTGCATCTAAAAAAGGTGGTGGGCAGAGACGGCACAAAAAGATAAGCTATGACGACCGGGACGCGGTCATCCTATACCTGAACGAGGGTCTGAGATTACATTACGCGGGAAACTTCAAGGAAAGTAATCTTAACCTGGAAAAGGCCGAGGCCAAAATGGAAGATCTTTACACCGAATCCATCTCTAAGAAAGCCGCGTCCTTGATGATCAACGACTATACCACACCCTATCGGGGGGAAGATTTCGAGAACGTTATGACTAACCTGTTTATGAGTCTCAATTACATTTTCCTGGAAAAGGGGGACGATGCACTGGTTGAGGCCCGCAAGGTGGATAACAAGCTTAACGTGATCAATGCGAGATATGAACCCGATAAAAAGAATACCTATACCGAGGATGCCTTTGTGCGCCTCATCATGGGTTTGCTATATGAGGCAGAAAATGAAATGAATGAAGCCTTTGTCTCCTACCGAAAGGCTGAGGAGATTTATGATACATACGAAAATTTATATGGAGTGCCCGCACCCGGTATTTTACTGGCTAAGTTAGTAAACCCAACATCCGCCATTCTATTTGAAGATGAATTAAAGTGTTACAGAGACAAGTATCCTCATATCAAGCCTGTGGCAATACGGCAATCCAGCGAGTCCGGCGAAGTATTTTTTTTTCATTACAATGGTTTATGCCCACGCAAGATGGAGGATGCACTATATGTCCCCATGCCAGATGGATATCTATTCAAGATTGCAGTCCCCAGGTTCAAGCGGCGCCGGTATTCAATTGAGAAATGTGAAATAGTCCTGCGATCAAAAGAAGGGGGCAAAGATTATCGTATCCGTACAGAAGTGGGCGAGGATATCGGTTCTATTGCCATTCAGAACCTAAAAAACCGCATGGCACGCATTAAGGCAAAGGCCATTGCCCGGGCTACAGCAAAATATTTGGCCACCAGGGCGGTGGGGAAGGTTGTTAAAGACGAAGCAGGGGAAAACTGGGCTTGGTTTGTGAGGAGCATAATGAATTTTTTTGCCACGGTGACTGAAAGGGCCGATTTGCGTTCCTGCGATATTTTGCCTGATAGAATTGATGTGGGTCATGTTGAGGTACCGCCGGGTACTTACACGGTTAATATCAATACTCAGGATGCAAGCGGCAATGCTATCGGTCATATTCATCTTCCCGATATCCACGTAAAGGCAGGGCAGAAGAGATTTGTGTCATTCAGAACAACAAGATAGGCAATTCAGAAAAACGGTAGGAAATATGAGTCGATCTATCTGTAAAAGAGTTTGCAGCAGCGCTCGCAGCCTGATCATAATTATTATGTGCCTGATTGTCTTCGGCTGCGCCACCTGGCTGGGTAAATCAAGGCGGCCTGATTGGGTGGGTGGCGTAAGCTCCGAATATCCAGGCAGCCATTATATTATCGGGGTAGGCTCCGGTGCAGACCGCCAGACATCCGAGGACAATGCCAGGGCAGAGATCGCAAAGGTCTTTAAGTCATGCATCCAGCAACGATCATACGATTTTGACCACTATCTCAGGATCGCCTCGGGGGGTAAAAATGAATGTATTCGGGAATTGGACATCCGGCAGGTAACAACCATAAGCACAGAAAAAGTCTTAAGCGGTATTTCCGTTGTTGATAACTATATTGATAATTCTTCAGATCCACCCACTCATTACGCTCTTGCAGTATTGAACAGAGGGCAGACTCAAAATTCCCTGCATGAAAAAATTGCCCGGGCAGACCGAGAAATTATGAATCTTATAGCCTCTGCGCAAGATTCCACGGACACCCTCAACACTATTCAACAGTTGAAGCAGGCCATCACCACATTGGTCCTTCGGGAAGCATACAATGAAGAACTGCGTGTGGTAAATCCTCATGGGAAAGGTAAACCGACCCGGATAAGGCTCCAGGAACTAAAGGCCCGGCTTGCAGACGTTCTAAAGAATCAATTTAATTTAGCTATAGATATAACAGGTCCCTATCGAGTCCAAATCATGCACGCCTTGATCGAAGCCATGACCCGATCAGGATTTGTTGTTGACACCAACCCATCTGAAGCCACCGTAATGGTCCGGGGCACTATAAATTTGACCTCACCGGATATCCCTCATCCTAAGTGGAAATTTGTGCGATGGAAGGTCGATTTTCAATTGATTGACCGCCGCGACGGCAAGATCTTCGGCAGCGTCAATATGTCTGGAAAAGAGGGCCAACTTACCCAGTCAGCGGCCGAAAAAAGGGCCATCCGCATCATACAGGAAAAACTCGCATCTCAGATAAGCCAGAAACTCACCAACTATATCTTCGGACAACAGCGGCACTAACTGCCTGCCCGTACAAGACCTAACAATTTGGTAATGTTCAAAAGTGTTCGCATGGGATATGAATTCATCCGATTCTCGCATATGGATTCTTAAGTATGGTGCCCAAAAATCCGGACCGATCTTAAAATAGTGAAGGGCATGGGGGTCTTTTTTCAGAATCGACTCGGCCAGAGCGCTGGACTTGGCAATCCTGCAAACCAAGGCGGGCGGCGGACTGCCCGGGTTTATGCCCTATCCTGTGTCCTGGGCGTGAAGCACAGCAAGCTCCCCGCCCGCCTCAGGTAGCAGGGACATGTACAATCCAGCAACCAATTTTTTGATTCCTGAAAAAAGACCCCCATGCCCTTCAAGATACGAAACGTTTTAAACGCTACTTACAATTTATGCTGTTTTTGAAAATCAAGCCGTACTGCTTTTAAATTACATGATGTGCGACACGAGACGTGCATTATGCCCATTCCTCATAAATGCGCATCCTTTCGGTCACCTTCTTAAGGTAATCCCGCGTCTCCTGATGCGGCAGGTGTTTTCTGAGATGTGAAAAAAGCGCTTCTGGCGTCATGGCATTGGCCCGGTCAACCGCGCACTTGAGATACTTCTTCCCACAAAGGGTCCGGCTCAAATTTCCCGGCCCCGTGTTGTAAGAGGCAACCGCACAATAAAGAGCATTCTCGGATAAACGGATTTTCTGGAAATAACGGTTTTTAAGGAGACCGAGATAAGCACAGCCGAGTTCGATATTGTTAACCGGATCATAAAGATAATCCGCTGAAACTATCTTCTCTACCTTATAAACATATCGGTATGCATCCAGGGCACCGGCTCTGGGTACAAGCTGCATAAGACCGTAGGCAGGCACAGGGCTCGTAGCCTTGGGGTTAAAATAAGATTCGGTATGCATGACAGCCAAGGCCACAGGTACCGAAAGCCCAAATCGCTTTGCCTGCTTGCGGACCGGATCAAGATAATATTGTGCGCGAATACGGAGATGGTCGGGAACCAGGGGGAACTTTACCCAAGCCTTGATCATCTTGCCTTTTTTGGTTTCCAATTCTTCCTTCACTACGGACTTTGTTTGAATGATCTCTCTGGCAAATTCCTCTTTATTCTCCTCTGTAGCCACCCTGCCCTGGCTATCCTTAAGTTGTCCTTCGAGCACCGGGCGTGGGAGAAGGGGTGAAGGAGGGTTTACCGTCTCTGGCGTCGGCAGGTTGTAATCCCGATTTCTTCCCTTGTTCACCACGACATGCTGGATTTCCTTCATAATCTTCTTCTCTAACCGCCGGGGATCTCTCCTGGCCTCTTTTTCGGTCACCAGGACCTCGACCCGGACCTCACCTATTTCAAAATCAACACGGCTCCTTGCGCTTTTGTCGTCAGAATACTCAACCCAGTCCTTTTTGGTTGAAATTATGACATCACCCCACATGGATTTGACAGCACGGCGGAATTCTTCAAAGGCAGCTCTTTCAAAGCTCCTGTATTCCCTTTCCATCTCTGCCACACCCCTGAAGAACTCCTTTTCAAGATCATCTTTTTGAGGAAAGGTGCTCTTATCGGGGATAAGGCAAAGGAGGAGGACAAAAAGAACCGCTATAAGCAATTTTTTTTGCATACTAAACACTCAAGCTTTAATGCCGACCTTCTTCCTTCTCCAGATCATCAAAGGCCTTCTCGGCATGTTCAAGTACCCGCTGGCGAACATCCTCGTTAAGTTCCTTTGAATTCTTCAGGTAGTCCTCGAACATTTTGTAATCCATCCGGGCAACGGAAAAATACTCTCCGGTTTCAGGAAGTCGCCAGTGATCCACGATCTCCACGCCGGTCAGTTCTGCTTTTGTAAAACTTTTTATTGTCTGTTCGACATTCTGCTCTTCAAGGGATAGCTTCGGGTCCTTTGCAACGGTTGAGGTCTGATAATCCTTCATCAGAATAGCTATATAGGTCTTAAACAACCTGGCGATCTCTGCCCTGGCCCGGTTGTCAGCAGTCGAACGCTCAAGGGAGGGGTTCTTTATTCCCCATACTGAAGCCACACCATAAAAGGCTTTCCCTGTCTTGCTCTTGAAAGCGCCGGACCCCTTGCCGATCCATTCCGGCTTTTTTGACGTGCCTGCGCATCCTGCCACGAAGGCAGCAACTATCAATATGACAAAAAGGTACAGTGGAATTCTTTTATAATATTTCATAAGTACACCCTCCTTATTTGAGTAAAGGAACTTAGGGAAAAAAGCTATCACCTGTTTTCTTTGATGTCAATCATGGATAGGGCGATGACCAGTTTTCGTCTTTGGACTATGGCGAAAACAGCTCAATGAGAATTCCTGTTTGTTCCGCAGCAAGTACTAATCATCGTGGATCATAAATCCTATCAGAGCCAGAATCACAGTCAAAAGACCAAAACCGAAATAAAATAGGGTGAAATAATCAATTTTTTCGATGCCGGAACCCATCAACTGTTCCCGGTTAAAGCCATAGCCCCAATAAAGAGTGAAAACGTAATTGATAATCAATGCCAGTTTCACTCTTCCAAAAAGAAGTGCAAGTGTGCTGAACACCAAGAGCAGCGTAATCTGGCTGATAGGCACAGCCAATTCCGTTGAATAAAAGAATTCCATGGGGCCCTCCCGTAGAAGTTATTCTCAAATATTAGGTTTGCCCGATACTTTTTAAAGGTGTCCGGATTTAACCAACTATACTTGAAGTACTATTAGATATCATATTTCTCATTCGCCTACCTTGCCAATGGAGAGGAAGGTTAAGAGCCTTTTATCCTTTTCTTTAAGTCCGAATAGATCTCATCCAGTCGAAGGATACGCCTGAAAAGTGATAAACAGATAAAGCCCATTAAACGGAGACCTAATTCGGACCTAACTTGGGTAAACTCATTAAATGCCTTCTTGCTGATAAAGGCCATTTTGCACGGAGTAAGCGTCACGACAGTTGCGGACCTTGGCTTTGCATCTATCAGGGCCATTTCACCAAAAATTTCGCCTTCTCCCAGATTTCCCAGGAGTATTTCTTCGGAATTCGCTGATAATGCAACCACTTTTACTTTCCCTTCTATAACAAGATAGGCGCCGTCACCTCGATCACCTTCAGCAAAAATGGTTTGCCCGGCATCAAAGGACTTTACTTCTCCATAGATTTGTTTTGCCTCCATTTGAGACAGGGTGGGGAAGAAATCCGCTTTCTCCCGATTGAGCTCCTCCTGCATACGTTCAAGGTCCGGCATCCCCCGCTCGTCAACCTCGAAAATAAGGTGAAGTGTGCGAATAGCCGTTTTGTATTTTTCATTCAGATTCCTTAACCGGTCTGGCAGGATATTATAGAGCCTATAGATCAAATCGGAGGCATAAGATTCGCTGTTCTTAAACATGTTCTCCAGGCCTTTACGGGATAATATCCCTACCTTAGTCTTCCCTTTTGCAGCTTTGATAGTAGCCGACCTGTTGATATTATAGAAAAGACTCATTTCACCGAATATTTCCCCCGGTCCCAGTGATGCAACAAGAGACTCATCAATGCAGACGGTCACTTCGCCTTCCTTTATATAATACATCTCTTTCCCGGGGCTGTTTTGCTCACAGATGATATCCCCTTTGCCGTAGATTCTGTCTTGAGAGAATATCCGGTTCAGATGTTCATTGCTGACCGTCCCATACAGGGCTCCACTGATATTTTGACAGACCAAATCAAGTTCGCTCTTCTGGATCGTACCGGTTTCACTCTGAATCGGTAATAATAGATCATCAATGTATGTTGTTAAATCAGCCTTGAGTTTTTGAGGCATTTTCATAAAATCCTGGGATATCCTTTTGGCTTCATCAACAGACAGGTATTTCTTGTCCTGGATTTTTCTATACACAAGGTATTCTCTTAAGAAAGAGAGGTCTCTCATTCCCGCTACAAACTGGTAGGCCTTCTCTTTAATAATACCCGGTTCTATAAAGGCTCCTAACTCCAGATTTGATAGTTTCTTTTCACCCATTTTTATATAGGTCTCATAGGATTCATCAATAGGACAGGATTGCGCCTCATGTAGGATAGAAATATCCTCTTTTGTAAGGGGCTGGATCTGTTCTGCAAGAACATCAAAACGATGTCCCATGCTGCGCAGCAGTTTGATAATCAATGAGTTGTTTATGCCCCGACCCGAGACGTTACTGTGTACATCAGCACTGTAAGCGGGTGCACTGAAAAGCAAATTCCCGTAATTATCTGTTGCATGGAGACGTAAATATACGCCGTTTTTGAGGCACCACTTCCCGATCTTCTCGGAAGCCACGAGGGGATCTTCTCCCTCTATGTTGAAGTGACCCACATCCAGGGTTATGCCAAAGTTTTTTTCTTGTATTTCTCTGGGAAGGGAATTGAAGATCTCATTTACGCAGGCGATAAACATGTCAGAGGTTTGTCGCTCTCTGGTCTGGCAGTAGTTTTCAACGGTTATCCTTACATTACTTCCACCCGCCTTTTCAATCAAGCCAACCATTCTTTTCAGGTTAGAGCTGTCGATCAGGTGGAAAACTACGCATCCCGCACCAATATCCTTTGCCAATTCAATAGTGTCATACTGGACTTGGAGGCTTTGTGTGGGATCATAAAAACATTGCTTTCCCTTGGATGGATCCGGCGATGGCGTGTAAGGGCCTACTATGGGTGAATGGATATCAACTTTAATACCACTTCTCAGACATGCCTTTTTTATCTGTTCCCGTTTCTCATATGCCAGTTCCTCAGGAAGAAGAGTCGTGTAATTAAACGGGTGAAAATCAAAACTGATTTCAACACCTTCAATATTTGCATTTATTGCCCTTTCTATTAAAAGCAGGGGATCGAAGGTCTTATTTTCCCAAAAAGTCGCTTCCCTGACGCGCCATGGATTTTCAATCATTCTCCATGTATCAATGGCTACTCTGCTTTTCAGGAAATGGGTTTCATATTGGTTAGCGAATTCCGCAATCAGGGAATCACGGGCTTCTGGCTCTTCCTCGTCATAAAAGAAAAAGAATGGCGCGTGTTCAAATAACCAGCAAGCCTTAACAAGAAAGAATGGCGATTCAACAAGCCTTTTGAGAGGGCTCTCACCCTTCTTTACTTCCGCAAGTTCGAATAGATGGGACAGACTGTTTGAGGAGAGATCGTAACTATACTTGACACTGGATTTGTGATGGGCAAGCAATATCAGGGCCTTTTCTTTCTCAAGGCCCATGCTGGTAAGCTTACTAAGACTTTTCCGGCAATAAAAATCATCATCATTTAGACTTTCATCCAGAACCTTTTTGATGGCTTTCTTTTCGGCTCCTCCAGTCACTGCTTTTTCCAGGTAGTTCATCATTTTTCCAAGTTTACTCTAATAAGAAGCTCCTACTCGTTAAAGGTTTCATCTGTACTAAATATGAAAAAGATTGATCAGCCCTTTAAAGTAAAAAAATCTAGTCCGCAATAAACTTCTTTTTCCGCAACATTTTAGCGCTTTAAAATGTCAATCACTTATTATAGGGCCATGGGGGTCTCTTTTCAAAAGACGCATCACAAATTCTGCTGAGTTTGCCCGCCTATCTCAGGCGGGTTATCCTCTGGCGGGATAGTCGAACGCCCCCATAACCGGAAATATAAGGCCCAGGACAGGCAGTAAAAGCTAAGCTGCCAGCTTCAACCATGGCATGTAAAATTCAGTTATAAGGTCAATTCGTCCCCTGATCTTTGGTCTTATGCTGCCACCAAGGTGTTTAATGTATTCTATAAAAACGTCTTTCTGGAACTTCGAGGTATCATAACTGTAAATGGCATTTAAAAACATCTTGAAACCATCTCCACCGCCGGCCAAATACGAATTTGTTGCTATCCTGTAATTCCTGAACTGATAAATCGGTTGGCCGTTAATGAGGATGTCCTGGCATTTGCCTGTGACACGATTTATTGTGAAGCTCAATCCTTCAGATACTTGCGGGAAAGCTCCTTTACCAAATGATATGGTGGCTATGTAATCGAACAGCGATTGAACATCAGAACCATTTAGGGTTAAGACCACAACCGAGTTGTCGAAAGGCAGTACCTCATATATCGATTTCATTGTGATACGGCCCTTCGGGAGATCAGCCCTAATGCCACCCCCGTTTTGAATGGCAAAATCAACACCCATTTTTTTGGTATACCACAGCATTGAATCAGCAATTATATTTCCAAGAGCAGTCTCCTTATTCTTAGTGTCCTTATAATAAAATATTTCTTCGGCATGACCTATGACTTCAGATAGACGTGATGCAACTTTATCAATGTACGGCTGTAGAATGTACAAGAGGCCTTTGTCTTCTTCTATCTCTTTGTCTATGAAACTATACACTTTGCTTCCATCAGGCCTCTTTTCTTCCGTCTTCAAATTAATGGGGATCGCCTCAAACTTATAATCTATTACCCTCTTGTTTCTTATCCACAGATCAACTCTTCCTACAACGAGACCCCACTTCCATGCCTGAACGATCAGGGTTTTGTGATCCGATCCGAACTTTTTTACAAAAATCGGCGAATCAAGTTTTGTATGGGTATGTCCATCTACAATGAGATCAATCCCATCAACTTCTGAAGCCAATCTTCTGGAACCTTCTCTAAACGATTGATATATACCCATGTGAACCAGTGCGATGACGAGATCGGCCTTTTTCTTGAGTTCAGGAACGAGTTTTCTGGCGACCTCAATTTCGTCTTCAAATATCAGATCTTTTATATACTTCGGATTTCCTATTAAAATCGTTTCCCTTGTGGTTAAGCCGAAAATGGCCACCTTGAATCCATGAAATCTCTTAATAATGTAACGTCGAGTCAAATATTCGCCATCCTTGGTTTTGACATTGGCAGAGAGAAAAGGAAAATGAGCCAGCGACATTTGCCATTCCAGAACTTCTGTTGAATTATCAAACTCATGATTACCCAACACCATGGCGTCGTAACCGATACAGTTATATCCATCAATGTCCGGCTTTGCCTTGAAGAAGGTTGACTCCGCCCTTCCTGTATTGAGATCACCTGCATCTAATACCAATACGTTCTCGTTTTCTTTCCTTATCTGCCTGACAAGAGAGGCTCGAGCAGGCAGGCCGCCCACATCCGGCGCCGGATGTTTGAAAAACTTTAAAGGATGTCCGTGTGTATCATTAGTGTGGACTATGACTAATTTATAGACAAAAGACTCCCGGTCTAACTTTAATTCCTTGGTAGTGCCACAAGAAAGAGACAAAACGAGCAGCATAAGAATCAGAAGACGGGTTAGGTTTTTTGCCTGCCATTCTGTGAATAGGATCCGCATTATCATTCTCCGAATTTTAAAAATAAAATAATACATTCAGTTTTTTGACAAGGTAACGATACTTGCCTTAATTCGCTATTTTGTCCACCAAGGTTTTTACTGCCGCCATATATTCCGATAATCCGCGCAAAAAGATGTCATTGTGATTGGCCCCGGGGATTTGGAGCAGGGTTTTGTCAACTGATTGACAGGAATTATACAGGGCCTGCCCATCTGAAAAAGGGATGATGTGGTCTTTCTCAGCGTGGATGATCAGGGTGGATTTGTTAAAGGACCGGATTTTGTCCACGTTGCGAAAACCCTCCTCCTCTTTAAATCCGAGGGCATTAACATTGACCCCCAAAAGCCGTAACAGGGGGCCGGCATAGGCAAAACCGCTTTCAAGAATAAGACCATGGATCTGTATTTTGTACGAAGCCGTAAGTTCAAGGGCAGAGGCGCTACCCAAAGATCTGCCCATGACGATAAGCGGGCCAGAACAACGGTTTTCCTGCAACCACTTTTCGACAAACGCAAAGATCATATGACAGTCCCGCATCATGGCAGTGACTGTTGGCTCGCCGGTTGAGCGCCCGTACCCGCGGTAGTCAACCGGCAAGAAGTTTATGTCCATTTGGTTATACATAGGGCCCATTTGATCGTAATCGGCAACAATCTCACCATTCCCGTGAAAAAACAAAATGTTGGGTGCTGCTTCAGCTGCCATGTGAAAGCGACCACCGACTACAACGTCACTTTCAACCTGAATCAATATATCCTGAGCAGCCACATTAGTTCCGGGTTCACCCCATTCAGGTCTTGGATGAAACAAAGACATAAGGATCTCTGGCCGGTCAAGAACAGAATAATCAATTTCCGAAATATCTATCATCAGAATGTCTCAGTATTTCCATATCATATTTTAAATTATGGATCATAGCTGTTTTCTCTCAGGGTCAATGGAATATTAAATGCCTTCAATGCCAGAGGGCCATATCATTGTCGGCCGGGCGGAGCCACCTTGAGCTTCTGGCCCGGTTGAATCGTATGGTCCGTGGTTATATTGTTGATTCGACACAGTTCGTCAACAGACATGCCATATTGGTGGGCAATACGATAGAGACTCTCTCCGACACGCACTTCATGGTAGTGTCCTTTGACCGGAGACGTCTGTTTCTCCTGCTTGATATCCGGGGGTTTGGTCCCCACGCTTGTTGAGGCCACGCTTTTTTGCAATCTGTCAATTCTCTGGTTCACTTTGTTAATCCGTGATTTCAGAAATCTTATTGATTTATCCCTTTTTGTAATTGATTGCTGCAGCTTTTTATCCCCTTTTTCGAGATGCGCGATTCTACCCTCTACCCCCTCAAGATTTGCTGCTCTCTTCTCCAGCAGGTCAAGCCTGGTCTTGACAGCGTCCATTTCCTCTTTGGAAACCTCGCTGCCGCCTCCAAAAAGAAAGCCCATGATAGCGACAAAAATGAGAATCCCCGCGGCCCAGAGAATTATGGTTTTTCCATGAGCCTTAGTATCGGTGGATACTCTACGGTGTGGAAAATCCTCATCTTTATCTAACAGGTCATCAGCAAAATCCTCCATAATCTCATCTGTTTCTTTGTCGGGATCCCGGTCCATCTCTTTCTCCTTATAAATATGATTCTAAAAAAATATTGATTCTGAATGACTATAAACCAAAACCATACTGTACATCAAGACCTTCCTTGACAGGGCATTTTTGGGATTTATTGCCGCATTTAAAATCATTTATATTTTTAGATGGTTGTGGTATTAATAAAAAAGTGACTACTCACGTAGTCAGGCTGAAGGTGTATAGACTGAAGACT
>JAFDHL010000005.1 GCA_019308785.1 Deltaproteobacteria bacterium
ATGAGCTGATTTCTTTTGTTCCATAGCTAAGTACCATATTCGGTATATTTTGTATCTTATATGGTATTTTATGGACAGGCACTTAAATGTCAAGGAAAATAATGGGACATGACGGAATGGAATTGTCTAATGCTATCTGGATATGGATATTTTTCTGTCAACCCTCATCATGGACTTAATCGCTCATATATCCACATAGTGAGATGCTCACAAAAGGCAAGAAAGTCATCGTAATCAAAAGCGGTCCGCAATGGAGGAATCATTTCCGGCGTCTCCTTGATAAACGCGATCCCTTCTTCTAATTGAAATGCTGCTGTAGGAGGGTCATCAAATATTGCGTCTTTTTTCTTCGCCATTGCATAAACTGTCTCGAACTTGATTTCAGGCATTTTTTTGAATATGGCATAGAGGTCTACATAGTCCTTTGGCTCAGTTCGACTAACACAGGCGCATAATTTGTTTGAAACAATATTCCGGATCGTATCGACTCGAACCTTGTGTCCATTCTCAAAAGTTACAGATGGGCGTTGCTCATCTACTGAAAGAGGGTCAATAACCAAGTCAAGCTTTGTTTCACGGATAAGACAGGAAAAAAAATGGGGACTTTCCTTAAGGGTAACGATCTCTCCTGGCCACATGCCTTTTATCCAGAATCCAAGCTCAGAAAGGTTGACTTGCTGTGAAGAGAATAAGTCGAGGTCATTTGACATTCGGTGATGAAGATAGAATACCGAAAGTGCGGTGCCTCCAGTTAAAAAAAATTGCTCCTCAATTGTAGGTTCAGTGACAAGTTGCAGAAGCACTTCCCTCTGGCCTTCTGACACGTAACAGGACTTACTTTCCCTGGGACTGAGCATAGACTTCCGTAATCCTTTTCCACTTCCTGTATGTGTAAGGCCTCAGGTTTAATTGTGCTAATTCCTGAGAAATAATATCAAGGCGAAAAAACTGGAGTGTGTCCACAACTCTGCCATGCTCCAAAAATCGTTTCAAGAGCCAGCGACGCACCCTCTGATTCCCCAGTTTCAACAAGTGCCGGCGTATTGTGTTCGGATCGGTAAACTCAGGATAGTCCCAGAAAATTGCATTAAGGTAGTTCATCAAAACCTCACTATACCGATTAATCCCTCATTCCTCCTGGATGTAAAGTAATGAGGATTAACATATCATAGTTCTTTTGGGTACAAGCATACGGAAATTGGCCATATGTGTCAAGGATACAGGGAAGTCTCATTTTTGTCCTTGACATCTGTTTTTCGGATGAGTAATTTAGACAATAAAACGATATTAGTCTAAAAGTAGAGGGGATTGAAATGAAACAGGAGAAATTAGAGTCCATCCTGGATACGGCAAAAAAGATGTTTGCGCGATATGGCCTCCAGAAAACAACACTAGATGAGGTTGCCCGCATGGCCAGGGTGGCCAAGGCAACTATTTACAATTATTTCGGCAGTAAAGACCAGGTTTACTTAGAGGTCCTACGCCGGGAGATGGATGAGATAGTGGAAAAGATATCATCTTCGGTGTCACAGGAGGTCTTGCCGGGAAATAAGCTAATTACCTTTGTCAGGGCAAAGTTTCGGTATATGCGCAAGGCCATAAATATATTGAATCTGGATCGGGAGGGGATAGAAAAACTTCTCCCAAATGCAGAGAGCATTCGGAACGAGCTCTTCGAGCGGGAGGTGGATATCATTCATTCTATTCTGAAAAAAGGGGTCGAACAGGGTGTCTTCTACATTAATAATCTCCCTTTGACATCCAGGGCCATTGCACATGCCTTGAAGGGATTTGAGTTAAACTGGCTGGTCCAGGAAAGTGAAGAAAAAATTGAGCAATATCTCGATGAATTGATGAGCATCCTTTTTTACGGCCTGATGTCTGAAAAGAGAGGGGGAAAATAGTGAAACAGAATTACCTGAATTGGGCGATCATCTGCCCGACCCTTTTGATTTGCCTCGTGTTTTTTGCAGGATGTAGGGAAAATACTTCTGCTGAAAGCAAGCCACCGGAGCCCAAGAGACAGGTGACCGTCGTTCCGGTACAAAAAGGAGACCTTGCAGAAACACTCTTACTAACCGGAACCCTCAACGCCGCACAGGAAGTAAAGATAACCTCAAAGATTCCAGGAAGGGTAGAGAAGGTTCCTGTCGAGGAAGGCACACTTGTTAAGACAGGAGATATGTTGATTCAACTGGAACAAAAGGAACTCTCGCTTGCAGTCGCCCAAGCAGAGGCGGCGGTGGCCACTGCGCAGGCTGGCCTCACCAAAGTTCTTGCCGGGACCCGGAAGGAAAAGATCGAACAGGCCCGGGCCGCTCTGGCCCAGGCCAAGGCTAACGCGGACCTATCCAAGATCACGTTCGAGCGTATGGCTAAGCTCTTGAAGGACAAATCGATCTCCAGGACAAAGTACGACGAGGCAAAAGCGCACTATGACGCGGCCATTGCCCAATACAATTCCGCTCAGGCCCACCTTGAAATGGAAAAGACGGGAGCAACCAGAGAGGACATTGATATTGCCAGGGCCCAGGTTGGGCTTGCCACAGCAGCCTTGGCTACAGCCAGAAGGCAATTTCAAAATGCCACAATTAATTCCCCTATCGACGGAGTTGTAGCCCATAAGAATGTAGAGCCGGGAGAGGTTGTTTCTCCACCAATGATACCCGGCAAGGCTCTCCTCGATATCGTGGATATTAAATCCCTCAAGACGATGGTAAACATCTCGGAAAACCGGATCAAGGACGTCAAACTCGGCCAGGAGGCCATTATCACTCTGGACGGCTTTATAGGTGAGACGTTTACGAGGAAGGTTTCCATGATCAGTCCTGTGGTCGACGTAAAAAGCCGCACATTCAAAGCCGAGGTGCTGATTTCAAACCCCGGCAACAGGTTGAAACCCGGTATGTTTGCCAGGGTACAGCTTATCCTGACAAAGCAAACGGACATTGTAAGGGTGCCCATCAAGGCGATTACTGAGGGTGAGAAAGGAAAGGTTGTATTCTTAGCAGTGAACGGCATGGCCGAAGTGCGGCCAGTGAAGCTCGGCATTTCAGATGGTGTTGATGTAGAAATTATCTCCGGCATAAAGCCAGGCGAAAAGGTTATCGTTGAAGGAAATCTCGGCCTTGATCATGGTGATAAGATCGTTTTAAAGGCTTCCCCATAAAGTAAATCAAATAACAGAGGACTAAGATAGAGATGCGAATACCCGAATTTTCCGTGCATCGTCCTGTGACGGTGCTGATGTTTATATTAATAATTGTGGTCCTGGGTGCGATTTCCCTTTTCCGTCTCCCTATCGAGATTATGCCCGATCTCACCTATCCCGTGGCCGCGGTGATCACCAGCTATGAAAGCGCTGCCTCGGAGGATGTGGAAAACCGCGTTACCAAGGTCATTGAAACAGCAGTCAGCCAGGTCAAGAATGTAAAGACCGTCAACTCCACCTCCATGGAAGGTATTTCCCTTGTTCTGGTAGAATTTGAGTGGGGTACGAATATTGATTTTGGGGCCCAGGACATGCGTGACGGTATAGGAATGCTGAAAAAATTCCTGCCATCAGAGATTGATGATCCTATAGTCGTCAAGTTCGACCCATCGATGATACCGGTCATTGTCTATGGTATCACGGGGAAGAGAGACTTGCGCGACCTTCGCACTCTTATAAAAGATGACATAAAAGACCGCATTGAGATGGTTGACGGCGTGGCAAACGCGTTCATTATGGGCGGACGGGAAAGAGAGATACAGGTTCTCATTGATCGTGCCAGGCTGGAATCCCTTGGGATTCCTATTCAGCAAGTAGTTGCCAGGTTGCGCTACGAAAACCTTAATCTCTCCGGGGGGCATATAACGCGAGGCCACACGGAATACCTGCTTCGCACGATCGGCGAGTTTAAAAATCTTGATCAGATCCGGGATACCATTGTATCAGTTCAAAACGGGGCACCGATATATATAAAAGACATAGCTACCGTAAAAGATACCCATAAAGAGATCCGCTGCGACAGCCATGTTAACCGGGCGAACGGGGTAATGCTTCTTATCATAAAGGAATCCGGCGCCAATACTGCACAGGTTGTTTCCGCCGTAAAGAAACAGGTCAGGGCACTGAAGAAGGAACTCCCGCCGGACATCGAGTTCTACATCACCCTCGATCAGGGTGATCTCACTGAAAAGATCGTTGCCGCCACCGCACAGGATGCGGTGTGGGGAGGCCTTATAGCCATGATCTTGATTTTGCTGGTGCTGCGCAACTGGCGTCCGACTATCACCATAGGGCTTTCCATTCCACTGTCAATCCTTGCAACGTTCGTTATTATCTATGCCTTTGACTTTACCTTCAATGCGATGACAATGAGTGGGATCGCGCTCGGGGTTGGGATGCTTGTGAGCAACGCCATTATCGTAATCGAAAATATCTACAGGCATATGGAAGAGAAAAAAGACAGATTCAGGGCTGCTATTGACGGTACAGGTGAGGTGGGGATGGCCATTGCTGCTTCAACATTTACAACAATAGCGGTCTTTCTCCCCATGTTTTTTGCAACGGGTATTGCCGGCAAGCTCTCCCGCGGTCTGGCACTTACTGTGGCTGTCTCCCTGTTAGCTTCACTTTTTGTCGCCCTCACCCTTGTTCCTATGATGGCCTCTAAGATATTTCGTTTGAAAGACAAGGCAAAAAAAGAAGGCATTGGGAAAAAAAGTGAAGGTGTTATTCGCAAAATTTACGGAAGCTTACTTAGTTGGGCGCTTCGAAATCGCTGGAAAGTGACGCTAACGTCATTTGCAGTATTTGGAGCGAGCCTTGTACTCATCCCTTATGTCGGTAAAGAGTTTATGCCTCCAATTGATACCGGCCTGGTAATCATCAAGGTGGAAATGCCTGTCGGCACGGAACTTGATGAAACATGCCACCTGGTTGACCAGATCGAGAACATTATGTCGTCTGAAAAGGAACTTGATGTCATTGGCTCTATTACCGGCGTGGCAGCCGAATCAGAATTAGGAGCGGCATTTGGCATGACCAACATCGGTATAAACGAAGCTCAGATCTTTGCTCATGCTGTGGACAAGAACAAACGAAAGCGCACAACCATGCAGATACAGGAAAGTATCAGGAAAAAACTTCCCGGCATAAAGGGAACCAAAATAGAATTTATGGACCTTGCGCGGATGATCACAAGCGCCGGTACCGGGCAGGTCCCCATTGAGGTAAAGATCTTCGGGAAAGAGACAGACAAGCTGGGGCAGATGACGGATGCCCTTGCTCTTAACTGCAAAGAAATAAAAGGTCTATACGACGTGGACACCACTCTCAGGCGCGGCAAGCCGGAGATTCATTTCAAGATAGATCGTGAAAAAGCCGCAAAGATAGGGCTTTCAGTGGCCCAGGTTGCCTCCACAATTCGCGCCTCTTTTGCGGGAGAGGTGGCAACACTATACCGCACCGGCGGTGATGAGTTTGACCTCAGGGTGAAATATCGCGAGGCCGACAGGATGACCTTTGAAAACGTCGAGGACATCCTTATGGCGGCTCCCCTCGGCTCACAGCACCGGCTCTCAGACATCGCAAAAATCTCGAAAGGCAAAGGCCCCTCTCGCCTTTTCCGTGAAAATCAGAAGCGGAAGGCCTCGGTTACCGCCAACTTCAGTGGACGTGATCTGGGCAGCATCCTTGCTGACATCAAGACGAATGTGGCAAAGGTGGACTTTCCACAGGGTTATTTCGTGGAATACGGCGGTGAGATAAAGAGAATGCGGGAGACCTTCTTCTCCTTGGGAGCGGCATTTGTCCTCGCTATCCTCCTGGTCTATATGGTAATGGCAGCCCAGTTTGAGTCCCTGCTGCACCCGTTTACGGTCATGTTCACTGCGCCTTTAGGTCTCATTGGTGTGATCGCAATTTTACTCCTTACCGGTAATACGCTCTCCATGCCGTCTCTGTTGGGCATCATTATCCTGGCCGGGGTTGTGGTCAACAACGGCATCGTGCTTGTTGACTACGTTAATCAGCTCCGCAAACGCGGCATGCCAAAGGATGAGGCAATCATAGAAGGTAGTATAACCAAGCTCCGCGCTATGCTTCTTACGGCTATAGTCGCTATGATAGGAATGCTTCCTATGGCCATCACCAGAGGTATGGGGGCCGAAATGCGTGCCCCGATTGCCCTGTCGGTAATAGGCGGTATGGTGGTCTCTACCTTTCTGATGCTGGTGATAATCCCAACGCTCTACAGCATTTTTGACGACCTTGGTAAACACACAAAACAGAAGACCAACCAGATGCTCCACGGAAAGGAGGGCTAAGTTATAAATGTATAGAAATTCGAGGTACTTGCGTTAGCCAACTTTTGTTCTTGACATATATTTTTTTGTGGTTAATTTGTACTTGAAAACGATTTTAGCCCAAAATAATAACAAGAGGATAACCATGAAACAAGAAAAATTAGAGTCCATCCTGGATACCGCAAAAAAGATGTTTGCACGATATGGCCTCCAGAAAACGAGTCTGGAAGAGGTAGCCCGCATGGCCAGGGTGGCCAAGGCGACCCTTTATAATTATTTCGAGAACAAAGATCAGGTCTATCTTGAGGTGCTTCGCCGGGAAATTGATGATGTAATCAAACAAGTGTCATTATCTGTTGAGCAGGAGGTATCCCCCGTGGACAAATTACGCGCCTTTGTCCAGGCAAAGTTTCGTTACATGAAGGATGCAATCAACATCCTGAATCTGGGCAGGGAAGGAATTGATAAATTGCTTCCGAAAACCGCCGAAATACACGACAGCCTTTTTAAAAGGGAGGTGGAGATCATTCGCTGTATTCTTGATCGTGGTGTAAATGAAGGGGTTTTTAGAATTAAAGATGTTTTTCTGACAGCCCAGGCTATTGGTTACGCCCTGAAGGGATTCGAATTAAATTGGCTGGTACAGGAGAGCGATAAACAGATCGAAGATTATTTGTATCCACTCACCGATGTCGTCTTCAAGGGGATATTGGCTGAAAGACCGGGAGAATAACCATGCTTGACAATCCAACAATTATATTTTTCTTCTTTTTCTTATTCTCGATCTCAGGGTGGATTATTGAAGTAGCCTATCGCTCAGCCAAAAACAGGCATTTGGTCAATCCTGGATTTCTGAAAGGGCCATATCTTCCTATATATGGTTTCGGAGGGCTGTTGATTCTTACGGGTCACACACTGTTAATGTCTTACAGCCTACCAATTCGAGCGATATTCTATTTTGTTATGCTGACCGGTCTCGAATTTGTTACAGGAGTCACCGTTGAAAAGATATTTCGCGTCCGCCTTTGGGATTACAGCGATCAGCGTTTCAACTTGAAAGGGCATGTCTGTTTTCGTTTTGCGATGTATTGGACTATTCTCGCGATAGGGCTTGATTTGTCGCTCGATTTTATTGTTCCCCGCGCGATGGTGCTTCACGAATGGTTTTATCCGGTCTCCGGAATAGTTCTCGGAGTTATAGCCCTTTTAATGACTATTGAGTTTTTTGTGAGCCTAATAGAAAGGCTGAAAAGGCATCGGCATAACGCTCATAATGATGAAATACTCAAACATGAGTTTGTATCATTCGTCGCACCACTAATCACACATCCTGATGTAATAAGACTTAAAGATTACAATCACCATTTCGGTAAAACACGCCTGCATCATGTCCTGGATGTTTCGTGGATGGCCTTTAGAATAGCGAAACGCTTATCTCTTGACAAGGAAGCAACTGTGAGGGGAGCGCTTTTACATGATCTATTCTATTACGATTGGCTTCGGGAAGGCCCAAATTGGCATGGCATTAGACATCCACGCATCGCATTACAAAATGCACAGAAGGTCACATCTCTTTCAGACAAAGAACAAGACATTATAAAAAAGCACATGTGGCCTCTCACCGTAATTCCACCGCGATATGCCGAGTCGTGGGTTGTGGCCTTTTGCGATATTTGCTGCACGTGGCGAGACTATTTGGTGCCGATAGCGTTGTCTTTAATAGGCAAACCTAAATTGTGGATCAGCATGGCAAATTCCCGTTTTCCTTCATATGCTGTTTTAAAAGAGTGTTATATGAAAAACAATAAAGCTATTGTCTATCTTCCTGGAACTAATCGTGCAGGCAATTCTCTCAACATATTGCTCATAGACGCACAACCTCGCTCCTTACCGTATACTACCTTCAGGACACTCACCCTTCCACGGGTAGCCGGCGCCACCCCCGATAAGCACCGTGTGCAGATTATTGACGGCCGTGTGGAAAACATCGAGATCCCGGTTCACGAAGTCGATCTGGTAGGAATTACTTTTTCATGCAATAACGCGCCATTAGCATACGACATCGCCAGGAAGGCAAACGATCATGGAATAATGACTATCGCTGGAGGCACCCACACAACGGCTGTTCCGGATGAGGTTCTTGAAAACTTTGATAGTGTTATTATAGGCGAAGCTGAAGGCGGTGCATGGGAGAATGTTTTGAGAGATGCCGAAAAGGGATCGCTCGAAAAACGATATACCAACGCTACACCGCCAGACCTGAGCAGTTTAAGTCCACCACGCCTTGACTTATTACGTTCAAAGCAATACCTGCCGGCTTATCCTGTCGAAGCGACCCGTGGGTGCCCAAATCGGTGCTCCTTTTGTTTCAACAGGTATATTCACCCAACATATCGTAAGCGTCCTGTTAGCCATGTTGTCGACGATATTGAGCTATCCGACTGCAATAATATTTTCTTTATGGACGACAATCTCACCGCTGATAAAAAACATGCAAAAGAACTGTTTGCTGCACTTCATCCATTAAAAAAACGATTGTATTTTCAGATGGAATTGAACGCAGCAGAAGACGAGGAACTTGTCTATCTTGCCTCCTTAGCAGGTTGTAAGGGTATATTTGCCGGCCTCGAAAGTATAAATACCGCAAGTCTTGATTCCGTCTCCAAATCATTCAATCGGACAGAAAGATATAAGGAGCAAATAGCAGTTCTTGACCAGCACGGCATATTTGTAGTGGGTGGTCTTATATTTGGACTTGATGGGGACAATCGCGAAGTTTTTAGTCAAACGATGGAGTTTCTTAATAATAGTGGGATATGCAGCGCTGTAGTCAACCTTGTAATTCCTTACCCGGGCACGGACTTTCATGCACAGATGCAGAATGAAGGCCGTTTATTGAACTTGGATTATAAAAGCTATACGGGGTATAGGCTTGTCGTTTCCCCAAAGGGTATGTCGTCTGAAGAGTTAGAAGAAGGATACGAAAAATTTGTAGATGAATTCTACTCGGCAAAAAGTGTAATGAATCGTTTTCAAAATCAACATCGTCCGCTTCGGCAATTGCCTATGTATGCTACGGTCAACCTTGCATACCGGCTACCCAGACAGAGGAAATCCCGAGTTCTTTGGGGTTAAAAGAAAAGGGTGAGAGTCATGTCCGGCAATGAATTAGTCGAAAATATAACAGAAAAGAGAAAGGTTATTGTCAGTCATACTGGAGAGGCAATTATCAACCAGGTGATTAAAAAATTAAATCAGCTTTTTTGTAATGTTACGTTGAGTTGTTTTTTCACAACTCAACAACTAAACGATTTGACAACTCAACTAACAAAAGGAGGGACAAATCATGTTAAAAAATCAAATGAAAGATCGTATTGCAGAGGAGTTGAAGAAGGCCAAGGAGGCCGGGCAGATCACCACTGAAAAGACGCGTGATATTTTGCGGGATGCGGTATCCGCTGCCGTAGTCGAAACTAAGGGTGGCGTTGAGGAGCTTCGTCCCCTTGTCAAAGATGCTGTAGCTGCTGCCATGGAAGGTTTAAAGGATGTCGGTGTGGATGCAAGAGAAACCGTGGATGGAGTTGTAGAAGGCGCGATTGCCGGTGCACGGAGCCGCGGGGACAAAGCCGTGGAGGTCGCTATGCAGGAACTCCAAAAACTCGAAATGCGCCTCAAAGATGAGAAGGCCATGTTGGCACAGGAACTCAGGGAAGGCATTGAAGGCTCAAAAGAGGCTGGAGCTATATTGCCGGAAAAATTTAAGGGACAGGTGCTATCTGCCGTCACAGACATTAAGCTGAAAAGCACGGAACTATTGGGTTTGACCAAACAAACTGTCAAAGAAGCCGTCAAACAAGCTATTGAATCCGGCAAAGATGTGAAGGATACCGTGGCACAGATTGCCAGCGATGCCACTGAAAGGGCACTTAAAGAAGGCCGGTTCAGCGCAGACAGGGTGAAAGGAATTGCAGGCAAGGTCATGTCCGGTGCAGTGGAAGCTGCTGAGGAGGCAGGCAAAGAGGTCAAGGATGTTGCGGCCGGCGCCTTTGAAGGAGCACAGAACGGGATCGCTTCAGCAGTTGAGTCCGTTGGCGATAAGACAAAGACATTTCTCCGTGAGGACCTTGCCAAAACCAAGAAGGACCTTAAGTCAATTGATGACCTCTTCATAGAGACAACACGTAAAGTAGCAAGGGGTTCTCGGGGAGAGGCTAAAGATGTGTTAAACGACCTTGCTGATCAGGCCAAAAGAACGACTTCTGTTTTGGGAAAAAGGGTTATCAAAGCAACGGAATCAGCTACTCAAAGAGTGAAGCAAGCTGGAATGGATGCTGCCAAAACGACGGCAGAAGCAACGACTAAGGCCGCTGATGTCATGGCCGCAGAGGCTAAGGAACTTGGGAAAAGAACTCTTTCTGTAGCCAGAGGAGCTGTCTCCGGAATGTTGAAAGGTGCAAAAGAGGCCCTTAAAAAAGAAAAGGAGGATTAAATGCTTAAATCAGGATCCTTTTCACATTTAGAAAAAACGCTTGAAAAAGCTCAAGGACTTATGGAAAAGATCGTTGAGCAAAATGAACAATGGCAGGGAGGAGGCGCCTTTGAAGAAGACATCCTTAGGGCCGGTAATCTTCTAAAGGAAGCCCAAACGGGATTGGTTGAGATTGGAGACACTTTTATCCGGAGCTTGAGTCAAACGATGGATGTTGATGTGAAGGCAGCGAATGACGTACTCGACCAGGCCTATTACATGCTGAACCCTATGTATCACGATACAAAAGAGATCCGAATTTCTTTAAAAAGGGGTGAAAGCCAAACAAAGGCCATAAAAGACCTCGAAATACATTTGAAACAATTTGTAAAGCATTGTGAGGAAACACGGAGCTATCTATTTAATGCAGTAAACAACAAAAAAAAGAGGATAAATACGGGATGAAAAAGATGATTTAACAAATAAGTATCTTTTCGACATAAAAAGAATGTATACAAAAATATTGAGTAATGATGCCTTGCATCTAATTAACAGCGCAACATAAATTATATGTTCATTATTAGGAGTATTAGATAAGACCCTTGAAATCATAGAACAAAATGTCAAACGAACAGTAAAAGGAGGAAAATCATGTTTGAACTTATCAAAAAGACAATGCTGACAGGAGTAGGGTTGGCTGCCATGACCAGGGACAAGGTCGAGGAACTGGCCAAGGAATTAACGGAAAAGGGCGAGATGTCTGAGAAGGAAGGGAAAGAGCTGGTCGATGAGTTGGTGAAAAAATCCGAGAAGGCAAGAAAAGACTTAGAGAAAAGGGTTGAAGACACGGTCCATAAGGTACTGGAAAAAATGGATGTGGCCACCAAGAAAGATATTGCCAAGCTGAAAAAAGAGATAAAAAGTCTCAAACAAAAAGAGGCAGCGGACAAATAAATAAGGAGGATGCTTTGGTAATCCGCAAGATTGGCATTATTGGGCGTACTTATCGGCATATCCAGCGCTACCGCCAGATTCTCACGGTACTTTTTAAGTATGGTTTTGGAGATCTGGTGGACACCCTGAAGATAGAACAATACTTAGAGATCGGCCTCCAGATGGTCTCCCGCAAACGCAGGGAGAAGATAGAGACGCTCTCCCGAGCGGAGAGGGTGAGGATGGCATTGGAGGAACTCGGACCCACCTTTGTAAAGATGGGCCAGATCCTCTCCACGCGTCCGGACCTCCTGCCTGTACAGTTCATCACGGAGTTAGGGAAACTGCAGGATCATGTGCCGCCATTTGCCTATGATCAGGTAAAGGAAATCATTGAAACGGAACTTGGCGCCCCTATTGAAGAGATCTTCAAAGATTTTGAGGAAACCCCTTTAGCTTCCGCCTCACTCGGGCAGGTCCATCGGGCCCGATTTGCCGACGGGGAGGATGTGGTTGTCAAGGTTCAGAGGCCGGACATCCGGAAGACTATTGAAGTGGACATGGAGATCATGCTGCATATAGCCACACTCACAGAGAGACATCTGGAAGGTTGGGATATCCAGCGTCCCACTAAAATCGTGGAGGAATTTTCCCGCACACTTGAAAAAGAACTGGACTACAGACTCGAAGCAGCCCACGTGGAGCGTTTTGGCATGCAGTTCACAAGTGATTCTACCGTTTACGTCCCTAAAATATATCGCGAGGCCACAACTACGCGGGTTCTTACCATGGAATATATTAAGGGCGTTAAGGGCTCCGATATAGAGAAGCTGGAAGAAGAAGGTCTTGACCGATGCAAGCTCGCCCAAACAGGCTTTGATCTGATTATGAAGCAGGTCTTTGTTCATGGTTTCTTTCACGCCGACCCCCATCCGGGCAATATTTTCATCCTCCCCAATAACGTCATCTGCTATCTGGATTTCGGCATGATGGGCCGAATTGGGCGCGATAGCAGGGAGCACTTTGCCGACCTGATCATAAGTATTGTTCGCCGGGATGAATCAAAAGCCACAGAGGCCCTGATCAGGCTTACTATTTCGGATGAGGAACCTGACCGTAAAACCTTGGAGAGGGACGTTGCCGAGTTTATAGACCGGCATTTTTATCGATCGTTAAAGGAACTGGAACTCGGGAAACTGCTGCACCAGCTCCTTGATATGGTGGCAAGACATCGCCTCCGCATTCCACCCGATTTATTTCTTATGATCAAGGCACTCAGTACTGTTGAAGGACTTGGCAGGATGCTTGATCCCGATTTTGACGCCGCGGAGCAGGCAGCCCCATTCGTTAAGCGCATTCAGTTGGAAAGGCTTCATCCCAGGAGAATCGCAGGAGATATGGCGGAATTCGGAGCCGAATTTATTAACTTACTGAGAGAAATCCCTGGAGAGGTCCGCGAAATTCTCAGGCAGGCCAGGCACGGCAGGGTCAAAATGGAGTTCGAGCATCGCGGCCTTGAACCCATGCTTTCCTCCCATGACCGGATAAGCAACCGGATCGCCTTTGCCATTGTCCTGGCATCTCTGGTAATCGGCTCCTCTCTTATCTTCCTTTCCGGCATTCCGCCCAAATGGTACGGGATACCGGTTATCGGTCTGGCCGGTTTTTTAATTGCCGGCGTAATGGGATTCTGGCTGCTGGTAACTATCTTGAGGCGCGGGAGGATGTAAGGGTTTATACGCCACTTTCCGAAATCGCATTGAGTTGACATCCATACACTTCATTCTTAAGTTTGACGAAATAGTAAAAAGCTATGTGATGCCACGCTGCGGCACTGTAACCGAAACTATCTTGCTAAGTTAGTTGAAAGTCCTAAAGTACGTCACTCCGGCGAAAGCCGGAGACCAGAACCTATTGGAAAAACTGGATTCCGGCTTTCGCCGGAATGACGGAAAAGAGAACTTCCCGACTTTTTACGAGTTCATCAAAAATGTTTAGAAAGAAATTATAATGTCAGCATGGTCATGGAAATACACGGCAGAATCCGCGATACATGTGGTCTGGAACCTGGGCCTTATGTCTCTGGGCAGCGCGCTTTGCGCCGTGGCCATTAACGGGATCCTGATCCCCCAGCAATTTTATGGCGCGGGATTTTCGGGAGTATCCCTCGTCATTCATTACCTTGTTCCCACCCTGCCCGTAGCGGCGCTTTATTTCGTTCTCAATGTGCCGATTTTTGCCCTGGGCTGGATGTATGTGGGGCGCCGCTTTTTCCTTTATAGCATCGCCGGGATGTTGATTTTTACCAGCGCTCTGGCATGGGTCCACGTTTCATTGCCCATCCATGACAAAATTCTGAGCGCCCTTATGGCCGGTATTATCATAGGTGTGGGCTCGGGGGTCATCTTGAGGTCCCTGGGATCGTCAGGAGGATTGGATATTCTATCAGTCATTCTTCTCAAGCGCTTCTCCATCCGCCTGGGCACCACCATCCTGGCCTTTAACAGTCTTATACTTGGGGCGGGGGCTATTCTTTTCTCGCTGGATCGAGCCCTTTACACTTTAATCTTTATTTTTGTCAGCTCCTATGTTGTTAATCTTGTGGTTACTGGTCTGAGTCAAAGGAAGGCAGTCTTTATCATCTCGCCTCAATGGGAGGAGATTTCCCACGAGATTATGGATAAGATCCAGCGGGGGGTTACGATTATCGGAGGTCGGGGAGGATACACAGGCCGTGATGAGCGGATCCTGTACACTGTCATCACGTTCCGGGAGCTATCACAACTCAAGCAATTGATCCGTGGTATTGACTCCGATGCATTTGTGGTTGTTACTGACACTCTGGAAGTTATAGGCCATCGCATTGGAAACCAGCCCCACTGGTAAAAACAGGTGGTCCACCTGACATTGACAAAACCTGCAATATTTATAGCGAAGCTATGCCTCAAACCGACAAGTTTGTGTGAATTTACTAAATCTTCTGCTTGAAGCGTAGAGATGCTGGTTGCTGGATAAACAAAAAGCCTTTCCTTATTCCATCCAGTATCCAGAGACCAGTATCCAGTATCTTTTCATTATTTGCACCACAATATATTGAAACTTGACATAAATTTTAAGATCTTGAGCTATATAGACGGATAGATGGCCATGAAACTCTTTAAGAAGAAACGAAAGCGTCCCAAAAAGATTGGGCTGGCCTTAGGCAGCGGTTCCGCGCGTGGATGGGCCCATATCGGGGTGATTGAGGCCTTGAACGAAGCTGGTATACAAATTGATTATGTCGCCGGCACAAGTGTCGGAGCAGTGGTAGGGGCAGTTTATGCCTCTGGTAAAATACACTCCTTTGAAAACAGTATCCTCCAGTTCGACTGGAAAAAGGTTGTTTCTTTCCTTGATGTGGTATTCCCTAAGTCCGGGCTGATAGATGGTAACAAAATCGCTGATTTCGTACGTACTCATGTTGAAGAAAAAAACATAGAGAATCTTTCCCTACCCTTCCGCGCCATATCAACCGATCTTGTAACCGGAAACGAGGTGGTCTTTCAAGAAGGAGACATAATTGAGGCGGTAAGGGCCAGTATATCTATCCCCGGAATATTCACACCGCTTAGAAAGGATGAAATGACCCTGGTAGATGGCGGTCTTGTGAACCCTGTCCCTGTAAGTGTGGTAATGGAAATGGGTGCAGATTATGTCATAGCGGTTGATCTTAACCATGATATCATTGGATCGAAAGGGATTAATAAAACTTCCGTTCCTGATTCTGCCACATTGGCTCAGGACAAAGAAAAGGAACAAGTTCTCACGAAAAGGGATAGAATGCTGGATGCCTTGGGCAAAAGGTTCGAGACGCTCAATCTCCCCGCTTTAACGCAGATAAGGCAGTGGATGTCAAGAGATCCACTGCCTAACATTTTTGAAATAATAATGAGTTCGATCAATATCATGGAAACCCAGATTACCACCACGAAACTGAAAACCGATCCGCCTGATCTACTGATTCAGCCTAAGTTGGGGCACCTGAAGTTTCTGGATTTTCACAGGGCCAAAGAAGCTATTTTTGAGGGATACAGGGAAACGAAATTGTGTATTGACTTTTTTTCAAAAAATAGATCGTAACTCAGGTATATTTTAGACAGGATAACAGGATTTTCGTTCAGGCAACTAACCCTACAACAACACTTACCGTTGACACCAAATTCTGGATTCTGTCATGCCGGACTTGATTCCCGCTGATCACGGGATCTGCGACCGGCATCCAGAAGTCGACCTATGACCATGAACTAAAATAGCCATCATCCCGATCGTTCTGACTGGATTCCGGCCCCGCCTGCCGTCCGGCGGGCAGGTTTCGCCGGAATGACGGAGTGGTAAACGTCGTTGTAGGGCTAACTACCATCCGAGCCATTCTTTTGCCCATTTTTCCGGCCAACGCTTTTTAAGATCAACCCGGTCCATTTCCCTGAACTTGCCATTCTTCCACTCCTGCACGAGAGAGCCTGAAGTGGGTCGATGATCGGTTGAAGTAAAAGTAATGGGTGATGCACCGAGACCGATATTAAAATTACGGAGGGTCTCAAAGCCCTTTTTCATGATCCCTTCACCGGTCAGATCGCCGGCCTTGTCAGCCCGCTTCATAGCTTCCCAGAGAAGCAGGGCAGCGCCCCAGGCCTGAACCGTCCGGATCAGTCTTTTCTCCGCGGGGACAGCAGGGTTATATTTCCTGGCTGCTGCAACAACTTTGTCCATGTTTTTGTAATTCTGTCCAAAAAAGGCACATGGCGTGGCCCCCATCACACCTTCGGCCGCCTTTCCGGCCAGGCGGGGCAGGTTTTCATCAAAACCCCAGTTGTTGACGATATGATCTGCCCCGAGAGCCATTTTATAGGCCTCCTGGATAGTGGCCGAGACAGACATGGTGGTGTTGCCGTGCCAGACCAGATCCGGCTTGAATTTCTTAAGCGCCGAGATCTGGCTCCTGGTATTTAGGGCAAACAATGCGACACTCACGTCTTCACCGATTTCAAAGCCCAGAAGTTTGGCCTGATCCTTTATGGCCCTTATGGGCGCACTGCAATAGGGATGAGCAAAGTGATAGCAGCATGCAAAACGAGGCTTTCTCTTGCCGTAATCGCGATGTCTGGGCCATTTCTTGTCAAACCAGGCCGTGATGCAGACCCTCGCATTGGTGGAATAATCCGATGAAAAGAAGAGGTTGTAAGGCGTCTTTGTGGGATCGGTCAAGTGTGCTGAATAGGAACCAGATACATAGGGTATCCTGTGTTTGTTTGCAGATGGTGAGAGTGCCTCGGTATCGCCGGTACCCCATCCCATGATGGCAATACATTTAAGCCTCCTAAGCATCTTGAATTTTATGATTGCCTCGGGAATCCGGTACCCATAATCAAACCAGTTGTACTTGATCTTCTTGCCGTTAACGCCACCATGATCATTGATGTACTTGAAGGCTTCTGCCATGCCAAGAGCATAATCCTTGCCCACATCCGAGGTGGCGCCGGTTGTATCCATGATACCCCCGATCATGATCTGCTCGGCCACCGCTATTGTAGAGAATCCCATCAGGAAAAACACTGTTAGAAATGGCACCAAAAGCCTTAAAAGAATGCCCTTTTTCATAAGTTTCCCCCTTTGCTCTTGTAGCAAACCGGTATTAATTCCTGATTGCTGATGATAACAAATAGATACGAAAAAGCTTTTTGTCAATCATTCTAATAAGAAAACGGCCAAAGGTCAAAAAAAAAGCCCTGCTTTTATAGCAGGGCTTTTGTCTTAATTCTAATCCTATAAATCTATTTCTGCTCTCCTCCGTACAATTCCTTGATCTTGGTCCTGTCTGGCGAGCCATCCTCAAGGAGTGGTAGATCTGTGATGAATTCCACGTATTGGGGCTTTTTGAACCGGGCGATGCGTTCCCCCACAAAATCGATTAACGCCTGCGCCTCAAGGGTCTGGCCCTCTTTCAACTGGGAGACCGCCTTGATCCCCTCTTTCCACTTGGGATCCGGTACTCCGAATACAACGGTTCTTTCTATAGCAGGATGTTCAAGTATGACTTTCTCCACCTCGGCCGGATAGACATTTTCACCGCCCGGCTTGATCAGCTCTTTATCCGGCTTGCGTCCGGCATACCACATAAAGCCGTCCTCATCAAAGCGGCCCATATCTCCGGTATGATGCCATCCATCCCTGAAAGTGTATTCGTTATCTTCGGGCAGATTCCAGTAACCCTTAAACACCATAGGTCCTTTCATGGTAATCTCACCAACATCGCCCTCAGGTACCGGATGGTCATAATCATCCACAAGTCTCACTTCAGCTAAGGGCAGCATCCTCCCTGCTGAACCGGGCTTCTCATCATAACGGCTAAAGGTCGCCAAGCAGGAGGTCTCTGTTTGACCATACATACTCCAGAAGGTCCCACCGGTGACCTTTTGATATTTTTCTATGGTCTCCGGTGCTTCAAGACCGGTAACCGCCCTTAACGAGCTTATATCTTTTCCGGTTTTCTCATGTTGTTCAAGAATAGAGGAGAGTATTGGTGAAAAATCCATCATAAAAGAGACCTTTTTCTCCTCGATAAGCTCTACGGCCTTAACCGCGTCAAAGGCGCTCATGTTGACGTTCAAGGCCCCTGCATGGAAACTCGCAGTGGCCATGAACAGACCGCCTACATGAAAAAGGGGAAGAAAATTCAGATGAACGTCTTGGTCTGTGAGGTTGAAGAAATAATCAAAATGCATATCAGCATATAGGATATTGCCGTGGCTCAGCAGAGCGCCCCTGGGCCTTCCTGCCACAGCAGCCGTGTGGATGATGACGAAACCATCATCAGTTGCGACCTGTTCCGGCTCAAAATCATTCCCCTGGACCATCAAGGAATCAAAGTCCAAAAACTTCCCTCCTTTGGGGCCCAGATTAAAATATCTTTCTACAGACGGAAGCTTTTCTTTTACTCCTTCAACGGTTTCCTGAAATTCCTGGTCAACAAATACGAGTTTGGCTTCACAATCATTCAGATTGTATGCCACCTCATCGGCCGAAAGCCTCCAGTTGATAGGCAACACTATGGCTCCTAAGCCCGCTGCAGCCCCATAAAGAAGGAAAAATTCAAGGCTGTTCTTTCCTAAAACGCCAATGCGGTCTCCCTTCTTGATCCCGGAATCCCGGAGACCGCGCGCCAGACGATCAACCTTTCCCTTATACTGGATAAAAGTCAGGTTCCGGCTATCATCCACCTCGAACCATGCCTCTTTCTCTTTAAAGCACACGGCGTTTCGATTTATGAGATCGTAAAAGGTAAAATCATAAAGTCCCATAATACACCTCATTAATGAAGTGAACTAAAGTAAATTAAAGTGCCTAAAGTGAGCTAAAGTTAATTGCTGTTTCCCAATAATTTTAGGCACTTTAGTTCACTTTAGGCACTTAACTAAATTGTTTGTAACTGGTTATTTAGGCTGACTACGTGAGTAGTCACAATTGTTTTTATAGTAGGGGGCATTAAGGCTCCACATTTATGGAAGCCAAAATACACCCCTACCAAATTAGAGACTAATTATTTAAACGTGGTCTCAAAAGGCAGCACCTTTACCAGGCCGTCTGCCTTAAACACAAAAGCGCCCTCATGCACGGTAACCGGAAGCGTGTAATCGGGAACACCGGTCCACCATCTCTCAAGGGCCTTCCATGGGCTCCAGCCTCTGGCCTTGAGTTTATATCCGCCGGTAACCAGTAAGGACAGCAGGCCGGAACGGACCGTAATAAGGGTGGAAGCCCTTACCTGATTGGTCTTGCCTGCCGGGATCCAGCTGGCATCCTGGTTGCTGACGGTCACAAGATCAAATTCCTTATCAAAGGCCACGGTAAACTTCATCCCCTCCAGCAAAACAGGATAGGGATTGGGGTTTTCAATACTAAAGACGAAGTTCATGGGAAGGGGCGCACCATGATTACCCGCCTTACCCTTTGTCGGTTTTGTCTTGCTACCATAATACCAGTACCCATCATATTGCGGGATCTCAAAAGATTCAAGCGTGATCACCGGGGCCTTAAAATTGGCCGCAGAGGGTTTTACCGGTATTGTTACACAGGATGTCAGAACAACACCCAGACCGAAAAGCAGCACGGTCATTAAAACCAGTTTTTTCTTCATAGTATAACCTCCCTTTATAAAATCGTGTTTCGATTTTATTAAGTTAACCACCTCTTCCTTCGCTTATAGTGTTTTACCTCTGCAAAACTCTTTGTCTTCCCTTTTTCAGAGAGCCCGAGGTAAAAGTCCTTGATATCTTCATTTTCCTTTAGCTTCTCGGACGTATCATCCATGACAATGCGCCCTGTCTCCATTACATATGCGTATGGGGCCACGTTCAGGGCCAGCTTTACATTCTGCTCCACTAAAAGGATAGATATCCTCTCTTCCCTGTTGAGCTTCATTAAGATATTAAATATCTCGTGAATTAACATTGGGGCAAGGCCCATGGACGGTTCATCTAAGAGCACTAATTTGGGTTCGGTCATTAAGGCCCTGCCGACTACGGCCATCTGCTGCTCCCCCCCGCTGACAAACCCTGCCACTTCACTCCTCTTTTCCAATAGCCGGGGAAAATAATGGTAGACCAGGTCTAATCCATCCCTGACCGACCCTGTTTTTCTTAAATGTGCCCCAACCTTGAGGTTTTCCTCAACCGTGAGATGCTCAAAGACCCTGCGGCCTTCGATGACCTGTATTATACCCATCTTGGCAATCTCGACAGCGGTCTTTTTGTGTATCCTTACACCCTCAAACTCAATGGCCCCATCGGTGACCTCTCCGACCTCAACCTTGAGGAGACCGGAGATCGACTTCAGGGTCGTGCTCTTGCCTGCACCGTTGGCGCCAAGGAGTGCCACGATTCCACCCCTGGGCACCTCAATGGATACACCCTTGAGGACTAAGATGACCTCATGGTATTTGACCTCAATGTTATTGATACTCAAGATATTTTCTGCTGCTTCCAAAAGCCGAACCTCCAAAGGTGATATTTGGGTTAATTGACAGCTCTTTTCCTTTGAGCCTTGAGCTTTAAGCTTTCAGCTCATCTTACCATCCATGCCATTCGGATGCCCACTGCTTCGGCCACCTTGCCTTCAAGTCTACAAATTCCACTTCCTGGAACTTGCCGTTCTTATATTCCTGGACCAGACAACCCGTCGTGGCCCTGTGATCCGTTGGCGTATAGGTCAAATCACCGGCGCCCAGGCCGATATGGAAGTTCCGCATGGTCTCAAAACCCTTTTTCATGATCCCCGGACCAGTCAGATCGCCTGCCTTGTCGGCCCTTTTCATAGCCTCCCAGACAGCCAGTGCATCGCCCCATGCCTGCGGGGTTCTATTCAAACGCTTGCTCGCGGGTATACCAGGGTTGTATTTCTTGGCATATTCTACAACATTATCCATGTTATCAGAGGGCTGACCAAAAAACTTGATCGGCGTTGCACCCATAACTAACAGTGCGTCCGCTGCATTCATGGCGGCTCCGGCAAGGCGCGGGAGGTTTTCATCATAACCCCAGTTGTTCACTATATGATCCGCCCTTAATCCTAATGCATAACAATCCCTGATGGTAGCAGACACCGACATGGTCGTATTGCCGTGCCATATTACATCTGGTTTAAACTTTTGAAGCGCCATGATCTGGCTCTTGGTATCAAGGGCAAAGAGACTCACATCCTGATCAGGACCTACATCAAAACCTAACAGCTTGGCATGATCTTTTATAGCTGCAATCGGAGCGCTTGCATATGGAGAAGGAAACATATAAGAACATGCCAGACGTGGCTTCCTCTTGCCGTAATCCGGATGCTTCGGCCATTTCTTGTCAAACCATGCCGTCAAACAGGACCTGGCATTGGTCGAATAATCCGAGGAAAAAAACAGGTTATAGCCTGTTCCGCCATGCTTCTTTCCGTCCCTGCCTACCCAGTCAACCGGCCGTGTCAGATGGGCAGAGTAGGAGGCTGATACATAGGGCATTTTATCCTTATTTACCGTGGGCGACAGTGCCTCGGTATCGCCGGTCCCCCATCCCATAATGGCAAGGACCCCCATCCTCTTGAGGAGTTTGTATTTGGTCAGGGCTTCCGGTATTCTGTAACCATAATCAAACCAGATGTATTTTATCTTCTTTCCATTTATGCCACCCATATCATTAATGTAATGAAATGCCTCTGCCATTCCAATGGCATAATCCTTGCCAACATCCGAGGTGGCGCCGGTTGTATCCATAATACCGCCGACCTTAATCGTCTTGGCCAGGGCCATTGAGGATAGGCCAAACAGAAATACAAAGGCAAGCACAGGTATCAAAATCTTTTTCACGTTCATAATGTTCCCCCCTTTTTAAAAAACAAACCTGTTTGAAATACATAACACTTCTAATCAGTTAATCAATTAACTATTAACTATGCCCAATAGTCACCTCCTTTCTTCTTTTAGTTAAGTTGTTTAGTCGTTGAGTGGTTGATTGGTTTACAAATTGACCCGTCACACTTGCTCGCCGGATAACCGGATAACGGGCAAACCGGCCAACCAAATTAGTACGAAAATGGCCACAGGTTAAAATAGTTTTTGACCTGCCACCACCGGTAAGACAAACCGCGCGGCTCATAGATCAGAAATGCGCATATTGCAAGGCCAAAGGCCATTTCTTTGACAAAGGCAAAACTAAACATAATCTTAGGCCAATATTCGGAAAGTGGTATGGCCACCATCTGCAATAATTCCATGACCACGACCATAAATATGGATCCGAATATGGCCCCCTCTATGCCGGCGCCACCAATGAGGATTACACCCACTAACCAGAGCGACAGGAACCAGGAAAAGTGTTCCGGGCTCAGGGCCGCACAATTACTCACCCAGAATGCGCCTGCAATGCCTCCAATAAATCCGGCCACAAAGAAATTTAGAAGCTTGTACCATATAATATTGATACCAAGGGTCTCTGCGGCAATATCATTGTCCCTGATTGCGATCCACGCCCTCCCGACCCTGGACCTGAGGAGATTGGCCATAATCATAACCGTAAGGGCCAACAGGGTAATCATCACAAAATATACCTTCAGATCCGTATCTATAACCCAGGGACCTATCTTGATGGTGCCGGGTGGGAGAGAAAACGCCTGTCCCCGGCCTCCGATCTTGCTCACATACTGGGTCAGGATAAAGTCCACAGTGATAAACTGAGCCGCCATGGTGGTCAGGATAAGGTAAAACCCTTTGACCCTGGCTGAAGGGAGACCAAAGAGAACGCTCCACAGGCCGGCAACAATCGCTGCGACTAAAATGCTTATGGGAAAGGCAAGCCCCCAATCGAGAATAAGCTGGGGCCACGGAAATTTCAGGATCAACAGGGTGCTGGTATAGGCACCCACGGCGATAAAGGCGGCATGACCAAGGGTTATAAGACCCGCATAACCAATGAGGAGCTGAACGCCTAAAGCCCCAAGAATAGTATAGCCGACCATATTGGCCACACCGATCCAGTATTCGTCTAAGACCAGGGGAAATACGACAAAAACTATCAAAAGGAGCAAGATCATCTTCCCCTTTATAACATTGGTCTGCCACCAACCCTGATCCTCGGCATAGCGTTGATGGTAATCGCCGCAAGGAAGCCAAACTCTGGACATAAACTGATCTCCTTAATGCAATTTAAAATGTAAAATTAACAATTAGCAATTAACATTTAATACTACTTTTTTGATTTAGCCGTAATGATACTTTTTGCAATTATTGCAGATAATTCCTCACATTCTGCAATCAACGATTCAATCTGTTCGGGTTTCATAATCTTGCTCTGGGAAATGACTTTCAACCAGAAACGTGATTCTTTAATCTCCTTTAACGCTATACCTAATTTGTGAACAAAATCAGCCCTTGATTCGGCCCCACGAGACTCTTCATAATTAGATCCACAAGATGTTCCTGATCGGACAAGCTGGCCTGCTATATGTCTTCCCACAACGGTTTTTGGTAACGCATTGACAAGTTTTATAACCCGTACGGCAAAATCAAGTAAACGTTGTGATATATCATCTCCAGCCCTCTTCTTACCTTCACCTGAATGCATAAAAAATAGGTTGTTTAAGTTGCTAAGTTGCTAATTTTAAATTGCTAATTTTCACTTTACCAGCTACATTCTTTCAATCTTTATCCAGCCCCATAACCCGTAAGGCTTAAAGAGCAGAAAGACGGCCATAAACGCAAAGGGAAAGATCTCCTTTACCCCTCCTGGAAAAAATGCATCCAAGTAAGTGCCTGCAAAATTCTGCAAAACCCCTATGGTTATCCCCCCGACAATGGCCCCGGGGACGGAGTTAAGGCCACCCAACACCACGGCGGGCAGCACAAGAAGACCTAAATAGCCGATAGATATATTGACCCCGTTGATATTCCCTAAAAGCGCACCTCCAACACCGGCAGCCATAAATGCGATGGCCCAGGACGCGGCATATACAAAACGGGCGCTCACCCCAAGGGACAGGGCCGCGGTTTCATCATCGGCCGTGGCCTGCATGGAAAGGCCCCAGCGTGTATATTTAAAAAAGGCAACAAAAACGAGAAACAGGACGATTGCCAGTACAAATGACCAGAAGTAGACGATTGAAATCTTCAAGAAACCGATGGTAAACGGCTTAAGAGAAAAGATGGCCGGCTCAAAGACCCTGGTATCTGTACCCCATATAAATCCAACCAATCCCTTAAGGAAAAAAGACAGTCCCACGGTGACCATGATTACGGCTAAGATCGGCTCTCCGATAAGTCTGTCTAAAAAGATCCTTTCCACCAGGATCCCAAGGACAATACCGATGACCAAAGTACATAAGATGCTCAGGACGAAAGGGATGCCCATTGCATAAAATGAGAGCGTTACATAGGCTCCGATAAGGGTCAATTCCCCCATGGCCAGGTTTAGGACGCCGGAACACTTATAGATCAAAACCCAACCCAGGGCAACTAAGGCATAGATTCCACCCACCATGATACCTGTGGTCAAGGTCATTAAAAATAACTCCATCGATTACCCCCCTTTTTTCAGTATGCAGTAAGCACTAAGCAGTAGGCAGTAAAATAGCCAAGTTCAATTATCGGCAGAACTTGTCGGATTTGTCGATCATGCCATACAACATCCGGTTTACTTCATCATACCTTTTCATAAGATCTTGATATTGTTCGTTAGTGAGGTATTTAAAATCTTTCGAGAAATCTAGCCACACTTCAGTTTCACCAGCTTCGCCAGCACAGTCGATGAGTTTACTGACAAAAGCTTTTTCGTAGCGTCTTTTTTTCCATGCTTCAGCTATATTCGCAGGCACGCTTCTCGATGAACGCCGAATCTGATCTGTTAAAGAATATTTTTCTTCTTTGGGATATCCTTTCGTTATTTCATGTATATCTAAAGCAAGCTGATATGACAACGTATAGACTTTCAAATCTCTATATCCCCTATATCCGTTCTTTCTCATAGAAATATCCATTCTGCTTACTGCCTACTGCTTACTTTTTACTCCTTACTTACTGCTGCCTACTTCTTGAATACGTAGATCCGTCTTGATACGCTGTGTTCTTCCGTCCTCATAGGTAATTGTCATGTCTAAGTGGGCCTTTTCTTCATCCTTGTAAAGGGTCTCAATAATTTCCTTGTATCTCTCACCCATAAAACCCCTCCTCAGCTTGCTGGTCCTTGTCAATTCATCATCATCTGCATCAAATGCCTTGAAGAGGTTTACAAATTTCTTTATCCTGGCAGGCTCCGGAAGGTCTTTATTTGCCTCTGCTATCTGTTTCTGGATAAGATCGTAGACTTTTTGATTCTGGGAGAGCTCCGGATAGCTCGTGTAGTTGATCTTATTCTCATCCGCCCACTTGCCGACAACCGAATAATCTATACACATGACAGCGGTTACATAAGGAAGTTTGTCCCCGATAACCCAGGCATCCTGCACATAGGGGCTGAATTTAAGCCTGCTCTCCAAATACTGGGGGGCAAATGGCCTGTCATCATTGAGGATCATAACGTCCTTAGACCTGTCAAAAACAACCAGATGTCCGTCTTCGTCAATAAAACCGGTGTCGCCTGAGAAAAGCCACCCGTCCTGCAATGTCTTTTCGGTTGCCTCATCGTTTTTATAGTACCCTATAAAGACAGAAGGGCTTTTAGACAAAATCTCTCCGTCTTCCGTGATCTTTACCTCTGTTTCAGGGATGGGGGTGCCGACAGTATCAAATTTTATGTCCCCGTCCCTGTGAACAACGGATATACCTGCGATCTCTGTCTGTCCATATATCTGTTTCAGGTTCACACCAAGGGCATGGAAAAAACGAAAGTGGTCCGGGCCCATTGCCGCACCGCCGGTGTAACAGTGCCGGAGCCGCGACATCCCAAGGTGGTCCTTGAGCTTCTTCTGCATAATTGTGTGAGCAAAATATTTCAATGCCTTCCAGTACCACGGAATGGGCTTCTTTTCGAAGTTCAGCTCAGCCACATAATAGCCTATCTTTGTGGCCACTTCATATGTCTTCCTCTTTATCCATGTAGAATCCAGATATTTTACCTGAACCTGACGGGTCAGGCCCTCATAAAGCCTTGGGGCGGCAAACATGACATGTGGCCCTACCTCTCGAATATTATGCTGGGCCGTTTCAGGTTCCTCCGGGAAGTTCAAGGTATATCCCACCTGAAGGCCGCAGGATACGGACATCATCTGCTCACCGATCCATGCAAAGGGGAGATAGGATACAAAGTCATCGGTATCATAACAGGGGTCAACAGACATGAGACTCCTGCCCATACTCAACATGTTCCAATGTGTGAGCAGCGCGCCTTTGGGAAGGGCCGTTGTCCCGGATGTGTAAAACAGGAGGCAGACATCTTCACCTTTTCCTTCATTTATCATTTTTTCAAAAAGGTCCGGCTCCTTTTCGTCAAGCTCTCTGCCAATCTCCTGGGTCTTCTTTATGCTATGCAGGAATTCCTGATGATATCTCCTCATCCCCTTTGGGTCATCCCATATGACATGTTCCAATTTCGGGCAATCAGGCATAATGCCTAATGCCTTGTCAACCTCCTCCTGGGTCTCTCCCACAAAGAACCTGCTGTCAGAATGGTCTATGATATATTTGACCTCCTCCATCATACAATCCTGAAAAAGCCATACCGGTATGGCCCCTGCGCACATGGAAGCCATCTCCGCCCAGATCCCCTCCGGCCTGTTATCGCCGATCATGGCCACCTTGTCCCCCTTCTTCAGACCGAGGCTGACCATTCCCAGGCAAAGGTATTTTACGTTATCAAGGTAGTCCTGCCAGGTGTAAGGCAGCCATATTCCAAACTCCTTCTCTCTCATGGCAACCTTTCCGCTACCATATCTCTTGCATTGATGTAAAAATAACTGGGGAATCGTCAGTTCTTCTGTTATCTGTATCTTTTCCTCACTCATCTCATCTCCTCGATATATAAAGATCTTCTTCTCCCAGATATGCCTTCACGACCTCGGGGTTCTTCCCAACCTCTTCCGGGGGGCCATCAGTAATGACATTGCCGAAATTAAGGACAAGAACGCTGTGTGAGATGTCCATGACCACTCCCATATCGTGCTCGACCAACACACACGTTGTCCTCCAGCGTTCCTCTTCATTTATGTCGAGGATAAACCTGGCCATGTCTTCTACTTCTTCCAGGTTCAATCCTGCCATGGGTTCATCCAAAAGGATCACTTCCGGCCTGAGCGCCAGGGCCCTTCCAAGCTCAACCCTTTTCTGTAAACCATAGGGAAGCATATGCGCAACCTGATCCCGGATACTCTCTATCTCCAGGAGATCGATAATCTCCTCCTCAATAAACTCCCTTTCTTTTATCTCCTCTTTTTTTGTCTTACCTACATAGACAGACCCACTCAGGACTCCGGTCTTGAGATGTATATGGGAACCCATCCTGATATTATCAAGCACGGTCATACCCCCATACAGCTCAAGTTTCTGAAAGGTCCTGCCAATTCCAAGTTCAGCCCTTTTGTGTGGAGAAAGACGATCGATCATCTCTCCTTTATAATAAATATTTCCCTTCTGGGGATGATAAAGGCCATTGATACAGTTCATCATCACTGTTTTTCCGGCACCGTTTGGACCGATAATCGAGTGAATCTCCCCCTTTTTCACCTCCAGGCTCACGCCGGCCAAGGCAGCCACCTTACCGAAATACATGTAGATATCTTCGATCTTCAAGATAGTATCGCCTTCTTTAATCTCCCCACCCTGAACCATATTGATGGCCTCCATTTTGATTATTCTGTGCTTGTTTTTTTATTAGCTTAATGCTTGACAGCTTCGTAAAAAGTCGAAAAGTACGTCATTGCGAGCCTCCGCCCCTTAAGGCGGGGATAAACTCCGCGAAGTCCCGCTCTTAGCGGGATCTGTAACAGACTTGTCGGCGAGCTCAAGTCGTGCCGTTTGAAATCAGTAGATTGCTTCGTCGCTTCGCTCCTCGCAATGACAGGTGAAATGACTTTTTACGGAACTATTAATGCTTCTTAGACGAGAAAAAACCCAGTTGGCTAAGAATGCTTTTGCTAACATCCCTAAATAAGGCCTTACCCTTACAGACTCGTTTGGTTTTTGTCAACCAGTTTTGTCAATAAATGTTTATAAAAAAAGCCTGTAATTACAACAAGCTACTTTATAGCTACTATAACGCTATTTTTTAGCTAAAAGAAACTGGATTTTGTATGAGGGACAAGATACTTGTGGCATTGATTCAAAAAATATTCGTCCGTCATGCCGGCAATAAAATCGCGCACGATTCCTGCGGCTGGGGTCCTTCCCCTGTATTCCGATTTCATCCCATCCAAAAACTCCATGAAAATATCAGAATCCTGGTTTCCCGTTTTAAGGTCGCTGAAATACTTCTCAAACAGCAATTCAAACATTAGCTTGATTTGATAAGTCTGTTCCTTGACCTTCTTATTCTTGTAAATGCGCTCTTCATTGAATATTTTAAGGTCTCTCAGGGCCTCTCCTACATCACTGCTGAAACATACAGAGGGTTTATCCAGGCTGTTGGCAACAAGGTCCTCTACAAGTGTATAAACTATGGTTCCGTTGGTGTCCCCCAAGACCCGCTTGCATCCTTCCGGCCATTCTGACCACACATCCCTCAAGCGTCATGGGCCAATTATCCAACGATAGATCTTTCCCCTTCCGAATCATCTCTTCATCTAACGTTTCAAAACTCTTGTCTCTTTGTGGTTCCAGGGCCTGATTATGCAATTCTCCATTGTGACAGAAAATCCCATCCAGTACCTGCAAACTCAGATTCCAACCCCGACCCTTCCTCTCTATGTCCTGCAGGAACCTGACGCTTTGTATATTATGTAGAAACCGCCCGACATGATGGGATTCACAGAGGGCGGAGAGAAGCTTTTCGCCATCATGTCCGAAGGGCGTATGTCCTATGTCATGCCCAAGTGCTATTGCCTCGATTAGATCTTCATTAAGCCTGATAAGGCGGCCGATGGTTCTTGCAATCTTGGAAACGAGTTGCACATGCAAGACCCGGTGTGTAATATGATCGTTTTTTATAAGGTAAAAGACCTGAGTTTTGTCTATGTATCGGGAATAAGCCAGGGAATGCAGTATACGGTCTGCATCCACAGAAAAACTTTGCCTGTGACCCTGATTTATTTCGTCCTCTTCTTTTCTCCTTACTGCATGACGGCTCAGGCAGGCGAACGGTGAAAGCCTGTCTTCCTCCACCACATCGAGATCACTTCTAATCCCAAATAACAACTCGTTTTGGTTCACCTGCTCGAGCCTCCTTTTTTTTTGTTGCCTTTAACATAGACTGCTTTTAATTCGTTCCATACGTTTTTGCCCCTTTTTGCAATGACCTGATGCATCCGGCCGGCGATTTCCCGGGCTTCATTTTCGAGTTGATGATCTACAGGGACTTGATTGCCCCCCTTTTTGTATTTCCACCGCAGGATGGAGCGTGTCAAACTGACCTCGCTATGCTCAACCGCCTTTTTGAGGCTTTTCTTGATCTGTTCATCCATCTTCTGCACGCCCTTTAGTATTATAACCCTTCATGGGTCTCTAATTTCAATTTTTGCTTGCAAAATAAAATTGCTGTTGTTATATATTTTCGGTTATGAATTTTGCCGATAATTCTTTCTCGGTTATTGGCAAAAAACAGGCACATGGCTTACAGCCAACCGTGCCTACTTTTAAGTTAGCTGTAAGTCACAGATTATTAAATATATCAGAGTAGACCAATAACCTCAAGGCCATACTCTACGTAATTCGCACGTTCAGAATATTGCCCCGGTGCCCTGTATGCCTCAGGGTGCGAGTCATTCTGAACCGAGGAAAAACCGTGGCACGGAGATCTCAAAAGGTCTCGCAAAAAGGAGAATCGAATGGCAGTCATTAACATGAAAGAGCTTTTGGAATCAGGCGTCCATTTTGGACACCAGACAAGGCGTTGGAACCCCAAGATGAAACCCTACATATTTGGAGCGCGCAAAGGGATTCATATCATTGACCTGCAAAAAACGGTCAGACTTTTTAAAATCACATACGATTTCATTGTCAGTACAGTGTCTGAAGGATATTCGGTGCTTTTCGTTGGGACAAAAAAGCAGGCTCGCGACTCTGTTATCGAAGAAAGTGAACGTTGTGGAATGTTCTGTGTAGTGAACCGCTGGCTTGGAGGTACATTAACCAATTTCCAGACCATTAGAAAAAGCATCACCCGTCTCAAAGAGCTGGAAGCCATGAAGGCCGACGGTTCTATAAATCGGTACACGAAAAAAGAAATTCTGAAGATGGAAAAGGAGTTATTCAACCTGGAAAAGAACTTGGGCGGCATCAAGGATATGGACGAACTGCCCGGAGCCCTTTTCGTGGTTGATCCAAAAAGAGAAAAAATAGCTGTCAGGGAGGCCAGAAAACTCGGAATTCCGGTGGTCGCTATCGCTGATTCGAACTGCGATCCCGATGAAATAGACTTCATTATTCCCGGCAATGATGATGCCATTCGAGCCATAAGACTGATATGCTCTAAAATCGCTGATGCATCCATCGAAGGCCACAATCTTGCCGAGGAACGATTAAAGGCAGAGGATGAATTGCGTAAAGAACAGGAAGCGGCTGAAGCAGAAGTATCCGTATCCGAAGAGGATGAAAGTGGTGGGCCTGAAGTCATAATTCTTCCAAAAAAGGAAGCGCCGGAAACAACTAATGATATAGATTCCAAGGAAACAGCCATTGAAGAATGACGATTGATTAATTGAACACTGAAAATCTTCAACCGATTAGCAGAGGATGGAGGAAAACCCAAATTGGCAATTTCTACTTCGATAATAAAAGAGTTGAGAGAAAAGACCGGCGTCGGCATCATGGACTGTAAAACAGCCCTTAATGAGTGTAATGGAGATATCGGCAAGGCCATTGACCATTTGAGAAAGAAAGGAATCGCCACGGCCAAAAAGCGTGGCGGCCGTGTTACTTCTCAAGGCCAAGTGCAGTCTTATATACATGCCGGCGGTAAGATCGGGGTCCTTGTGGAGATAAATTGTGAAACCGACTTTACCGGCAAGGTCGAAGATTTTACAAATATGGTAAAAGACATAGCAATGCAGATCGCTGCAACCAGTCCCGTGGCCATTGACCGGCCAAGAGTACCTGAAGATATCGTGGAAAAAGAGAAGGATATTTATGCTACCCAGGTAAGAGACTCCGGGAAACCTGAAAATATAATTGAAAAAATTGTTGAAGGAAAGCTCAAGAAGTTTTTTTCTGAGGCCTGTCTTCTGGAACAGCCATTTGTGAAGAACCCGGACATCACGGTGCAAGATCTGTTAAACGAGATGATGGCCAAGACAGGAGAAAATATCGTAATCAGACGATTTGTCCGGTTTCAACTCGGGGAATCCGATTAGCCCCACTTTGCTCCACAAAAGTAAGTAGGGTGACTACTCACGTAGTAAGGCTGAAGGTATTTAGCCTGAAGACTGAAGGGGAAAGAGAACCGAAAGAGTTCTTTTCAGGGATAAAGCAGTTGTGACTACTCACGTAGTCAGGCTGAAGGTGTTTAGACTGAAGGCTGAAGGGAAAAGAGAACTGAAATTTTTTTAGGGATAAAGCAGTTACAAGCAGTTATAGTAAAATATGAGCCCCATGTGTAACACGTTCAGCCCTTTACTAATCCCGCGTTCCGCGGGACCTTCGGCCTAAATAACCTGAGTAATTACGCAGCAGGCAGTAAACATCCGATGACTATCAACCTGGAGTCTGTGGATGACCGAGAATAAACCGCATTTCAAGCGAATCCTGCTCAAATTGAGCGGGGAGGCCCTCATGGGGGATCAGGGTTTTGGGATCGATCCCGCTATGCTTGACAATGTGGCCTCCGAAATTTCTTCCGTCCATAAGCTTGGTGTGCAAGTGGCGATTGTGATCGGGGGCGGGAATATTTTCAGGGGCCTTCAGTCTGCTGCTTACGGGGTAGGACGTGTCTCAGCTGACCATATGGGCATGCTGGCAACAATTATTAACGCCCTTGCGTTAGGTGAAGTCTTACAGCGTATCGGGTCCGAAACAAGAATCATGACCGCGATCGATATGATCAAGATTGCCGAACCCTATATTAGAGAGCGAGCCACCAGCCATCTTTCCAAAAATCGTATTGTCCTTTTTGGCGCAGGAACCGGTAATCCGTATTTCACTACTGATACTGCCGCGGCTCTCAGGGCTATAGAAATCGAGGCGGATGTCCTTTTAAAAGCGACAAGGGTGGATGGGGTTTATAATGCTGATCCTGAATTAGACCCTTCCGCAAAACGATTTTCTGAGCTGACATACCGTGAGGTGCTCAAAAGGAATTTAAAGGTCATGGACCTTACGAGTGTGTCCTTGGCAATGGGCCAAAAATTGCCTATTATTGTCTTCAATCAAAAGAAAAAAGGCAATATCATGAAAGTCATATCCGGACAAAAGATAGGGACGTTAATTACGGGGTAGGCATTCAGCATCCAGAAATTAGACGTCAGCCTCGGGCTGGCTGAACGCTGACAGCTGATAGCTGAAGGCTTTCATCATTAGGAAGTGACTGCTCACGTAATCAGACTAAAGGTGTTTAGACTGAAGACTGTCCACCCTCCGTAGCAAAGCTACTGCGGAGGACGGGAAGGGAAAAGAGAACTAAATATTTTTTCCAGGGATAAAGCAGTTACAATAATACAATAACCAGGAGCCCCATGTGTGCCACGTTCAGCCATTTGCTAATCCCGCGTTCCGCGGGACCTTCGGCCTAAATAACCTGAGTAATTACATTAGGAGAAAAATCATGAAGGATGAAATCCTTTCCGAACTACGTGAGAATATGATCAAGACCGGTGAGGCCCTCAAAAAGGAATTTATGAGGATTAGGACCGGTCGAGCTTCCACGGCATTACTGGAGGGCATCAAGGTCGATTGTTATGATACTCAAATGCCACTCGAACAGGTCGCCTCAATCTCTGTGCCCGAAAGCCGCCTCATCACCATTCAGCCATGGGATCAATCCATAATAGGCAACATAGAAAAGTGCATCCTGAAATCCGAACTGGGTTTGACTCCCATGAATGATGGCAAGATCATCAGGATATCTATTCCTCCACTGACCGAAGAAAGGCGGAAAGAGCTGGCCAAATTGGCAAAAAAAATGGCTGAGGACAGCAAAATTGCCATCCGTAACCATAGACGGGAAGCAAATGAAATGTTCAAGGAGTTGAAAACCGAAAAAGAGATCTCAGAAGATGAGTTTCATATGTGTCATGACGATGTGCAAAAAATAACAGATGAATTCATTAAAAAAATAGAGGAAATCACTGCCCAAAAGGAAAAAGAGATCATTGAATTCTAAAATCGCTCAGCCAACCATCTCAACAGGCCAACCTAACATATCTTAAACAATGTCCAATATTGATCCTAAAAAATTACCGAAACATGTGGCCATAATTATGGATGGCAATGGCAGATGGGCCAAAGAGAGGGGTATGACACGTGTTATGGGACATCAACAGGGAGCAGAAGCGGTAAGGACAATTGTCAGAACCAGCCGCGAAATCGGAATTCAATGGCTAACGCTTTATGCATTCTCAGAAGAAAACTGGAAAAGACCAAAAAATGAAATTTTGGCCCTGATGAAGCTCCTGAAGCACTTTCTCAAAAGCGAGCTGAAGGAGATGCAGGAAAATGGAATACAGCTCCGAACCATCGGAAGAACTGACAAACTCCCCAAAGACACAAGGAAAGTCCTCCTTGACACAATAGGGAAAACCGCTTCTAACCAGAATATGGTTCTGACACTGGCCCTTAGTTACGGCGGCAGACAGGAGTTGCTGGATACAATCCAAAAAATAACCAGAAAGGTTGAAAACGGAATCATAACTTCTATTGACATCTCAGAGAAACTGGTTTCAGACTTCCTTTACACGTCAGATATGCCTGACCCTGACTTGCTCATCAGAACAAGCGGCGAATATCGGATCAGTAATTTTCTTCTGTGGCAGATCGCATATAGTGAAATCTATGTCACGAACACCCTGTGGCCTGATTTTGACAAAAACGAATACCTTGCGGCCATCCTGGATTTTCAAAGAAGGGAAAGAAGATTCGGAGCCGCCAACAGTAAAGGAGTAGGGAGTTAGGATTAGGAAAACTATTCGCATGAGATATGAATCCATCCAATTCCCATATATGGATTCTTAAGTCTGGCGCCTAAAAACCCGGACCGATCTTGCCAAACCGAAGGTCATGGGACTCTTTTTTCAGAATCGACTCGGCCAGAGCGCTGGACTTGGCAATCCTGCAAACCAAGGCGGGCGGCGGGCTGCCCGGGTTTAGGCCATATCCTGTGTCCTGGGCGT
>JAFDHL010000154.1 GCA_019308785.1 Deltaproteobacteria bacterium
TAGTGCCATAGTGGACGGCATGGTGGACCCGCAAATGATAGATGAAACAGTCGATATCATGCGCACAGCAATCGAGGATGACGTTCAAATCAACGTCATCATCAACAACCGCTCAGGCGGCAATGCACCTCTTATTGCGCAGAAAATTGCAAGACAGTTCCTTGCCGGACAATCCGATTAGTCAATAAACTTAGGCGGGACCTGGGACTGATCCTGAATCTTTAATGAATCGAGAACCATCATTGTAGAAGTGCCATGGGCCACAAGATTGCCTTTATCATCTTCAACAGATGCCTCCCCTAAGCAGATACTCTTTCCGACCTTTATGCATTTGCCTTTCGCAATCAGGCGGCCGGCCGATACCGGGGCCAGGTAGTTCAACTTTATCTCCACGGTGGTTAGACCCACGGTCTCCTCCATCCCTGAATACACGGCCCAGTAGATAGCGGCATCCGCCAAAGAAGCACAAACACCCCCGTGCACCATCCCGTAAGGCTGGAGATGCTTTTCTTGAATTGTCACTTCCAGACGTGATTCGCCCCAATCAAGAGACCTGATTTCCATGGAGAGAAGAGTGAAATAAGGGCAGGTATTTACGGTTTTTGCAATGGCTGCCACATGGGCGGGATTGAGTTTTTTTATGTCAGCCACCTCTTCCTTCTTTTGTAGTGTTTCACATCGCGATAGCTCTTCTTCTTTCCCACTTCGGTGAGACCCAGATAGAATTCTTTTACATCCGCATTTTCCTTGAGCTTATCAACCGTGTCATCTAAAACGATTCGACCATTCTCCATGACGTAGCCATGTTCGGCTATGCTAAGAGCCAGCCGGGCATTCTGTTCCACCAATAGTATACTGACCCCCTCGTCCTTGTTAATCCTTTGGATGATCCTGAAAATTTCGGAAACTAAAAGAGGAGACAGCCCCATGGAAGGTTCATCCAAAAGCATTAATTCGGGCGTGGACATCAGGCCCCGGCCAATCACTAACATCTGTTGTTCACCCCCACTGACATAGCCGGCAAGAATGTTTTTTCGATCTTTAAGCCTTGGAAAATAGTCGTAGACAATGCCCATGTCCTGTTTCATCTTCGTTCTGCTCTTGTTGGTATGGCCGCCTGCAATAAGGTTTTCTTCGACGGTTAAATCCTCAAATACCCGCCTTCCCTCCATCACCTGGAATATACCCATACGGACAATTTCCTCGGGGTATTTCTTATCAATCCGTTTTCCCTGAAACTGAATCTGTCCGTCCGTGACCTCTCCATCCTCTGATTTCAATAGCCCTGAAATGGCCTTGAGGGTTGTAGTCTTTCCTGCCCCGTTATTGCCCAGGATGGTTACAATCTGACCCTCTTCGACATTGAGAGACATCCCCTTTAAGACGAGGATGACATTGTGATAGATGACCTCAATATTATTGACTGCTAACAGTGGATCCATTCAGAGTTCTCTTGCGCCTAAAGCGATCGGTTCCAGGTTTCCCACTTAAAGCGCGATTCAAAGTTTATTAGGTAGTAATCTACTATCCAATACCCATAAGCGCTAAGTTGTTTTAAAAGATGAACGTCCAACATCGAACGTCCAACGTCCAATGTCGAATAATGATGTCGCTCCGCTCCTCAAATTATTTTAAAATCGAATAAAAAAACCAATGCCGAACCTTTAATGACTATTTTTGTTTCTTTTCAGCCCTTCGACTCCGCTCAGGGCCGTGAGCCTGTCGAACGGCCGTTTTGATACTCGTAACGAAAATCTTAATTAATTCTTCTGTTTCCTGTAAAATACCATCTAATAGTTCAGGTTTGTTAATTATTGGTACACGCTGAATAAGTTTTAACCATCTCTGAGTCTCCCGAAGTTCCTTTAATGAAATGCGAAGCTTATGGATAAAGTCCTTTTGGGACTCCGCTGCCTGGGCTTCACCATGGTTTGGATAAGGTGAAGTTCCCGATCTTAACAATTGGCCCGCAACATGGTTGCCTGCTCTGGTATTTGGTAGCTGTTCAACGATCTTTATGATTCTCACCGAATATTCGAGCAGCCTTTCTTCCAGATCATAAGTTTGTTTCTTCATCTTTTCCCATTGATCATTCGATCCGCCGGAGGCGGACAAGTGCTTGCTCGCCTTTGGCGAGTTCGACGTTAATTTTTTTCAGTAGACCTTCCACAGTCCATCCGGCGCAAAAATAGCTTAACCCTTATGACCCAATACCCAACCCTATGCCCCTAGCCTGGAGTAAGTTATGTCTTCCTCACCCAAATATGCCTTGATGACCTGTTCATTGTGCCTGATCTCCTCCGGTTTTCCCTCGGCGATCTTTATGCCAAAATCCAGCACACAAATCCGATCCGAGATATCCATAACCACACCCATATCGTGCTCGATCAGGACAATTGTAACTCCCCATTCTTCGTTTATATCCAAAATAAAACGGGCCATATCCTCTGTCTCTTCAAGATTCATGCCCGTAGCCGGTTCATCTAAAAGGAGTATTCTGGGCCTCATGGCCAGGGCCCGGGCTAATTCGACACGCTTCTGGAGTCCATAGGGCAGGGAATGCACAATACTTTTCCTTATTTGCTCGATTTCCAGAAGATCTATAATTCTCTCCTCAATGTGTTTACGCAGGACGATCTCCTCTTTTCGAGATTTGCCGTAGTAAATCCCTCCTGACAAGGAGCCTGACTTCAGATGGACGTGGGCACCGAGTTTAATGTTATCAAGGACACTCATATGGCCAAAAAGTTCAACATTCTGGAATGTGCGGGCAATGCCGAGACCGGCTATTTTATGGGGTTTCAAACGTGAGATGTCCCTGCCTTCCAATATAACACTGCCTTTTTCCGGATAATAGAATCGATTGATACAGTTTAAAAGGCATGTCTTGCCCGCGCCATTTGGGCCAATAATGGAAAATATCTCTCCCTTCTTGACCCCTGTAGTCACACCATTCAAGGCCTGGAGACCCCCAAAGCTGAGATAGATATCTTCGACCCGAAGCTGGTATTTTTCTTTATCTTCCATTTTCGTAAGTACTCAGGTTATTTAGGCTGAAGGTCCCGCGAAACGCGGGATTAGTAAAGGCCTGAACGTGGTACACATGGGGCTCCTATTGTATTATTGTAACTGCTTTATCCCTGAAAAGAACTCTTTCGGTCCTCTTTCCCCTTCAGTCTTCAGTCTAAACACCTTCAGGCTGACTACGTGAGTAGTCTCACCCATTTTCTAAAATTCAGTTTAGCTTTTACGGTTCAACCTGTTTTACCTTGACAACCGTCTTCATCCGAAAGCCCTTTCCATCCTGGTAACGGATATCTGCCTCCACTTCCAGTTCTTCCCGGTCCCCATAAAGGGCTTCGATGAGATCTTTATACCTCTCGAGCACAAATTTTCTCCTTACCTTCCGCGTTCGGGTTAACTCATCATCGTCAGCATCTAACTCTTTGTACAGAAGAACAAACTTCCTCACCTTAGCCACCTTTGGAAGCGACTCATTAGTCTTTGCAACTTCTCCCGCAATAAGATTATAGACCTGTTCTTTCTGGGAAAGGTCCGTAAAGGTGGTATAGGGAAGCTGATTGTTTTCTGCCCACTTACCCACGTTGGCCATATCGATGGCAATCATGGCAGCAATGAATGGCCTTTCCTGACCAATTATCACCGCATCAATAATGAAAGGGCTGAACCTCAACTTGTTTTCAATAAGCTGGGGAGAAAATTTACTGCCGTCTATCAATTTCATGACGTCGGACATGCGATCAATAATAATAATGTGTCCGTCATCATCAATAAGGGCCGCATCTCCCGAATGAAACCATCCGTCCCGGAGGGCCTCTTCCGTGGCCTCGGGACTTTTATAGTAACCCTTGAAGATGGTATTTCCTCTGGACAACAACTCTCCTGTATCGGAGATCCTGAACTCAAGTCCTGGGAGAGGCTTCCCCACTGTATCCAGCCGGATGTCATCGGTCCGGTGAATGATAGAAGCGGCCGTCTGTTCGGTCATCCCGTATGCCTGCTTGATATTGACACCTAAGGCCTGAAACATATTGAAGATCTCCGGCCCCAGAGGAGCGCCGCCCGTATATACATGAACAAGCCGGGAAAGCCCTAAATAATTTTTCAATGCCCTGAAAAGGAAAACATAGGCTAACCAGTATAAAAACTTCAACCCAATCGGTGGCTCCTTTTTCTCTAATTTAAAACCCGCTATTTTGTACCCCACCGGCAGGAATATTTTATAAGTTAGCCTCTTTATCCAGGCTGCATCCTGGATTTTTACCTGGATATCAGAACACATCCTCTCCCATATTCGGGGAGGTGCCAGCATGATATGAGGGCCGATTTCACGAATATTTTCCTGTACGGTTTCCACCTTTTCCGGAAAATTGACCGTAAATGCCTTGTACAAGGACCAATAAACACCGAATTCCTGTTCCCCAATCCAGGGAAGAGGGAGAAAAGAGACATATTCGAAAGTATCCGTAGCGGCATCCACCGTGTCCTGGGCCCTGGCCACGCTGAACATATTCTTGTGGGTGATCATGCTCCCCTTGGGCATTCCTGTTGTACCCGATGTATAATTGATCATACCCACGTCATCGGGAGTTACTTTTTCGATCATCTCCGCAAAGAGATGGGGCTCCTTTTCAGCCAATTCACGGCCTGACTTCTGAATATCTTTAAAGTAAGCCAAAATGGGGTCATCATAGCGTCTCAGACCCTTTGGATCGTCCACAATCAACTTCAATACTTGAGGGCATTTCTCCTTGATGTCTAAGATCTTATCTGCCTGCTCCTGGTCACCGGCCACCACGAAGGTGGAGTCAGAATGATTGATAATATATTCCACCTGATCCAGGTGGCTGTCCGGGTAGATCCCAACAATGGCCCCGCCAAGGCATTGGACAGCTAATTCAGAGAATAGCCCTTCAGGCCGGTTATCTCCGGCATAGGAAAGCTTGTCTCCGCGCTTGAAACCAAGCTGGTGGAGACCGAGGGCAAAATCCCTCACGTTTTCATAATAGCCCTTCCAGGTGACCGACTGCCAGATACCGAATTCCTTCTCACGGATGGCCACTTTCTTGTCGCCGAACCTGAGAACATTTCTCTTAAGCAGCGCTGGAAGCGTTAAGAGTTCCATGATAAAAATTCCACCTATGTTTTATTCCTGTCCCCAATCAATCCAGGGACAGAAATAACTCATACACATGCAAAGGTTAGTCTAAAGAAATCCAATCCGAAACAGGATCAAATTTCAAGGTCTTTAAATTGCCTCGAACAACTCTTCCTACGGGGATGCTGTTGTTCTTGATGGTGACCGGAGGCATAAGCCCGCCCACATCAAAATTCTTGATGGATTGAATAGCCTTGGCCAGGCTGTCTCCTGTAATGGCCCCTGTCTTATCAGCACGCCTGAGAGCTTCTACAAAAAGCGTCGTGCCCATAAAGACCTGCATATAGGCCTGGGAACGATACTCGGCAAACTTGGGATGATGCTTTTTGTTCCACGCCCTGATCTTCTTGATCATTGGGAACTCGTCCTGATAATAGTAGGAATAGGCTGTCACGCCCATATACTGATCAGCAAATCCCTTTAATTGATCCAACAGGTGCTTCTCGGTTGACCAGAATGTGCCCATGAACTTACACTTGAATGCATAGTCTTTTGCCTGTTTGATTACCGTCTGAATAGGGGTGACCACAAATCCTTGAAAGATGCAGTAATCCACCTTTTTCCGTTTCATATCCAGTATCTGTGTAGATATGTCCACACCACCCACCTTGGAAATCTCTTCCGCGACTAATTTCAGGCCCATCTTTTTACACAACTCCCTGCCGGCAGGAATCGGTTCCCGCCCAAACTCGGTATCGCTATAGAAAAACGCTATATTGGCGCCCGGTTTTTCCTTGGCAATGTATTTGAGAAGGACTGCGAACATCTCGGCATACGTTGGTCCGGCAAGAAACATGTAGGGGTTTTCTTTCGGATTAGCCGCCATCTCGGCAAAAGTATAGGCAGAGTAAAGGACCTTGTAGCGGCTGTTTATCTCTGGTGCCAGGGCCTTGGTCATGCCTGTACTCTGTGCCCACATGCAATGGGGTTTATGCTGGGCATACAGGCGCTTAAAGGCGGCGATCCCCACATCATTTTTGTATTCGCCGTCCGCCCAGTAGTATTCAATCTTTTTCCCGTTGACCCCTCCCTCCGCATTGGCCATACCTATTGCATCTTCCATGGCATCAGCGCCGTGGATCCCGGCAAAGGCAAATCTTCCGGTAAATGGATGTACGGCACAGATAGTAGGATTCTGCTCGGCCATGGCCTTGCTTACGCTGAACAGTCCCACGCACAAAACCAAACTGAGAAAAAAAATACCTGTCTTTTTCATCACAACTCCCCCCTTTGTTTGAATAAATGGTTAATTATCTCCTCTCGAAACAAATCAATAATCTTCAAAATGAATAATTCAAATTTCCTTACTGGACAATCCAAAATCCCCAATCCCGAAGGTCCGCCGTACCTGCCCGCCGGACGGCAGGCGGGTTTGTGCCGGGCAAAATCCAAAATCCTACATCTTCACCTCCTTTCAGATGGAGTATATTACAGAGATCGTCAAATAGTTGAGTGGTTGAGTCGTTGAGTTGGAAAATAAGTCCCGCCTGGCGGGATAAAACCAACATATTAGAACTTCAATCATATCAAGTGCCCAGTTTTTGGGCAAACGATATGAATTCAAATAATAACCACTTAACGAAGTCTGTGTTAATACGAAAAAGGCCAGAGCCTGAAAAAATTCTTGACCCGGTTCCAGATTTCAGCGAGGCCACGGGGCTCAAACACAAGGAAAAGTACAATCAAAAGCCCGAAGATCACCTCTTTCATGGGAACAAAAATCTCTTCATACCCCGGTGCACGCATTTTTACTATTTCGGATAGATGGTTCAGAATCTCCGGGAGCAGGGTCATGAAAATGGCCCCAAAAATGGAACCCAGGATGCTCCCTAAGCCCCCTACAATAACCATGGCTAAGTAGTGGATACTCAGGATAAAAGGAAAATGGTCCGGGGTGACAACCTTAAGAAAGGTGACCCATAAGGCCCCGGCCACACCGGCATAAAAAGAACTTATTGCAAAGGCGCTCAACTTGTATCGAAAGAGATTGATCCCTATAATTTCGGCTGAAAGATCACGGTCACGGATAGC
>JAFDHL010000155.1 GCA_019308785.1 Deltaproteobacteria bacterium
TTCAAGTCCCGTCACTCACCCCATTTCCTTTATCATTTAAGCCGTGGAAAATGTCCAATTTTGCTTAAGTTCAAGGAATACGAAGATTTTAACCACAGACATACACTAAGTATTTCGAGGATTAACCCGCCAAAGTTCGGTGGCGGGTTAAAATCTGAGTCTGACGCAGAAATTGGGCAAAAGGGGATTTTTTACACGGCTTAAATTTTGCGCCCGTAGCTCAGCCGGATAGAGCGCCGGACTTCGAATCCGTAGGCCGCCCGTTCGAATCGGGCCGGGCGTACCAACAAAAACTGGAGGGATAACGGTAGGTTAGAGAAAGGTTCGGCTCCGCCAAGCTGAGCCTTTTTCGCGTTTTTTGAAGATTTTTGCCATAATTTTGCCATAATTTTGCCATAATCTGCTTTTACCCTGCTTTACTCATCTTTCCTGGTCTTTCCTTTGTAAAAATCGTCCAGGTTGTTCCCGTCCAGGGAAAACGGAAACAGATTTTCGTATGGATCGTTTTCCGGTAGTCTATATTTCCCTTTTAATTACAAAGGCCTGTATGATTTCCTAATCTAAAAAAACAGCAGCAAAAAACAAGATGTGATTATACAGATTAAAAAGGAAACTTTCACTCAACGATTTCATTTACAATCGGTCAAGTCTATGTTATTACAAAATATCTCGTTATTATTGGAATTTGTGATACTTTTACCCGAAAATCACAACTTTAATTGTTTGTTTGCCAAAAAAACGTTTTCTGGATCAGGATGCCGCCTGTAGATACTCTGTAATTGGATCCCTGTTTTCCATCAGAACACGCCAAGTAGCCGCTTGAAAAATCTTATCCGCATCCTGCAAAAATGGGAATTTTTCGTTCACTTTGACCTAATCTGACAATTACACATGGTAAACTCCTTTTAAAAACGAAAGGAGGATATCATGGACCCAATCAAATCGTTTCTTGAAATTGCTAAAGTTGCACGCAAGCAGGTTTATAAAAACTCAACGGTTTTCCCATTGCTGGCACCCAATGGAATTGAGCTGGAATATCTAGTACTTGAACAGGCTTTAGATGAAAAGTTAATTCAAATTACCGAACTGGATACTGAGGACAGTGTTCCAGAGCTCAAAGTTAAAAATTTGGGTAAAAAGAGCGTTCTGATTGTTGAAGGTGAAAAGCTTGTCGGGGCCAAACAGAACCGTATCGTCAACTCGAGCTTTTTAATCTGTGGAAAACCGAGGTCGTTATTCCGGTCAGTTGCGTGGGGCAGGGGCGCTGGAACTGACTTTTCAAGTTGTCGGACTGGACGAAATTAAACAGTGGGTCATGAGTTTAGGCCCTGAAGCTTATGTTGAAGAACCAAAAATGCTTAGAGATATGGTCAGGGCCGACTTGAAGGAGGCTTTGGTTCAATATGAAGGCATAAAAGCTGCGCATATAGAGCCTGATGTGCTGGAAAGCCGGGTTGATTATGCTCAATGATTATAATGCCATCTATGTATTGATATAATTATTTAATATAATTGAATTTTTAATACACATTATCCAATTTATTAATTTATTTTCGACGTTTTTATTATAAAATTCAGTATTGTTTATTCCTGATGATTTGGTATGCTATCAATTTCAAAAATAATGTGTCCATCATTATAGAAAATGAATAAAAAACCTGAGCATAAAACTAAAGGCCACAGGGAAAGATTAAGAGAACGTTTTTGGGGCGAAGCTCCGGAGTCGCACACAGATGAAGCCCTTCTGGAGTTAATTCTGACCTATGCAATTCCAAGAAAAGACATTAAACCGATTGCCGAAAGCCTGCTAAATCGTTTTGAAAATCTCTCCGGAGTCCTTGCCGCCTCAGTGGAAGATCTTGGGGATGTTCAAGGTGTCGTCAAAAACGCCGTCACGTTAATCAAACTTATTGAATATATCCATACAGCCACACTTGAAATTGAAAAGGAAACCTTGAACTCTACCGAAGAAAAAAAGATACAGTTGCAGCTTTTTGAAGATCCGCCTAATAAACCAGAACCAAAAGCATCATCTCCAAATTCCAGGAGTGAGAAACCAAGCGAAAAAAAAACGCCTTCGATCATAGTCGAACAAGCAGGAAAAAAAAGTGGTGCTTCAACGCCTCAAACCTCAGTGGACAAATCATTGAGACCACAGCGACCCTCACAAGATTCAAAAAAAACGCCTGTTTCAAAAAAAATCAACCGGCGAAAATTCCAGATCAGTCGAAGCCATCTTTTTGAAGTCAATCATTTTTCCCGTGTTCTAAGCTTTCTTTATGAAAATAGAAGTACAAAAAAGATAAGCCGGAATGTTTTAATCGAAAACTCCGGTCTGCCGGATGGCCAGGTTGCAAGCCTTATCAGTATTGGCGCAGCGATGGGCCTTATTCAAACGGGTAGCCAGACTCTCACGCCAATCGGCTTGATCATCGCCGAACATGATGTTTTCCTTGAAGGGCACGGCACTCTCGAATGGTGCCATTACAAGGGTGCAGGTTCATATCAGAATTTGATCTGGTTTGAAGTGTTTAATCATGTATTGGCGAAAGAGGCGGCCATGACTCAAGAGGAGTGGCAGGAATATTTCAAAAAAAAGCTAAGGGACCAATATTCCAAAAAAACTGTTGATGATCATGTTCCCAAGGAAATTCGCTTTATCATTGACGCTTACACGAAACGTAATTTCAACAAACTTGAACTTCTACATATATCGGCTGATAATCAGCTCTATCGCCATCGTTATACCGGTTTCACTCCCCTTGTTTTTACAGCCATGATTTACGATTTTTGTGCTGCAAATGAAGTCCAGCTCTCGCAGGTCGGCGAGATGGCTGTTACACCCGGCTCGCCGGCCATCGTCTTTGGGCTGGATGTGGCATTATTTCGCCAACAAATCGAAGGGCTCCATGACCGTGGCTGGCTGCGATACGAGACCACTCATAATCTCGATCAGATCAGACTTAAGCCGGGCTTTTCTACAATTGAATTCCTCACCGCACATTTCGAGAATCGGGAGCCGCATCAGAATGATGAGTTAGAAATGATGAATGATGAATGATATCATAGAGATGGTTGAATTTGTAAAAAGTTTGGCTTCCCGTCCTCGCGGAAGGGCCTGTATTGTGCTCACCCACGGGTATGACGGACAGAAGGAATGGGCTGCTGAGCTGGCTCGCCAAACGGATTCCGAGCACATTGACCTGCTGGAGCTTTTTGCAGCAGATGAAACGCTTAGCGGGAACATCAGCCAATTCTCTGTCCCTAAGCTATTCGAGTTTTTGAAAGACAAATGCCGAAAGCCAGTTCTAATTGTATCAGGAATTGAATTTTTAAAAGCTACATGGTCCGGCCGAGCCAGTGCCGTTGAGGAGTTCGCTACCAAAGTTGAATTTTGGGACAAGAAGAATGCACCAGGGCTTCTTTTCGTTTTGCAGCATGACAGTGCCCTGGCATCGCGGCCGTTCCTTCGCTTCAAACAACATACTTTTGTCGTTAATCAAAAGGAGACGCTGGCACTATGAATAACAACGGCCTGTTCAGCTCGCTTTTCATCGATGAATTGAAAGATAGTGTTACACTTGATGATGCGGCACAGGGGCGAATGGCTACGCTTGCTCAGACATGGCGTTCTCGCAACATCCAAGATATAGAGTCGCTGTGGAATTCATTTATGAAACAGGCACTGGGTTATCTTGAGTTTGTCCCTCCGGGCAGCCCGTCAGGTCCCGGCGTTTACCCGCTTTATGAAGACTGGGGGTTCACCAAGTGCATCAGCGTTTTCTGTCTCACTCCGCCAGGATCGGACATAGAGGATACTTCGGTAGGCCGTTTCTACCCTGCCAAGCTATTGGCCCAACTCAAACAGCGAAACCTCAATTGGGGTATCCTGACAGATGGTGATCGGTGGCGTCTGTACTCTACCAAAAGTTCCAGGCCCTATGAAGACTACGTAGAACTCCCCTTAGCAGAGGCTTTAGAAGACTCCGACGAGGCGGAATACGGACTTTTCGAGCGCTTCTTTCACAAGGATTCATTTATTGCTGAAGAAACCGATGCCTCGGAAGAAACCAGCCATGACGAATCCGTCGGCATCTACAAGTGCCGGCTCGATCATGATAGAGATCAATCGGAGCAGGTGCTTGAAGAACAGGTTGAAAAGCCGTTTCTCGCACAGGTGGACGAAGTTTTGCAATACATCTGTAACGGATTCATTTTTGATACCCAAAAAAGCGGAGAGGAATATACTGAGGAAGAGCGCGCCGAGATATTCGAAAGCGCGGTTAAGCTAATTTACCGCTGCCTGTTTCTATTTTATGCCGAAGCCCGCAGACTCCTGCCGACAGACCCGGACAAAGCAGATCTCTATCGACGGCACTCCATCCAGTCGCTCTGTATGGAAGCCCACAAATTCCGTTGGGGACAGCGCCGCGACACCGATCAGTACGATCTATGGAAGCATCTAAAAGGCTTGATTGGGGCTGTTAACGACGGTGATCCAGAATATGGTATCATGGGTTACAATGGCGGCTTGTTCGATGACGAAGAGGAGTCCGCACTGCGGGGTGCACGACCGTCTTCCCGACCGGCGCGACACCGGCGACCGGGCCCAACTCCGTGCCGAGATCGACGCCTACGTGGCCCATCTCTACGGCCTTTCGCGGGATGACTCTGCTTACATCCTCGACACCTTCCCGGTGCTCAAAAAGAAAGAGAAAAAGGCCTTTGGTGAGTTTATGTCCAAACGCAAGTGCCTGGAGGAGTATGACAGAATAGGGAAAATTATGAATGCAGAATGATGAATAGAAAATCACTTTTGAGACTATCAAGATTCATGCAGATAAGGAGACAAGCATGGCTGATCAACTTGAATTAAAGAGTATAGAATTAAAAGGGTTTACGTCCATCGATGCCGAGGGGCAAACGATAGAGTTGCGCCCGATTACAGTCATGTTGGGCGCAAATGGCGCAGGTAAAAGCAACCTTGTGTCGTTTTTCAAGATGCTGAACTACATGACCACCGGTGCATTGCAGCAGTATGTAGCGGATCGGGGATTTGCCGATTCCCTGCTGTACTTCGGGGCCAAGATCACGTCTGAGGTGTCGGCACGGTTGCGGTTTGAGGACGCACAAGCGAGGGATGAGTACGCTTTTGTACTGGGCCGCGATGCGACCGGACGGCTGTTCCTTAAGGATGAGACCATTGTGTACCACGCTGCAAGAAGAGTTACTCCACAAACAGTCAAACTCGGTGGAGGCGTGCGTGAATCCCAGTTAAAGGAGTTTGCGGACAAAGGGGACCAAACCTGTCAGGTTGTATATAATCTGCTCTCGCAATGCCAGGTATTTCAGTTTCACGATACATCAGCTACGGCAAAGATCCGAAGCGAAGGATACATCGACGATTCAAGATTTTTGCGAAGCGATGGTGGAAATCTGGCGGCCTTTCTGTGCGGACTTATGAAAAAAAACAGCGGAAAACGATACTACGACCGCATCGTGCGCCATATCCAACTGATTGTACCCCAGTTTGAGGACTTCGACTTGGCACCTTCAACCGAGAATGAAAACTATGTTCGGCTGAATTGGCGGGAAAAGGGCTCTGATTACCTCTTTGGACCTCACCAGTTGTCCGATGGGTCATTGCGTTTTATGGCACTGACAACGCTATTCATGCAGCCGCCGGAACTGCGCCCAAAGGTTATTATTGTAGACGAGCCGGAACTCGGACTCCATCCGGCAGCCATATCGGCGCTGGCCGGCATGGTAAAGGCGGTCACTCCTGCAACACAGGTGATACTGGCAACGCAGTCTTCGCGCTTGGTCGATGAGTTCACGGCCGATCAGGTGATGATCGTTGAGCGCGACGAGAATCGCCGGAGGACGATCTTCCGTTGGTTGAAGGAGCAGGATTTGGCAGAATGGCTTGAAAGATACTGCCTTAGCGAGCTCTGGGAGAAAAATGTGCTGGGAGGGCGTCCATAATGCCGATGCGACTTCATATCACCACAGAGGGGCAGACCGAAGAAAGGTTCGTGAAAAACATTATTGCACCGTATTTAGGCGAACGGATGGTGTGGACAGATGCCCGATGCGTCCTGACAAGCAAAGATAAACGCGCAGGCATCGCGTATCGGGGAGGGTTTAGGCGGAGAAGTGCATACCCGACTATGAAGAATGATATCTGCACCTGGATGAAGGAAGACCAAAACCCTGATGTCCGATTTACGACCATGTTTGATCTTTACGCCTTGCCAAGCGATTTCCCGGGATACAGTGAGGCACGAAGAGAAATGGACCCTTACCGCCGTGTTGCGGTCCTAGAAGAGTCTCTTGCGGCAGACATAAACGGTGAACTGAACGACACACGCTTTATCCCTTACATCCAACTGCATGAGTTTGAGGCACTGATACTGGCGGATCCGAGACAGCTCGCATGGGAGTTCCTCGAACATGACAGATCGATTCAGCGCCTCGTCGAGATGGTCGCAAATGAGGGCGGAAATCCCGAATTGATTGATGACGGCACGACCTCGGCCCCCTCCAAGCGGATTACTGCGGAGATCGCCGAATATGCCGGTAAAAAAGCAACATCCGGTCCTCTGGTGGCCGGTAAAATCGGTATGCCGACGCTACGTGATCGTTGCCGACATTTCGCGGAGTGGATTGACGGTCTTGTGAGGATTGGTAATGCGTAATTCATTATTAAAGAGGTGCTGCCATGACAAAAATAGCAGAAGTTGTTAAGCTTAAGACAGGTTATGCGAACTTTGTTGAGTTAAAGAGTGCTTTTGAGGCGGCCCAAGAAAACGCGGACAGGATGTGCTTGTAGACCGAGGATGGACCGTCCATCACGTTTGGCATAGCAACCATCGAACTTACTATATCCGTGTAGGAACTCAGAGCCGTGAGGCCAGTGCGGAGGAGCTTGAGCGATTATTCCAGCAACGCGGTGCTTTTCGATTGGAGTTACGCGGTGTATCAGGTTCGTCTGAAGAAGATTTTGATTATCACCGCCTGTATGACTATTTTCACCGCATAAGATCTCAAGATACGCCGGACTTAGGGCTCGCTCATAAATAATTTCACATTCTTTATGGAGATATTGAGTAGTTCCAATTTGGTCTCAAGGTGTGACGCTTCAACTTGATTTTTTTCATCTGCACGTCTGAGACGCACGGATTTTCAGGCCGGCAGAAGTAGTCGTCGTTCGAATGAATTTCAACACAGTTTCGTAGCTGTATAATGGTTGAGCCTCCCAGTTGTTACTGATGAATGAGAACATCCGATGTTCGATGGGGTTCCATTTTGAAGACCCCGGCGGAAAATGACAAACTTTAACCTGAAGATTGAAGCGATTGCAGAAGGCGACATGTAACTGATGTTTCCATAAACGTGTCCGGTAGCCATTGCTTCCACCGCAATCGGCAAGGATCAGCAAGCGGGAGGCATTGGGATAATTAGCCGATCCGGCTTTTGTCCACCACATGCGTATAGCGTCTACGGCAAACTCAGAGGTGTCACAGGTGGTACCAACACAGACAAAGCCTTCATTTAGGCAAAGATCATAAATGCCATAAGGAATGGCAATGCCTTGGCTGTCGGAAGGAAAATCATGGTCATAGACTTTAATCGGTTCATTGCTCCATTTACAACCGGATTGATGGAACGGGCCAATCAGTTCACGGCTTTTGGTATCGACACTGATCACAGGCTGGCCCTGCGCACAGTAGGCACGGATCTGACTACGAATATAACGAAACTGCAAATCGCGCTGTCTCGGATTTGGTGGTTTTTTCAAGCCAGACTCCAAGGTTTTTAGGTTGACTCTCAGATGAAAGTTCATCTTTTTCAAAAGCTTACCCACTGTGTTGGCACAAACGCAAATACCTGCACGCTTCAGTTGTCGGGCAATTTTTTGTGTTGTTTTGCGGGTCCATTTGCACCCACTCACAGGGTCTCCGGCGGTTTCATATTCCATAATAGTGGCAATCGCTTCTATGATTTGAGGTGTTTTTTTTCCTGTGCCAGACGGCCGCCGCCTTTTTCCCGAATTTTATCGAAACTTAAATCTTTGCCGATAAGCTCTTTACGGCCCCGTGCAACCGTATGTGGATCCATTCCCAAAAGGTAAGCTATGTGCGTATCTCCACCATATCCAAGTTTTAATGATTCCAGGCCGGCATACAGTCGACGTTGTCGCTCGTCGAGCATACTGCAGAAAAGCAGAATAATGGCTTTGGCTTCTTCAGCAGCCAAATCCGGATTGGCAACAAGCAGGGAAGACGTGGAGCGTTTCTGATAAATTTTTCGAGCCTTTCGCTGCCGATCTGCAATGTGGTTTTCTATAGACAAATAAACATAAACCGAATCAAACTGCTCACGTTGAATCCGACCAGTTCGATAAAGCTGAGTCAACGCATGCTTGGTTTTAACATGCAGCACATCTTTGAGCTCTGTAGCCGAATATCCTGCCTCGGAATCGTGTACAAAAGCTTGGGCTGTGTCGAGCAAATTGCCGAATCGAGAAAAACACACGGATCGATAATGCCACAGGCCAATATCGCTAAACCGCGCAATGGATCTGAGCGTGTAGTACTTGCCCCGATGCGAATAGCTGCTCAGATACTCCAATTGCTGCAGTTTGCGAAAAATTGTAGACCGAGCAGGATTGTCCATAGCAGTCATAAGCTGAACCAAAGTGGCTATTTTGCGCCGTTTAAGAAACTTTTCGATGTCCTTTGGGAAGTATTTTGGCTTTTTCATATTGAGACTATTAGCCCAATAAAAACAAATTGTCAAGGCTAATGTTCTCAATATGATATTTTCTCTCATGCCGTTGCTATTCTGCATAATAATATATATTACAGGCAAAACACTTCTTTTTAATTGGGATAGTTAGCCCAAGCTTATGCGTTATTATTTATGAGCCGGCCCT
>JAFDHL010000156.1 GCA_019308785.1 Deltaproteobacteria bacterium
GCTTTGAACCAGGGAGTCGAACATACTCGTCTGTTCTCTGCAAGGAAAAATACATTTTTTCTTGCCAAGGAGAAGTTTTTCACTTGACAGAGGGCCTTTTAATGGGTGACCCCGGTTCACTATCAACGTTGTTGAGAATAGGCATTTCTTGACATTAATTGAATTGACGGGTATTAAATATAAGAACTTATTTCAGACATAGGTAATAGGTGATGGAAAATACAATGCAAATGAATGAATCACCCGATATAAGACTATCAGTTTGGCGACCCATACGGTGGAGTCGCCAATACATGGATGTTAACCAAGGCAAACCGGCTGATCTTTCTTCGTTTCACGAACAGATTTATCATTGGGGGATGCAGGAGAGTCTGTTTGATGCAATTGAGGACCCAACCAAGGCTGAGAAAATTCGTTCGGAGCTAATAGACACCTTTCTTCCAATAAAGCATCCTTCCGAACGGGGGATAAAAGCCCTTGAGGGTGCAGTCAGGCTACTTGATAAAGTTTTGGATAGCGGAATGTCATCTTGGACCGATTCCAGAGAAGAACTAGAATACCCCGATAATGACAAGCTGCCGGTCTGCATTCGTCAACAGCGCTTAATTGCTTTCCGTTGGCGATTACAATGGGTTTGTGATACCTTTTGCGACGTACCGGGGGCCAGCATAACGCTTCGATAATTCATTTGAGTGGAGCTCCGCCACAATGAAACTAATAGATAAAAATGAGGCTACGAATCAATTAGCAGAAATAGTCGCCACCCAAAAAAGCCTCAACCTTTATGTAAGCGAGGATATTTGTTTTGCAAAAGAAAATGGAGAAGGTTGGGTTTCCCTCGGTAAGGTTGATTTCTATCCTAACTCAAATGCAGACGAGTCACAACAGGTGCGTTATGACGAAAAATGTGCAATTCGCTTTGGCGGATTCGAGTGGTCAATACCGAAGGAAGTTGCTTTGGACGACTCAATCAAAAAAGCTTTGCCTGATGATATAACCCCGGACCACTTCTCCAAAATCAAGAAAGCCTTTCGCGAAGGATATCAAGATGTTATTCGTCGCACGCTCCTCTGTATGCCCGTATTTGATGCCGACACAATTTCAATGCTGCCGCTGGAAAGACCGACAACAATTGTTCCCGATACAAGCGCCGTTCACCAGGGTGCTCTCAATTTTGTGTGCCGCTTTCTTACACCATTGGCCCGAGTAAAAGTACCCGCCATAGTTCATATGGAAATCCTCACCAATGTCGACAACTATTTCAAAATTCGTTTTGGATCAGGTTGGAACAAAAACTCACAGCGTAGCAAAGCGCTTAGCCAACATTTGCTTAGCCAAGGAGGACAAAGAACACTCCTCAGAATGGAGCTGACTCCTGATCTCGAGCTTGATAGAGGCGACTTAGGTGCCGATCCTTTGAGAGGAATTGTTACACCATGGAGTGATTCAGAAGACAAATCTTTGGGTTTACAGAATGTTACGCGAAGCTTTGCTGATCGTCTTATTGTGGAGACAGCAAGACGCTTCCAGTTTGATGTCCGGCCAGACCACCCACTTTTCGTGCTCACCAGTGACCAAGGTATGGCCAGGATGGCTATGGCGGAGGGCCTGGGAGTTTTTTTCTTCCAAGCGCGCTCGGTTCCAAAAGTCGAAGAGACTACTCTGACTGGTGCCCTTTACCACCCTTTTTCAGAGAGGATGTACACCGTTTCTTTTGTGGACGTCTTGTGGGAGTTGGCTGTATCCTTCGGTAGGGTGCGTATTTCTAATGCGGATTCCGGGGCGGCCATTGAACTTTGGGGTATTGTAAGGGATTCTGAGCGTGTGACATGGCAACCTCTTCACGCAAAGGAGGATCTCCTTTGGGCGAGTTTTGAACCTGATGAGTCTCCTCGTGCTGCACCTATTAGCTCGGATAAAATAAAAGACAGCGACGAAAAGCCCAAAACAAAACCAAAGGCGCTTATTAGAAAAGCCTCTGATTTGTCAGGTTCGTACAAGTTTTCTCCAAATAAAATGTTCTCATTGATTGGGCGTGTAGTGGAGAAGGGTCACATATCCCGAGAGGAGGCAAAGAACACTATAAATGTGAAGGTGTGGGATACTTACTTTAAGTACGAAAGGTTCCTTCGCAGCGGTGGACTGGTCCTGGAAGAAAGAGAGGATCTTCTCAAGACGAATATCCTTGTGGATCTTTGGGAGGCGTTACGAACGACAGATACTGACAAATTTAGAACTATTCTTATGTCTGTGCCTTCGTTTAGTAAGTTGTTCCAGCTTGTTCAGCGGAGAGGAGTAGCCTCTTATGACGACCCAGAGATACCTACTTCCAAAACCGCATTACCGATATACCTGGCTTTAGGCGAAGCGGCCTGCGCCTGGTTGCGTGTTGTAGACCGCGGAATTGTGTTCACTCCTAATGTGCCGGGAGATGAAGAATTTGCCCGTATGGCTATAAATATTTATCAGAATCTGCGAGAAAAAGACAAAACCGAGTGGGTGCTGACAGGGAAATGGATCGAATATTTAGCAATTGAGAAAGGAATACATCCTTTGACAGCAAAGCGCCTTTTGCCCATTGCAAGGGATAACAAATACCTTCAGGTATTTGCAGAGGGATCAACGCCAGATACACGCTTCGATGACCATTCCTTTTGGGTTATAACAGAAAAGGACGGAAGGCCCCACATGGAGCAGAAATACCTGTATCGCGGGGATTTTTTACTCCCAGGTATTTCAGCGGTTAGAATTAAACTCCAGGATGTTAATCATGCCTCTTGAAGATCTTTTTGAAGACGATATTGAAGAAGAGAAGGGCGACGGTGCTCAAAGAGAACTGTGCAGACGGTTTGGTGTGCAGGCCAATCCATTTCCCAGTGCTGCACAGACGAGCGGCCACCCTCACTTGCCTGTTTCTGCTGATAGTAAAGTCGATAGGGCTGTGAAGGCTTTTATTGGAACGCCGAATTCATATGCTTTGGCTATCACTTCGAGTCAGGGTATCGGAAAAACAAATCTTTTGAATGCCTATGAAACAGCTTTGCAAGCAAAGCTAAGAGATAGAGGCTTTTTCGTTATAAGGTATGTGGCAGATCCAGAGCCATCATTTGACCCCTTGGTTCGATCAATTTTCGAGCACCTCGGTGAGGATCACCTCAAAAGGGTGATCAGCGCTGCCTCACAAGAAAGCAAAAAGGGGGTTGCCGAGGCTTACCTACAGCGGGTACGACTTCCAGATATGAAAAATATGCTCGAGTCGTTGATTGGTACCAAAACGAATTATGACAGTGAGGACTTCGATTATGCAATCGAGCTGGCCCAACAATGGTTGTTGGGACTTCCAGTGAGGAAGGTACACCGGGAAGGACTAGGCGTGAACTTCCGTTTGGATACTGTAGAATCAAAAACCCGTGCTTTGCGGGAGTTGGTACTTTTCAGCGCAACACTCGACGAATTGCGGGGAATTTTCATTTTACTGGATGAGTTGGAGAAACAGGCAGGCAGCTTGTCGAAAACCGTTGTGCTTCGATATCTTTCGGCGCTTAGAGCACTAATAGATGCACTGCCGGAGTACCTGTTTTTGATGGTTGCCTTAACAACAGATGCTTTGCAACGATATCGCGAAATGCTTCCAGCACTGAAAGGTAGACTTGCGAATGAAGTTGAACTTCAACCGATACGAGACGAAGATGAAGCCTTGAAGTATTGGCGATTTTACATTGACGAGGCGAGGAAGGCCGCAAAGGATGCGGCAGAAGCCAATGGGTGGGAGTGCGGTAACACAGATATCGTGGACGAGGATGAGGCTCTGAACGTTTTCGCCTCACTGCGAAAGAAAAGTTCGATTGAAGGCGTACGACAGCGTGACTTCTTGAATGAATTAAACAGCCTCGCCATGCGATAATTAGCCGTGTAAGTACAATGTATTTGTTTTGAAAAAAAGATAGAGTATCCAATGTAAGATACAAACCAACAACTTTATGTTAATTTAGAATCAATACCGCGATCACCATCTTGAATTTCTGCACAATTTTTGTGTGGCTACATTAAATCAAAGTGCCCCCTCGACCAACTTGATTTCCTCTTCGGTCAATCCATATAGCTTGTAGACGATTTGATCAATAAGCCAATCCGTTTTTCGAAGTTTTTCCTTGATTGGTAAGAGCCTTGAAAGGGATTTTTCATATTCGGTCTTGACGTTCTCAAAGATTTCCCTTGATTTGAGATTTGCATGAATTCTGTTTTTATTTTTCTCAAGAATTTTCCAGAACTCTTCAAAGGATAAATGTTCTTCGCCTTTCTGATAATCGCCGAGATAGTTTTTAATATGGGTTTTGCCAGTTAAGGCTTCGATCCCTGTATTCCCTTTTTTGTCCGGTTGAATTATCAATTGACTCTCCACCCATTCTAAAAATCCTTTGATTTCTTTTTGCTTCTCCTTATTCGTTTCAATCATTTGCTCTGCAAGGAATGCCAGTATATCGTGGACTACGTCGGCCTGATCACATAGGGAGCCTTCTTTAATTTGCCGGTTTTTGTTGATAGGGTCGGCATTGTACTTATGAACAAGGTTAGGATCGGGCTGGTGTTCTTTCAAAAATATACCTTCGATAAATAAGAGAAACGTATCAGGCTTCCCCGTTTCAATATATCCATGGTAATCCGCTCTTGCTTCTTCAAATAATTCCTTTCGTTCCTGTTTTGGTGTTACAAAAGAGGTGGGAGGAATAGGCATAGAGTCAATTTCATAAGCGTTAACGTGATTATTTGTGCTGGTCAGCCTAAATCTCCATTCCCACAAGGAAGAATTCAATAATCCCAAAATAGTAAATAATTTGAGCCGGTTAGGATTTGTAATGAAGTTAACGGTATCCGAGCAAAAGCTGTTCTTTTCAATTATGGTTGCGATAATCCTTCTCCAGTTGTCTATGGCAGCCCCTCTTTGATAACCAATACGGAGGTATTGATGATCCATAACCTTCGTATTTGTGCCAAAAGAGGAGAGAAACCTCCGTACATCAAGATACATAGGGATACCTTGCTTTGGTTCCTTTTGAAAGTCGTACCGATCAACATGGGAGCCTCTTAACACAACTTGACCTATTGGGCTCTTATCAAGAAATTCAGAATGTGTTGTAAGATTGACTTCTCCTTGCTGAGATGGAGCATAATTACTGAGAACATTTCCTTGGCATTTTCGAATAAGTTTTAAGGCAAGAGCAAAATCCCGAGCAGTGATCCTGGGATAACTGGGCACGCTGAGATTTTCTTTGTCAAATTCTTCTATCTGACCATAATCTAATTTAACAATCGGAGAGCTTTCCAGGATATCTTTCTCAGGATGAATTCTAACCGTAAACTGGGATGGTTTTGATTTCCTGACCACATAAACGCATGTAGATAGTTTTGCGTCCTTAAAAACCCTCTTTTTCGGATCGTCTTTTTGAGGAAATGCTTCTATTTGGTTGAAGCATTTTTGTTCCAACATGAATTTACGCAAAGGCCTTGCTTGCTTGTCAGCTAATAAAGCCATGGGGACGATGAAGCCATGTATTCCATTTTCACATAGTATGTCCAATGAACAACATACAAAGAGCTTGTAAAAATTAAGCTTCCCGCTTATTGCGGGATGGTATTTCTTCATTAAAGCAATAAATCTTTTTTCTCCTTCAACTTCTCTTTCCTGTTCCTTCTCCGATATAACATCATAAGGTGGGTTCCCTACGACTGCATCAAAACCGGGCCTTTCCTTTCGCTGTTCCGCTTCAAAGACCTCTGGAAATTCTAAGTTCCAATGGAAAAAGTTCTTTTCCTTCGCAACAGCTTTTGCTTTCTTGAACCAGGGTTTTTGGTTTAATTTTTTCCATTCTTCATCAGATGAACGGAGTTTACCCTGCAATCTCTGATAGGTCCCAAAATCAAATTCATTCCCAAAGTATAGACTTGTCCATACATCGGCAACATCCTGGAAACGAGAAAGCTCTCTTCTGAAATCCTGATAAAGCCTTTCCTTTTTCCTTATCTGCTCAACAGTATCGGAAGGATGGGTCTCAATTAATTCAAAAGACTTGAGAAGAACGCTTACCTTTTCACGAAAAACGCTTTCAAAAAGTCCAATTTGAACAGGTCCCTTTTTTGCTTTTTTCTTCTTCAATTCAGGGAACTTTGCTAAATCGGTTATGTTTGCACCAATCAAGGAATTCCCGCATCTTAAATGATGGTCAAGGAAATTAAGGGGTCTATCCTTTGAGACCGTATAGAGCCACAAAGAAAGTTTACCCAGTTCAACTGCTAATGGATTCAAATCAACACCGAAAACACACCTTTCCACAACCTCCCGCCTCGCCCATCTTATATCTTCCTCTTCGGGTTCTGTTTTACCATATGGTTCCTGAGCTTCCTTAATTTGCATTTCTTTTGCGGACCTGACAAGTGGTTCACCGCTTAACACCTTAAGTAGCTCCCTTGCTAAAAAATCCGTGGCCTCTACTAAAAAGTGGCCACTCCCCATAGCCGGATCAAGAACCTTTAATTGAAGAATTCTTTCTATTGGATCATATCCATGAGGCGGCTGGGGACCATCAAGCATATTCAGGAGAAAATCCCGGCGTTCCTGATTGCTGCAGGTCAATTCCCACAACCTTAGAAGGTTCCCCTTATCTTCCTCCCCGTTCTCTTTGATTATTTCCTCAAAAATTCCATTAAGATCCCTTTTGTTATTTTTAATCTCTTGAGCCCACTCTATTTCCCTGTATATCCGCTCTACAAGCGGACCAAGGGTATTTTCAATGATGTACTTGACGATATAGTCAGGGGTGTAATAGGAACCAGTTGATTTACGCTCCCCTTTATCAGTGACAAGATATACCTCGCCATCCCTGACAATTTCTTCTTCCTTGAGCTTCTTTTTCTGCTTTATAGCTTTTTCAACAGGAATAAAGACCACTTTGCCCTTTTCTTTAACGGGAACGATATCCTCATCGGTAATCTTGAGTGTGTATTCCAGAAGGCCTTCATAAATAGAGCCTAAATGACGGATTTCAAGGCTGCCGTAATCAATATAGGCCCTGTCACTGGAACGGGAAAGCAGGTCCACAGCCTTTGCAACATATAGATTGCCTATCCTGTATTTT
>JAFDHL010000006.1 GCA_019308785.1 Deltaproteobacteria bacterium
AACCATAATTATAATTTCAGGAAAAGAGGAGGATTTAAAATGATAGGTTCATTATTTGCAGGCATATCCGGACTGAACGCCAATGCCCTCGCAATGACGGTCATAGGGGACAATATTGCCAATGTCAACACCACTGCATTTAAGAGCACAAGGTCTTCATTTGCCAATGTCCTGAGTCAGTCTTTGCAGGGAGCTTTAGGCAACGAGATTGGCAGGGGGGTTCAATTTTGGAGTACCAGCCCCGTATGGAGCCAGGGCTCCATGGAGAATACCAGCAACCCTACGGACATGGCTATTAATGGAAAAGGATTTTTCATAGTTAACGATGAGGGCGGATCGACTTACTACACAAGAGCCGGACAGTTTCATTTTGACAGGGAGGGATACTTGATAAACCCTGATGGCCTTTTTGTTCAGGGATATCAGGTAACAAGCGTAAATGATGACGGTACATTTACATTAGGAGGCATTGAAGATATATATGTTCCCGGAGAAAGCACTACCCCCCCTCACGCCAGCGAAGAATTTACCATTGATCTTAATCTCGATGCGGGTGCTGAAGTGAATGATGAGTATTCCACTTCAATAACGGTTTATGATTCTTTAGGCAATGCTATCGACGTCACGCTTACCTTTAATAATACAGGCGCCGGTCAATGGACAGTGGCGGCGTCAATCCCGGCATCTGTTGGTACCGGTGCGACAATTGGCGGACAAGCCTCGATACCTGTTACATTCGACGGAGACGGAGAATTAACAGCGCCGGCGGCAAATGCGACAATATCCCTCGCCCTGACAAACGGGGCCGATACCCCACAGGATATCGTGTGGGATCTGTATGATGCCGTCGGTGCCAGCAGGGGTGATGTTACAGGCTATGCCTCCCCGTCCACCGTCGTCTTTCAAACGCAGGATGGCTATCCTTCCGGCTATCTCCGGGGCGTTATGGTGGATGATAAGGGTATTATTACAGGCTCATATTCCAATGGGCAGCTTGTGCCCCTTTTCCAGATGGCTTTAGCCGATTTTCCAAGTTACTATGGTTTGGCCAAAATGGGCAACAACCTCTATTCGGAATCACTTGCCTCAGGACAGGCCATGCCTGGAACACCGGGGAGTGGCAGGCTGGGGAATGTCAGTCCAAGCAGCCTGGAAATGTCAAACGTTGATCTGGCCTCGGAATTTGTCAAGATGATAACCACGCAACGGGCCTTTCAGGCAAATTCCAGGGTTATTACTACCAGTGATGAAATACTGGCAGAGTTAATTAACATAAAACGATAAGAAATGAGTTGAAACCTGGAGTGTAGGGGCGGGCTTTACGCCCGCCCACATCGGTTATCAAATTGTGTTTTTCGGGCGGGGTTAAACCCCGCCCCTACGAAAGCAATGAACAGTGCGGTATAACCCATAACGCGCAGGAAGGAGGTGCTGAAATGATTGAGGTGACTCGTTTAGACAACTCAAAGATATTGGTCAATGTGGAGATGATACAATCCTTGCAGGCGACACCTGACACAGTCATTACCTTTACAACCAACGGGAAGATGATCGTTAAGGAGCCTGTGGATGAAGTCTCCAAAAGAATTTTGAGATATCAGCGTTCAATGCATACCGGTGTCCCTTACATTCTCCGTGAACATAATCGAGCTCATTCCCCATATTCCACTAATACTAAACAGGAAGACGTCAAAGGGATTAAGGTCCACAATATAAAACTGACGGACAAATGATGCTTGATGCTGCCTGCCCGCCGCCCGCCTGCCGTACTGCGGGCAGGTACTGCCCCTTTCCATAATAATCCTGCCTGTATTCCCTGACCAAATGTCCGGTTCTGTTTTCTGTCTTATCATCATGGAAAACGTCAAAAACTTGACAATCGTCAATAGAAATTGACGTGGATATTCGAAAAAACCTGAAAATGCACAGCGAGCGCCATTCGGCCCGAGCTCATGGCCGAGGGCATTCCCCGTAGCGACTCGACTGAGGCCTTCGAGTGAACCTCAGCCGAACTCCTCGCCGAAGTCTTGCTGCAGGGAGCTTTAATACGATGTATAAATCCACGTCCTTTGAGACTATGTCACAATCCCTGCCGGTCATTGCGAGAGACCAAAGGGAGCGCGGCAATCCCCTTAATTTCGACGTCTTACGAAATTGCTTCGTCGTCACGCCCTGGCGTGACTCCTCGCAATGACATTACGACACAGCCTCTTTGGGCGTTGTCATGTGTAATTGGCTATGCCGGCCCCGAATGGGTTTGGCCAAGGGCCTACTTAATCGCAATTTGAAATTGCAGGGGTGACATCCAATCGTTTCATAACATCCAAAAGGTATCTGCTTAATAAACCGGGGTAAGCGCCTTTGCATATCAAACTACTGGATTCCCGCTTTCGTCCACCCTCCATAGCATTGCGGGGGAGGGGCGGGAATGACAGGCCTGGCTGCCGCGCTTCGCTTGGCGCAGGCAGGCACTTATCCCACTCCGTCATTCCCGCGTAGGCGGGAATCCATGAGCTATACCCCTAAATATTGAGATGATACAGATAGAGCATATTTAAAGAATTCGCAGGGCTTTGGTTATTCAGTTGCTTAAAACGTCACTGGCACTGGATTTGGCACAATACTTGCTCAATTACCATTGCACAAAGCAAAGAAAATAAGATTAAAGCAGCTTTTAGTCCAAGGATCGTTTCACCTGGTCCTTTGAACCAAATCCATTGAGCAGAGGAGGTTGTCTGTGGATATCACTACGTTTGTTGGTATCCTTGTTGCGGGGGGATTAGTAATCAGTTCAATTCTGATGGGTGGTTCGGGAGGTTGGTTTGTCAATTATCCTTCTCTCATGATTGTTATCGGAGGAACGATGGGGGCAACATTCGTCAGTTATCCCCTTTCCGAGGTGATGGGTGTATTTAGAATAGTAAAAAATGTCTTTTTGCACCGGTCCGAGTCTCCTAACAAGCTCATTGCCATAATAATTGATTTTGCCAAAAAAGCAAGGCGGGAAGGAATCCTCTCCTTTGAGTCTCAACTGAAAGATATCGAAGATCCATTCCTGGTTAAAGGGTTACAACTGGCCATAGATGGAATGGAATCAAATTCAATAGAGGAGATCCTGCGAACGGAGATTAGATTTATTGAAGAACGGCACAGATTAGGCTCCGAGATATTCGGCACCATGGGAACATTTTCCCCTGCAATGGGAATGCTGGGTACCATTATTGGCCTGGTGCAGATGTTGATGCAGATGGATGATCCCAGTTCAATCGGAGGACCAATGGCAGTGGCCCTTCTGACGACATTTTATGGTGTGCTTATGGCCAATCTCATTTTTCTACCTATTTCCGGGAAACTCAAAACCCGAAGCAAGGAGGAGATTTTAATAAAACAGATGGTCCTGGAGGGGATTCTATCAATCCAGTCCGGAGACAACCATCGTATTGTAGAACAAAAGCTCAAGGCCTTTCTTTCACCGAATGCCCGTGAATCCGGGGAAGAGAAAAAAAAATAAGAATACATTATGTGTCAACTGCATAAAATATCTTTATTTCTTAGAAGCCAAATCCTGAAAGGCAGGACAGGTACTTCTGAGGATGGGGGCTGGGCAATAACATATACCGGCTTTATTCTCATCCTTCTATGCTTTTTCATTATGTTAACCTCATTTGCTTCTTTTGAGGAAGGAAAAATTGTCAGGTTTGTGAGGTCCTTTACTAATGCTCTTTGCATACTGCCGGGGGGCCTCAAATTTGAGTCCGGGAAGGATATATTGGATGATTCTTCCGATATCGTTGATAAAAACAGTGAAATTGCTGGCTTCTCCGAAGATCTCACGGCGCTTGCAAATAAACTCGGACTGAAAAGAGACATACAGGTTTCTGTTTTTCAGAAGGGTCTGGTGGTGCGTTTTTCCGATACTGTCATGTTTGATCTCGGTGCAGCAGAGATATCACCGGAAGCGATTCCGTTGCTGGAGAAGATTGGTTCCTTTATCTCCGGAAAGCCTTATCCAATCCGTATTGAGGGGCATACGGATAATCTTCCTATCCATAATGAAAGGTTCCCTTCGAACTGGGAGCTGTCAACCGCAAGGGCTGTTAATGTCCTGAGATATTTTATAGAAGAGGAAAAAGTCTCACAGCAGAGATTATCCGCGGTAGGATTCGGTGAATTTCAGCCCATTTTTCCCAATGATAGTCCTGGGCACCGGGCAAAGAACCGGAGAGTGGAGATCATTATTGGCGAAAGGGAGCATGTGAAGCTGCCGGAGGAGATGGGAAAGTGAGAAAAATGGAGATAAAAAGCGCCGAACAGGCGGTTGAAGAAGACGCAAAGTGGCTCATAACTTTTAATGACCTGATGACTCTCCTCATGGTCTTCTTTGTCCTTCTATTCTCGATGAGTAGCCTGGATGTTAAAAAGTTGAAAACTTTTCAGTTTGCCCTCCAGAGCGCTCTTGGGATCTTAGAAGAGGGACAAAATATGGGAGTTGGGGTGACAGAACCAAGTCCGATTCCGGAGACGTCGAATCAGGAGGAAGTGGTTTTAGAAGAGGGAGAAGAAGTAACAACGACAGAGGAGGAAATCAAAGACTCCATAAAAGCCCTCGATTCTGAGCCGGAGATTGGGGTCTCTTACACAAAAGAAGGGGTGGTAATCACGCTTGAAAATACCATTCTTTTTGAATCTGCAATAGCTGATATCAATCCAAGAGCTTTTGCTGTTTTGGATAAGATAGCTAAAATAATCAAAAAGACTTCGAAGCCTATTCGGATTGAAGGGCATACTGATGATGATCCTATCCATACCGAAACGTTTCCCTCGAACTGGGAACTGTCAACTGCACGGGCTGTAAACGTCGTAAAATACTTTGTTGAGGCAGGAAAGATACCCTCCCAAAGACTTTCAGCAGTGGGTTATGGAGAAGCAAAGCCTCTTTTCCCCAACGATACGCCTGAACACAAGGCCGGGAACCGGAGGGTAGAGATTGTATTGATGATGGAGGAGGAAAGATAATATGTCAAAAACAATGCTTATTATAGTTATCATCATTTCTTTTTTATTTTTGGGTATTATGGGCACCGGTTTGTTTGTCATGTGGAATAAGTTGTCCTCTCTTGATCGGGTAGTAAATCCCGTGAGTGAAGAAGAATCAGAGGATGCAAATAAAGAGGAAGAGGATCAAGACGTGATAGGTCCTACATATGCCCTGGATACATTTATAGTCAATCTTGCCGACGAAGGTGGTAAACGGTACTTAAGAGTTACGATGAATCTTGAGTTGAAAGATACGGCAGTCAGTAAAGAACTGGAAAAACGACTCCCCCAGATAAGAAATGCCGTTTTGATGCTGCTCCCTACTAAAAGACATGAAGATATCAGGAATATCGAAGGGAAAATCGGTCTGCGGGACGAAATAATAACCAGGCTGAATGGCCTCTTTAAGGAAGAAAGTATAACCAACCTCTATTTCACGGAATTCGTGGTCCAGTAAAGGTGAATAGTTTATGTCCGAGCAGATCCTGTCTCAAGAAGAAATAGATGCCCTTCTTTCTTCCGTGGATAAGGGAGAGGTTGATCTGGAGGTAGATAAAGACGAAGAACCTCAGATTGAATCCTACGACCTCACTTCCCAGAGCATAATGTTGCGTGACCAGTTTTATGCTCTTGAAGAAGTGTACGACAAACTTGGGAATTTAATGCAGATGTCATTTTCTTCCTCTCTCCAGAAGACTATTGAGGCAGAGCTTGTTTCAACGGAAATGATTAAGTTCGGAGAATTTCGACAAGCCTTTTCAAATCCCACAGGTTTCAGCATATTCAGTATGGAACCCCTCATTGGATCAGGACTGTTGGCAATAGAACCGAACCTTACATTTTCTTTGATTGATTGCATGTTCGGAGGGGATGGAAAATCTCCGGCCCAGGTGAGAGAATTCACGCTCATTGAACTGAGGCTGATAAGGAATCTTTTCGTTGATGTGCTGAAGAGCTTAGAGGAGGCCTGGAGCCTCGTCTACCCAGTAAAAACTTCCTTGAAAAAGATCGAGACAAAACCGGAATTCATCCACATATTTGCTCCCAATGAGTTAGTGATAGTCGTTGCATTTTCTGTGAAAGGAGATGAATTCGTGGGAAATATTCACCTGTGTATCTCCTACCTTATGCTGGAACCCATCAAGGACAGACTCTCTTCCAGATACCTGACGGATCCGGAACTGGAAAATTCATGGAATTCTCAACTCCAGGAACTAATGAGGGAAATACAGGTCAAAATAACCGCAGAGTTGGGCAGAACCCTTAACAGCACTGTCCGTGATTTAATAAACCTCCAAACAGGAGATATTATAAAGCTTACTACAGGTCCTCAAGATCCTGTAACGGTAATGGTTCAGAAGGTTCCCAAATACCAGGGTCTTTCGGGAGTTGTAAAGGGTAGCCAGGCAGTCCAGATAACAACATTAATTCGTTGACATGGAGGTGTAAAAAAACCATGGCTGCAGCCGATGAAAACAGGGGAAAGGTTGATTCAAATATCGCCGACAACAATATGGAAGAGTTGAAAAAGCCATCTTATCGGAATGGTCCGTCTGGTGAAGCAAAACCTGATAAGTCACAGGAGACATCCGAAATTGACAGACAAGATACACCAAATAAGACGAATGATTCTTTGACCCAGAGCAACGCATCTGCATCCCAGCCACCGGCTGATATAGAATTCATCCTTGATATCCCATTAGAGATAACCGCCGAACTTGGCCGGACTGAAATACGGATAAATGAACTGCTCAAGCTTGGTCAGGGATCGGTTATCGAGTTTTCAAAGCTTGCTGGAGAGACCTTAGATGTACTTGCCAATCAAAAGTTAATTGCCAGGGGAGAGGTAGTGGTTGTGAACGAAAAATATGGTATTCGCCTTACCGAGATTGCACCTCCTATTGAAAGAATTGAGAGGCTGAGATGAATTATCATCCTGATTTAATTTCAACGGCCCTGAAGATGTTAGCTGCCCTGGCTGTAATCTTAGGTGGATTGTTGTTCGTATTCTATTTTTCGAAGAGGATTTTTAAGAGAGATGTTGGAGGATCAAAGGAAAAACTGATCAGGGTATTGGCAAACAGTTATATTGGAGTCAAAAAAAACATTTCACTTGTTGAAGTGGCGGGGATTGTTCTGGTCTTGGGGGTTACGAATGACAATATTTCCCTCCTCACCAAAATAGAGAAAAAAGAGATACTGGATAAATTCAAGAGATTAGAAGGGGAAAAAACATCTCCTTCATTTTCGGATCAATTACATGAATTATCATCGAGATTCAGAAGGCACAGGAATGAAGGATAAATGTGAAGGTCGGAAGTCTAAGCTTTCAAAACTGCTTATCATTGTACCGGTATTGCTTATGGCCTCCATTCTCTTTACTTCTCATCTTTGCTGTGGCGCTACTCCGCCCGTCTCTGCACCCTACTTAACTATCGGCCTGGATAATGCAAAAGATCCGGGAGCAGTGTCCGTTGTTCTTCAGATTTTCGTCTTATTGACTGTTCTTTCCCTGGCCCCGGCAATTCTTATCATGCTGACCTCATTTACAAGGATTGCGATTGTGCTTTCACTTCTTCGTCAGGCCATGGGGACCCATAACATGCCCCCTAACCAGATTGTTTTTGGAATGGCACTGTTTCTCACATTTTTCATTATGACGCCGGTTTGGCAAGAGGTCAATGAACAGGCCCTTCAACCATATCTGGAAAAGAAGATAACACAAGAACAGGCATTGGAAAATGCCTCCGGGCCTATAAGAAAATTTATGTTTAAACAGACAAGAGAAAAGGACCTGGCTTTGTTCGTTGATATCGCAGATATCAAGAAACCCGGGAATATCGATGAAATACCCACTTCCGTACTAATCCCGTCCTTCATGATTAGTGAATTGAAAACCGCATTCCAGATCGGGTTTTTGCTTTACGTGCCATTTTTAATTCTTGATATGGTCGTGGCGAGCGTTCTTCTTTCCATGGGTATGATGATGTTGCCACCGATAATGGTTTCTTTACCATTTAAATTGATGTTATTTGTCCTTGTTGATGGATGGTATTTGATTGTGGGTTCCCTGGTAAAGGGTTTTGGGTAATAAGATGTCACCGGAATTTGTAGCGGGATTTTTCATAGAGGCCTTAAAAACCGCCATGTTATTGGCGGCACCCTGTTTGGTATTTGGTTTGGTAGCGGGCGTGCTGGTGAGTATATTTCAGGCTGCAACCCAGATCAACGAAATGACTTTAGTCTTTATCCCGAAAATGCTGGCCGTGGGTATTTCCATACTTATTTTTTTCCCCTGGATGCTTCAGGTCATCATCGATTTTACTCAAAACGTGTTTATCAACATACCCACTTATATCCGCTGAATACGGCTGGGTGTTGAGTAGTTAAATGACAAATATCAATATCTCCCTGCCACAACTTCAGGTCTTTTTCTTTATTTTTTTGCGAGTAGGCGCGATTATTATGACTGTTCCGGTTTTTGACAGCAAGAATATTCCTATATTATTTAAAGCAGGGCTGGTATTCGCAATCAGTATCATTCTGTTTCCTATCCTGAAACTCGACAATGCACCTTTTACTGCTGAGGCAATACCCTTTGGAATAGGCATAATAGGCGAGATAATGCTGGGAGTCACTATTGGACTTTCGGTTAGACTGATTTTTGCCGGGATCCAGTTAGCAGGCCAGGTAGCAGGCTTCCAAATGGGCTTTGCCATCGCCAATATCATGGACCCTGTTGCAAGCGCTCAGGTTCCCGTCATTGCCGCATTAAAAAATCTCATAGCCATGCTGATATTTCTGGCCGTCAATGCCCACCATTGGTTCTTACGGGCCCTGGTTGACAGCTTCCGGTTAGTCCCTCCTTTTGGTTTTCAATTTACCAATTCCTTAATGGAGCATTTGGTGAGGCTTGGAGGTAATATGTTCATTATCGCCATCAAGGTAGGTGCCCCCATCATGGCCGTTATGTTGCTTACCAGTGTAGCTTTCGGATTGATTGCTCGAACAGTTCCGCAGATGCATATCTTCATCGTAGCTATCCCTGTAAAAATACTAATCGGGCTATTGTTCCTGGTATTTTCCCTGCCCTTTTTTTCGTTTTTTCTTAAACAGATATTCAACGGTTTAGGAAATGACATCATCCTTCTCTTAAGAGCAATGTAACAGCAGAGGATTCTTATGCCTGAAGGAAGCAACCAGGAAAAAACCGAGCCGGCAACTCCGAAACGTCGTCAGGAAGCCAGAGAAAAGGGGCAGGTTGCGCAAAGCAGAGAAATTTCCTCTACTTTGGTTTTGTTGAGTGGTCTGGGGTTCTTTGCTTTATCAGGATCCTGGATGTTCTTGAACCTTTCGGAGTTTATGGGGGGAATCTTTCAAAATATTAATAGCCTGCGTTTTGATGGTTCTTCGGTTTACCCGTTCTTGCTGGAAGTTCTTCAGCGAGTATTCATGATCTTAATGCCGTTGATGTTACTCGTTTTGATTGCCGGGATTGCAGCCAATCTTCTGCAGGTCGGTTTTTTATTTACCGGAAAGCCTCTTGTTCCCAAACTCTCCAAGCTCAATCCCATTAATGGGATAAAAAAACTCTTTTCCCTCAGGTCTTTGGTGGAACTTGTCAAATCGGTGTTTAAGCTCCTATTTGTAGGTGGTATCGCATTTTTATTGTTAAAAGGAGAACTGGAAACCATTCCTTCCCTGATGCAAATGGGTGTGGGAGACATCCTTTCTTTTATTGGAAGGGTTGCCTTTAAGATCTGTTTTTATACATGTCTGGCTTTGATTATCCTGGCAGCCTTAGATTATGCCTACCAACGGTGGCAACATGAAAAGGACCTGAAGATGACCAAACAGGAGGTAAAAGATGAGTTAAAGCAGAGAGAAGGAGATCCCATTGTCAAGGCAAGGATCAAGAGTATTCAGAGAGAAATGTCTCAACGGCGGATGATGGAGATGGTTCCTGAGGCCGATGTTGTCATAACCAATCCTACTAACCTGGCAATCGCTTTAAAGTACACCGCTGAAGGAATGATGGCTCCCAGGGTAATAGCAAAAGGAGCCGGGTTTATTGCGGAACGGATCAAAGAAATTGCCAGAGAAAAAGGAATTCCTATCATCGAGAACAAACCCCTGGCCCAGACCCTTTTCAAGGTAGTGGGTATAGGCGACTTTATTCCTGTAAACCTCTACCGGGCAGTTGCTGAAATCCTGGCATATGTCTACAGGCTGAAAGGAATGAGGAATACGGTGTAAGGTTTGAAGTATCAAGCATGAAAAATGCATAGTACATAGTGCAAAGATAACCAAAGACAATTGACCAATCATTTTAGGCCAACCTAACGTGTGGAGATTATGGAAATAGCAAATCAAGCTCAATTAACAGGCAAAAATAGCGATATTTTTATGGCTGTGGCAGTAGTAAGTATTCTGGGGTTCATGGTGATACCGCTGCCTCCCATGCTTCTCGATATCCTCCTGTCATTCAACATAACATGCGCGCTGATAATCGTTCTGGTAGCAACATATATCCTGAAGCCCCTGGAGTTATCCTCATTTCCTTCCATAATCTTGCTTTCCACTTTATTCCGGCTATCTCTTAATATTGCTTCCACTCGAATAATTCTACTTCATGGAAATGAAGGAACGATGGCTGCCGGAAAAGTGATCAAGGCCTTTGGAAGTTTTGTAGTGGGAGGGAACTATGTGGTAGGTGCCATTGTTTTCCTGATCCTGGTCATTATTAATTTTGTGGTGATTACAAAAGGATCGGGAAGAATTGCCGAAGTGGCTGCCCGCTTCACCCTGGACGCTATGCCTGGCAAACAGATGAGCATAGATGCCGATCTGAATGCAGGGTTAATAGATGATCAGGAGGCAAAGGCGAGGAGACTGGAGATTTCCCGGGTGGCGGATTTTTATGGTGCTATGGATGGGGCCAGCAAATTTGTCAGGGGGGATGCCATAGCAGGAGTAATAATAACCCTGATCAACATTATAGGAGGGCTTGCTATCGGAGTCCTCCAGAACGGAATGACATTTTCCCATGCAGCTCGGAATTATACTCTAATGACAGTGGGAGACGGATTGGTCAGCCAGATTCCTGCCCTGATTATATCAACTGCAGCAGGTATTGTTGTGAGTAGAGCGGGATCTGAATCAGCTTTGGGAGAACAGGTGTCTTCCCAGATTTTGCACCATCCACGCGCTATTGGTATCGCTGCTGCTGCGCTTTTTGGGTTTGGCCTGGTTCCGGGTCTCCCAATGGTTCCTTTCGCGATTTTAGCAATTATAGCTGGAAGTGTGGCTTATGTAGCCTCACAGGCAAAAGAGGCCGGGCTGGAAGAAAAGAAAACTAAAGAGTTGCTTAAAGAAAAGGCAAGACCCCGGGAAAGGCTGGAATTCCTTTCCCCTCTCGACGTTGTTTCATTAGAAGTCGGCTACGGTCTCGTGCCATTGGTCGACGTGGAACAGGATGGAGAACTCCTGGATCGGATAAAGTCAATTAGACGACAAATTGCTCAGGAAATAGGTATTGTTATTCCCCCCGTTCATATCCAGGATAACATGCAGCTAAGGCCTGGTGAGTATTCCATTCTGCTCAAGGGAAATGAAGTGGCCAGGGGGGAGTTGATGAAAAATTACTACTTGGCCATGAATCCCGGAACTGCTGAAAAGGAGATTGAAGGAATCCCAACAAAGGAACCTACCTATGGCCTGCCTGCTTTTTGGATCAAGGAAGAAGCAAAAGAAAAGGCTATAGCCGAGGGCTATACTGTGGTTGACCTGGCTACCGTTTTGACAACACACCTGTCAGATGTGATTAGACGCCATGGTCACGAATTGTTGGGGAGACAGGAGGTCCAGAAATTACTGGACAATCTTAAAGATTCATATCCAAAAGTCATAGAGGAGTTGGTCCCAAATTTACTGCCTCTTGGTGGTGTCGTGAAGGTTCTCCAGAATCTTCTGAGGGAGCAAATTCCTATTCGTGACCTGCTTACTATCCTGGAGACTTTAGCCGACTGGTCGCCTGTGACAAAAGATATGGATACACTGACGGAGTATGTCCGTCAAGCGATGGCAAGAACGATTACCAGCCTCTATCGAACTCCCGAGGGAAATATACCTTTAATAACCCTTGATCAGGGTATTGAAAAGGCCATATCCGGGGCGATTCAGCAAACAGAACAGGGCGGTTTTTTCGCATTGGAACCTGGTCTGGCCCAGAAAATCATGGAAACCCTCGCCCGCGAACTTGGGGAATTTTCGTCATTGAATTATCAACCAATAGTTTTGTGTTCCGCACAGATTAGATCACATTTCAAAAAACTTGTAGATCGCTTTATTCCTAATTTGGTGGTGCTCTCATACAATGAAATTTTAGATAATGTCAAAATTCAATCATTAGGTACGGTGGAACTTTCCGATGCAGATTAAAAGATTTAAAGCAGATAATATGGCTGGGGCTTTAAGTTTGATTAAACAAGAATTTGGTTCTGAGGCAGTGATTCTTTCCGCCAGAAGCCTGAAGAAAGAGAGAGGAGTTTTTGGGCTTCTGACAAAACCTGGAGTAGAGGTCACAGCAGCAACTGATGCATATTACCACCAGGTTAAAAAGTACGATTCGCATCAACCGGTTCAATCTTGTTTGGATGATTTAAGCAAGAAAAAAGGCCTAATTGACACGCTCCATGAAAGAATGAAAGCATTAAAAGATAGATGCAAGCCCGTGGTTAGAGAAAACCATGTTACTCAAAACGGTGCCAATGAATTAGCAATGCTACGTCAGCACCTGTTGTCTCAAGGCGTTGAAGAAGGCATAGCTCTGGAATTGATTGAAAAACTAAATAGAACCCGATTATCAAAAGGGCCTTTAAAAGTTGATGAAATCAAATCATGCTTGATCCGTACTCTTAAGGAAATGGGAATAACAGCCGGACCAATAGATGTAAACCACGGAAAGCAAAGAATTATTGTTTTTGTAGGTCCCACCGGGGTGGGAAAGACAACCACTATTGCGAAGTTAGCTGCTGTCCGGGCGCTTCAGATGAAAAAACGGGTTGCCCTGATTACTCTGGATAATCATCGAATCGGCGGCATTGAGCAACTTAAGATTTTTGCGAGAATTATCGGAGTTCCTGTTGAGGTTGCTTCAAACAACAAAGAACTCAAGAAGTCTATTAAAAACCTGAAAAATAAAGATCTCATTTTAATTGATACCGCAGGAATGAGCCGGAGAGATGGGCATCGGTTTAGTGAGCTTAAGAGCCTTTTTAATAAAATGCGTCGTGTTGAAATTCAACTTCTCTTGGATGCCACCACAAAAGAAAAAGATCTTGTTGATATACTGGAAAGGTTCAAGGCAATTTCCATCAGCAGACTGATATTCACAAAGCTCGATGAAAGTACCACATATGGAAACATACTCAATCAATTAATTCGGACGAAAATACCCATTTCATATTTTACAAATGGTCAGCAGGTTCCTGAAGACATAGAAATCGCATCCCTGGAAAAGTTGGTAGATCTGATAATGTACCGCGAAAAAGAAATGGAACTTTCGTCCGGTCCTCCACAAACAATGAACTACTCCGCGGCAATCCCCGGAATACTAAAACGTCATTCCGGAAAGCCCAAAGAGCTTGTATTGAACGATGAAAACAGAGGAGTTGATGCTCTCAATCCGCATTTCAGTGAATTCTATGTTGCCAATAAAAAATCGGATGTTTTTCATTGTCCTGACTGTAAATGGGCAAAGAAAATCAAGCCGGAGAATCTGATGGTGTTCGAATGCGCGTTAGATGCAATAAACAAAGACTTCAAACCCTGCAGATTGTGTAACCCTGCCAGGATTGAAAAACACAATCCCATTCCTGAGTCTGGTCAAATAAAAATGGGCGGTTCCTATGTATATTGAAAGACGCCGAGTTTTTACTGCTGGGTGCATAAAATGGTTTGCACTCTATCAAGAACAGGTAGAGGACCACGAGCGTTAGCCCGTGGGTGTCTACTGGTTATCAAAAACAAGTTTATGCGCATGGTAATAAGTTAGGAGATAAAAACATAATGAAGCAAAAGGCCCCATCGAACAAGGTGATAAGTTTGACCAAAAAAATTGCAGACAAAAAAAGTTTCGCAGCTCAAAAGAAGGAAAAAAATCGTAAGTCAAATACACGGGTAATTGCCATAACCAGTGGTAAGGGAGGGGTGGGCAAAACTAATATTGTAGCCAACGTTGGATTTGCACTTAGCAAATTAGGTAAAAGTGTCCTTATTTTGGATGCGGATTTAGGATTAGGAAACCTTGATGTATTATTAGGGTTGGCACCAAAGTATAACCTTTCCCACGTTATTATGGGGGAAAAGAGCATTCCGGAAATTATATTGGAAGGCCCGGGAAACATGAAGATACTTCCTGCCTCTTCCGGAATTCAAGAGCTTACCCGGTTAACAAAAGAGCAAAAAATTCATATCCTTACCGAACTTGATTCATTGATCAATCCTATTGACGTTTTGTTGATTGATACGGCAGCAGGTATTTCGTCAAATGTGATGTATTTTAATACCACCGCCCAGGAAATACTTGTAGTTGTAACCCCTGAACCTACTTCCATCACAGATGCCTATGCCTTAATGAAGGTTCTCTCCATCAAGTATTCAGAGAAGGATTTCAAAGTGCTGGTAAATATGGCTGCCAATGTCAAAGAAGCTTATGAAGTTTACAGGCAATTGAGCCTGGTTGCTGATAGATTCTTAGACATTTCAATCGAATACATCGGATATGTCTTGTTTGACGAAAAGGTTACTAAAGGTGTAAGGCTTCAAAAGGTCGTGAGTGAAATATATCCCAATGCACAGGCAAGCATGTGTTTTACCTCGTTAGCAAAAAACATATGTGAATCACCACTCACTAAGCTTCCAAAGGGAGGCACAAATTTTTTCTGGAAGCATCTTTTACAGAATAACTTTAGTTAACTGGATTGTTTAAGAATTCCCTTTTTTCGGAGTCCCGCTTTTAGTGCGAATACGGTTTTATAATTTGTCATCGGAGAGTTTATTATGCAACTGGAAAGGGGCGAAATAGAGGAAGGCTATTTGACAAGGGATCAGTTAATAAATGAACATCTCCCTCATGTCAAACGCATAGTTTACAGGATAGCATCCCACCTTCCTTCAAGTGTGGAGATTGATGATTTAGTAAACTCAGGTATTATTGGTTTGATAGAAGCTGCAGAACGGTATGACCCAACGAGGGATAATAAGTTCATGACCTATGCGATGTTTCGGATTGAGGGAGCAGTCCTGAGCGAGCTTCGTTCGCGGGACTTTCTTTCAAGATCAAATAGAAGAAAAAGTCGTGAATTAGAAAAGGCTTATTTAGAGCTGGAACAGAAATTAGGTAGAAAAGTCAAGGATAAGGAAGTGGCAAATGAGCTGGGACTGGAGCTTGATGAATTTCACGAGATTAGAAAAATGTCCGGTATATCTTTTATCAAATTTGAAGAAATAGGATATTCATCAAAGGAAGATAAAGAGAACCTCGTGAGCTATTTAGTCAATGGCGATACCGACGATGCACTGACCTTAACAAGGATGAGGGAAGTAGAAGCTGGTGTTGCAAGAGCCATTGAGCAACTGCCGGAAAAGGAAAAGCTGGTAATTTCGTTATACTACTGGGATGAATTGACCATGAAAGAGATCGGAAAGGTTTTAGATATAACAGAATCGAGGGTCTCCCAGATTCATTCCCAGGCAGTTATTCATCTGCGAGGAAAGCTGAAAAAGGAGAATCTAATAGAGTAGTTGTATCAAAAACTACCAGGAAGTTTACGAAAACCCTGCCTCGGCTAATTGATAATGCTGTTGACGAGTGAATCTTATGGTTGAGAAAATTGAGATACAAAAAGGATTTGCCCCTATCTCTTCTACCGCCAAAGTGAGGAATGTAAAGAAACAGAACCCTAATATGAACCAAAGACGCTTCGACAGGCAACTTCAGGAAGAAGAGAATAAGAAGAGGAAACAAGGGAAGCATACATTTGAGGATCAGGAAATAAATGATGAAAAGGTAATAAGAAAGCAGATGTCAGAACCGGACAATATGGAAGACCCGGAGAGTGATATGAAAAGCAAAACACGGGGCAATACACAAGGGAAGTTAATAGATATAATTGTGTAAGGTGATTGTATCAAGAGTAGATCAAGGAGTCGGAAATGTCATATTTAACAGCAGAATTTTGGGAAGTAGTACTTGATGTCATAGGCCTCTGTCTTTGTGGTATTACAATCTTATATTTGATCAGAAACAAGACCAGATTTAATCAGAGTGTTTTAAAAGATGGATCAGAGAAAAATATCAGCAAGTTCGACGAGGCACTAATTATCCAATTACTAAAGCAGCAATCCGAGAGGTCCTTTGAAACGATTTTTAATACAATAAAGAAGGAACGCAGTGTTTTGCAGAAATTGATCGAGGAGGGAAAAATAGAAAAGACAAAGAAAGCTAAAGATCTTGACGAAGGAGAGCCGGCGAGTGATCAGTATAGAGAAGTTGCAAGGATGGCAGATTTGGGTGTTAGTATGAAAGAAATTTCTGAGAGAGTAAACCTGCCCAGGTCTGAAGTCGACCTCATTATAAATCTAAAAAGTCTATAACACTTTAGCTCTTTGAAAACAGCACAGGGAGGGCCCCGCAGTACGGCAGGCGGGCTGCGGGCAGGCCATGGGGGTCTCTTTTCAAAAGCCGCATATGCTGACATCATTTCATGGAACGGCAGTGAGGCCGTGGGTGAATGCCTTTGGTTTAGCCTGATCATAAGGCAGCGTGGCCTTGAAACCTTTTCTTCGACTCCGGGTCTCTCCCGCCGTTGGCGGGATCATTTCAAGGCGTTACGGACGGGTGATGCCTCCCCCCTCCCTGTTCCCCTCAACTTCGCTCGGGGCCAGGGGGTCCCCCATTCCGTAACACCATGAAACGACGAAGGCCTCCCGACAGTCACTCAGAAAAGGCATCAAAGCCACGGTTTATCTTTTAGTGCAAGGAGCTCAGTAGAACTTATGATGCAGCTTTTGAAAAGAGACTCCGATGGCCCTCGAGACTGATTTTTTCAATCTAAGTTGTTACAAAAGGCTAAGCTTCGATATAACAGGCATCTAACATCAGGCCGTCTACCGGTAAAAAAGGGATAAGGGGCAGAAATTACCCATATAAGGTATGATTCAAAAACAAAGCTGGTCAGTATCGCACCGTAAACATTGAATTTTTTTAAAGAGAAATTTTTGAATCCTGGCATGTCTTTTGCAACTTTTTATTAACTGCGGAAAGCAGGAAATCCGCTTTAACCTTAATATCAATTTATACGGATAATACTCTGGAGACTGAAAGATGAGTGAAACAATGTATGTGGCTGCTTCCGGGGCTTTGGTGCAGCAGATGAGATTAGAGGTACTTTCCAATAATCTTTCAAATATCAATACGGTAGGTTTTAAAGAGGACAGGGCGGTCTTCAGGGCTTATCTCCCTGGTTCCTCTGAACCGATCAAAGGAAATTCAGAAAACCAATATCTGCCAACCAACTTCCATGTGGCATTTGAGGGGACCAGGACAAGTTTTTCTCCAGGTCAGCTAAAACATACAGGTAATGCCTTAGATCTGGGCCTGGACGGAAACGGTTTTTTCTGCGTTAAAACGCCGGAAGGGGTTCAGTATACAAGGAAAGGAAATTTTTCCCTCAATCAGGAAGGAGTTCTGTCTACCCAGGAAGGCCTGCCGGTTTTGGGTAATGGAGGTGAAATAAAAATTGATGGTCGGGATATTGTTGTTGATGTGGAGGGAAATATCTCAGTGGATGGCAAGCAGATCGATACCATAAAGATTGCCGATTTCCCCCAACCCTATGCCCTCGAGAAGGTTGGGGACACATTATTTGTTCCGATAGATCCGAGAGTTTCTGAAGATATAGCCGAAGGGGTTAAGGTAAGTCAGGGATTTATCGAACTCTCTAATGTAGATGCAGTAAGGGTGATGACAGAGATGATTGAGGTGCTCAGGGCATATGAGTCATATCAAAAAGTTATACGTTCTGTTGATGAGATTACCTCAAAGGCTATCAATGAGGTAGGTACGTTGGCATAGCGACAGTTGATTGGTTAAGTGGTTAAATGAGCGGATTAAGTAATTGGTCATTAGATGATCTGACAAAGTATCAGGAGGTCAAAAGATGTTACGAAGTCTATGGACAGCAGCTTCGGGGATGCAAGCACAGTCACTAAATATTGATGTCATTTCAAACAATTTAGCCAATGTAAACACCTCAGGCTTTAAAAAAAGCCGGGCTGATTTTCAGGATCTATTATATGAGACCCTCCGACCGGCAGGAGTCGCCTCCTCGGCAGGGACTGAGGTGCCAACCGGAATTCAACTGGGTCATGGATCGAGACCGGCGGCTGTCCAGAAGATCTTTATCCAGGGAGATTTTCAACAAACTAAAAATGAACTGGACATGGCAATTGAAGGCGATGGTTTCTTTCAGATCTTACAGCCCAGCGGAGAAGTTGCATATACCAGGTCGGGTGCATTTAAGCTGGATAGTGAGGGAAGGATTGTCACCTCTGATGGCTTTTTGATGGAACCGGAGATATCCGTTCCCTCAGATAGTATCTGGATCTCTATTGGGATAGACGGAACTGTTTCGGTCTTACAGGCAGGAAGTGCTGCGCCCAGTGAGATTGGAACAATTCAGCTCACCAGGTTTGTCAATCCTGCCGGATTGCATAATATCGGCAGGAACCTGTATCTTCCCACATCAGCTTCAGGTGATGCTATTACCGGTACTGCCGGGGAAGCCGGATTTGGTACCATTGCTCAAGGATTTTTAGAGATGTCTAATGTCAGCGTGGTTGACGAGATGGTGAATCTGATTATTGCCCAAAGGGCATACGAGATCAATAGTAAGGCCATTCAGACCTCTGATGAGATGTTACAGATGGCGAACAACATTAAACGGTAAGGGACAACGATGAAAAATCCAAAATCCGTTTTTTTCGCTTTATTTTGGTTCTTGACTTCTTTTTTCTTGCCGGGAATCCCGGTCTATTTATCTGCGAAGAGTATTACAACAATTGAGGTTTTGGAAAAGGCCAGGATAGAAGAGGACAGGATACTGTTAGGGAAAATTGCCCATATCAGGGGTGAAGACCCGGAGTTGGTTCACAAATTGTGGGCCATTGTCATTGGCAAGGCCCCTTTGCCCGGTAAGTCACGCCAGATCGACGAAGACTACGTGAAGATACGTTTGAAACAGAACGGTATTGACCTGTCTCAAATTAGACTCCAGGTTCCCGAGAAAATTGAAGTGTCCAGGAGTTTTACCGAAATTCCCAGGGAGAAGATTGAAAAGATCGTTTTAGATTTTATATACGAAAAAAGCCCATGGGAGAGAAACAGGTTAAATGTCAAAAATATTCGAGTCAGTCACAGCGTAATCCTCCCAAAAGGAAATATCACCTATAAAGTCGTTCCTCCTAAAAACACGGACTTTTTAGGCACGATACCCTTATCCGTCCTTTTCATGGTAAACGGCCACTTTGAAAAGAAGGTCTGGGCGACTGTCAAAATTGAGGTGTTCACTGAAGTGGTGGTCACCAAAAGACCCCTGGGAAGATTTAAGCGGATAACAGGAGACGATATTCATTTACAGAAAATGGATCTGGCAAATTTACCGTCCAATGTTATCACTAACTGCAAAGAAGCCCTGGGCAAAAGAACCAAAAGGACAATTGATGCCAAAGTGGTCTTAAGGACCGACCTCATTGAGTTGCCCCCTTTGGTCAGGCGCGGAGACGTGGTGCTGATCATTGCTGAATCGGATGGTTTAAGGATTACCGCACGTGGAAAAGTAAAAAAAAGGGGCTGCCGGGGTGAGAGGATCAAGGTTGTAAACCTTAACTCAAATAAGGTGATATACGCGCGCATCGTTGATTCCAATACGGTGAAGGTTGATTTTTAGGATGAGGAGATTAAGTAAAATGTTTTGCAAATACAAAAGGCTATTAAATTTTCTTATTTATGGAATTTTTTCCTCTTTCCTTTTCATAACTCTTTTCGGTTGCGGTACAAGTCGAAAGAAAATGAAGCCGAGGATAGAGACCATTCATCATGAGGTCAAGGAAAAGCCACGGGTAAAGTATGAGGGCTCCCTCTGGCAGGATAATGGCCCTTTAAGCGAGTTATTTATAAATCCCAAAGCCAGAAGGGTTGGAGATATCGTTACTATCAGCATCGTTGAATCCTCCAGTGCCAAGAATAATGCCACTACCGGTACCAGCAGGGCGTCTTCTCTAACTGCGGGCATTGAAAAATTCTTTAACCTGGGAGATAAATACAGAGAAAAAAATTACAGAAAGCTGCCTGAATATTTTGATCCTTTTCAAAAGGTGGCGGTAAAGGGTAGTCTGGAGAGCGGTTTTAAAGGAGACGGAGCAACCAGCAGGGAAGGCACACTGACTGCTTATATCACAGCAAGAGTAATCGAGATATTACCAAACGGGAACATGATGATCGTAGGGTCCCGGGAAATAATGGTAAACAACGAGACACAGTTTATAACCTTATCCGGTATTATCCGGCCCAGGGATATTTCTCCTGATAATGTAATATTGTCAACCAGCATTTCTGATGCCAGGATTGCATATAGCGGTATAGGTGTAATTAATGACCGCCAGCGTCCGGGCTGGCTGGCAAACATACTTAACAGGATCTGGCCTTTTTAGATTTTAGATTTTTGATTGAACCTGCCCGCCGTCCGGCCCGTCCGCCGTAATACTATGGATGGCGGGCAGGCGGGAATTGATGATTTCGTAAAAGTCTTCAAGGCCGTCACTCCCGCGGAGGCGGGAGTCTAACAGTAGCTGATATTGCAGGATTCCCGCTGTAGTTTATCCCGCATTGCGAGGCTGACGAAGGAAGCCGAAGCAATCTTGTTTTAAGGGTAGGTAAAAAATGAGATTTAAGATACTTACGAGATTCGGGTTAATTTTAGCAATTTTAATCCTTTTTACTGCTAATGCCCATGCCGTCCGGATAAAAGACATTGCAGACATTGAAGGGGTACGTCCGAATCAGCTGGTTGGATATGGATTGGTCGTTGGTCTGGATGGAACAGGTGACGGTCAAAATTCAAAATTCACTATCCAATCCATGGCAAGCATGTTGGAAAAAATGGGAATAACGGTTCGTTCAGAAGATATAAAGGTCGATAATGTTGCAGCCGTAATGCTCACCGCTGATTTGCCGCCATTTGCAAGGGTTGGCAGCAGGCTTGACGTTCTCGTCAGCTCAATAGGCGATGCAGAAAACCTCCAGGGGGGAACCTTACTCTTCTCTCCTCTTAAGGCCGCTGATGGACAGGTTTATGCCGTTGCCCAGGGTCCGGTCAGTACAGGGGGGTTCTCAGCCGGAGGAGCAGCAGGCGGCAAGGTGCAGAAGAACTTCCCTACTGTAGGGCGGGTCGTGGGTGGTGCCCTGGTCGAGAAGAAGATACCCTCTTTCTTTGACAAAAAAGACACCCTATCCTTGACCTTGCACAACCCTGATTTTACTACCGCCTCTCGAGTGGCGGGGGCAATCAATACCGCTTTAAATGATAGTTTAGCCCATAATCCGGATGCCGGAACTGTAAAAGTGAGGGTTCCCGGAAAATACTCCGGAAACATTGTAGAATTAGTCGCTCTCATAGAAGGGTTGGGTGTCAAACCGGATGCAGTATCCAAGGTTGTGGTTAATGAAAGAACCGGAACGGTGATCATGGGGGAAAATGTCAGGATTTCAACCGTCGCCATTGCTCATGGAAACATCAGTATTCAAATCAAGGAAAGCCAGAATGTTTCTCAGCCCCTTCCTTTTTCCCAGGGCCAGACAACGGCGGTTCCTGAAACGGACATATCAATCGCAGAGGGAAAAAGCCCGATCTTTTTAGTGGAGTCCGGGGTGAGTATCGCTAAGGTTGTGAGGGCATTGAATGCGCTCGGAGTAACCCCTCGAGACTTGATTGCCATCCTGCAGGCCATCAAAGCAGCCGGCGCTCTGCAGGCAAAATTGGAGATAATATGATGCCAGACATGATGTCCGTACCAATAATACCGTGGCAGAATATAAACGTAACCAGTAAAATAGAGATGGTTAGAAATACCCTGGAATCCGAAAAAGCCTCTTCTTCCGTGAGGAGTGATCGTCAACTTGAGGAAGCATGTTCTGAGCTGGAGTCTCTTTTCATTTATTATCTGCTTAAAGAAATGCGGGCTACCATTCCCAAGTCCGGGTTCATAGACGGGGGCAATGCTGAAGAAATCTACACATCCATGTTAGATTCTCAACTGGCAAAGGATATATCATCAAAGGGAGGAATAGGACTTTCCTCCCTTCTTCGTGATCAACTTAGCCGCATGCAGGGACATACTAAAAACCAGGGTGACTACTCACGTAGTCAGGCTGAAGGTGTTTACCACGTTCAGCCCTTTACTAACAGTCATCAGTCTTCAACCTAAACAGCTGGGTAGTTACAAGTGAATTAAATAGCTTAAGTTTTTGATATTTTTACCGATACATGAGAAGAGATAGTCAACGCAGGTGGTTAGACTGAAGGTGGAAGGCTAATAGGAGCAAATCATGCGTGATCACAAGAGATTAGGTGTTTAGACTTCCTGCCTGTGCCGGCAGACAGGAAGACTGAAGATGGAGAAGGCTGTCAGGGAATGTCAGCCTTCAGTCTTCAACCTAAACAGCTTGGTTTATTAGGAGGTTTTAAGACAAAAAATGGAGATCACAGGGAAAAACAATTCCGTTAATTTGGATACCTACGTTAAGAATGTTAAGGACAAAAGAAAAATAGATGTCTCAACCAAACAGGCATCTAAAGATGTTTTTGAAGAGGATAAGGTTGTGCTATCCCCAAAAGCGAGAGAGATCCGGGAGGCAAAAAAGGTCTTAAGTTCTGTTCCCGATGTCCGGGAGGATGAGGTAGCCCGAATCAAAAAAGAGATCGAGGACGGAACTTATCGAATTGAAGGAAAAAAGCTTGCAACAAAGATGATAAGAGAATCACTCCTTAAGGATCAGGAATGATGGCTATTTGATTAACTTTGATGAACCCGTAAAAAGTCCAATTTCCCGCTACTCCCGCGAAGGCGGGAGTCCAAAACTGCCTGAAATGACTGGATTCCCGCCTCCGTCGTTCGAGCCAGAGGCCTTTCGGCCCCGAGCTCAAGGCCGAGGGGCTCTCGACGGGCGGGAATGACAAAAAAAGACAGATAAAGACTTTCAACTAACTTAGCAAGATAGTTTCGGTTACAGTGCCGCAGCGTGGCATCACATAGCTTTTTACGAGACTGTTAACTTTGAGGTTGGTGATCAGAATGGATTTGTTGTTGAATAAGCTATTAGGACTACTGGAAGAAGAAACAGGTTTTTATAGATCGTTACTTTCAGTCCTCCAAAAAGAGAAAAAGGCGGTTGTAGATTCAAAACTCGATGAGTTGAATGAAGCCGGCAAAGAAAAAGAGAGCCTGCTCCTTAAGATTCGAATCCTGGAAGAAGAGAGGTTGAGAATTCAGGAGAGACTGGCCGATTCTCTGGGATATGAACCTCAGGGCCTGACCTTGACCAAATTGTCTCAACTGGTAGGAGAGCCATACTCCACCCGATTAAAGGTTTGTTACTCAAATCTTTTAACACTAATACCAGGCATCCGGGAAATCAATCATAGCAATAAGTCCTTACTCACACACTCCCTTGAACTCGTCAGGGGTTCTTTGGCCTTATTAAATAATTTTGTGGCTTCCAATGCGGTTTATTACCGGACAGGTAAGATGCAAAGTGGTGATCAAAGCGGGAATGTTCTTTCTGGAGAAGTCTAACAAACAGTAGGCGTTTTCATAAGAGAAAACCTTACATTTTTGCCAAGCTTTTGTAATACTAAGTAAATCCAGTTAGTTACTACGGAGAGCATAAAATAATTTTAATACTGGCAATCAGGGACGGGTCATGAGGTCTTCTATTCTGTTCCGAGGCTCCAGGCCTGGTCTTTTCTACGACTTATCTGTGGGGGAGTCTTGCCCCCTCCGCATTCCCCTCGACAAGCTCGGGGCTGCGGCTTCCCCCACTGATAAGTCGTGAAAAGGACGGCGGCCTCCCACCAGTCACATCAGAAAAGACCTCATGACCCTGCTAAACATTTATCAACAATATCTGTTGCAAACAATATTGTGCTCTCCATAGTAACACGTGATATTGGGTGCCGGACTCTGGGTGCAGCCTCGTCGGTTTGCGCGTCCCGTGCCGGTACGGGCCGGGAAGGCGGAGCTTCGTTAGGAATTTCATCAGGGTAATTATGTGAAACAGAGAATCAGGAAGGAATCAGAAATGCGTAAGATAGACGAAAAAATAATTAAGACTCTCGATGACGCGGCAATGCTCCTGATCCAGACCGAGCCGGATGATATACCCGGACTGGCTAACCTGCATGAATCCCTGGAAACAATTGCAGCCGACGAATCATACCCTGAGAGTGCCCACGCAAGTATTACCCAGGCTGTTAACGTGGTTGAAGAGATCATCAGGAGGATTGTCCCTGATCCGGATTTGGCAATCAACGAGGTTGGTAAGCTGATAGAAAAAGCCATGAATGCGGTGGAGGAAAACGGAACGAAGAAGACAGAGAGGCATTCTGAGACGGGAGTTGAAGCGCAGGATGAGGAGTTGGCAACAGCTACATCTGGAGAGCAGGAAGACCAGCCATCCGTGGATTCTGCTCCAGAGCAGAAAGATGAGCCGTCTGTAAGTGATTCCCGGACAAACTACATGCCTGAAGATCCGGATTTTGAGCTGATAGGCGAGTTTATCACCGAAGGCATTGATCTAATCACAGACGCCGAAGAGGCATTGTTATCCCTTGAGAATGACCCGGATGATAAGGAGGCCGTAGGCACTGTTTTTCGCGCCTTTCACACCATCAAGGGGACTTCTGCCTTTATGGAGCTTTCTATCATATCAGAAATGGGCCATCACGCAGAGACTCTTTTAAGTCGTGTCCGTGACGGCGAAATACATTACACCGGCGGGTATGCCGATCTGGCTCTCCGTTCTCTTGACATGCTCAAGGAACTTATTGAATCCGTTGAGCCGGCCCTAAGTGGTGAGCCTCTATATAAGCCCGAAAGCTACGATGAGCTAATGCGCCTTCTGGAAAATCCGGAAAAGGCCGGGATCTCTGAAGAATCCGGCGAAGCAGACATGCCTCGAATCGGAGATATTCTGGTAGCCCAGGGCAAAGTTGATCGGGAGAGTGTGGAAGAAGCCATAGACTCGCCCCGACTTGGTGACATTCTGGTTGCCGAGGGTAAGGTTGACAGGGATGAAGTGGAGGAAGCCGCAGCCGCTCATCCTGATATGCCGATCGGTAAGGCCATTGTGGAATCAAAGGCTGCATCCGTAAAGGACGTTGGCCAGGCACTTCGAACACAACGGCAAATGAAGGAAGGGAAAAAGGCGGTAGAAGCATCAATTCGTGTGGGTATCGAACGGTTAGACCGTTTGGTTGATATGGTGGGAGAATTGGTGATTGGCCACTCGATGGTGGCACAGGACGAGATAGTCAATAATGGAAACCATGAACTTTTAAAAAAGGTTAGCCATACAAGCAAGATTGTCCGTGAAATTCAAGATATGAGTATGTCCATAAGGATGGTTCCGCTCAAAGCGACTTTCCAGAAAATGACCCGGTTAGTGAGGGACCTGGCCCGTAACATTGGCAAAAACGTCAATTTTGTCATCGAAGGCGAAGACACGGAGATTGACCGGAACATGGCAGATGCCATTAAAGATCCCCTTGTTCATATGGTTCGCAATGCAGTGGACCATGGCATAGAACTTCCCGAGATCAGGGAAAAAACCGGCAAGCCCAGAGATGGGATGATACAATTATCTGCATACCACTCTGCCGGCAGCGTAGTGGTAGAGATAGAGGACGACGGTAAAGGCATCGACCGTGAGGTGATCATTAACAAGGCCTTAGAAAAAGGACTTATCAGCGATGGAAACACGCTCAGCGATCGGGAGGTGTTCAACCTTTTATTCGAACCAGGATTCTCCACTGCCAAGACAGTCACTGACGTATCAGGCCGTGGTGTGGGGATGGACGTTGTGAAGAAAAACATCGAAGCCCTGCGCGGACAGACCGAAATCCAGTCCGTACCGGGAAAGGGAAGCGTTTTTCGGATGAAGCTTCCCCTGACTCTTGCGATTATTGATGGAATGGTTGCTCGTGTGGGTAGTGAAACATATGTTATTCCTATGCTTTCGATTGTAACTTCCATCAAGCCCGATCCAAAAGACCTTTCGACCGTACTCAATCGAGGTGAGATGCTATCCCTGCAGGCAAAACTCATTCCGTTGTTTCGATTGGCTGATCTCTACCAAATTGAAGGCGCCGAACGAAACCCGGATGAGATGCTTGTAGTGGTGATTGAAGACAATGGGAATCAGGCTGGTCTGATTATTGATGAGCTGATCGGAAGGCAGCAGGTTGTTATCAAGACATTGGGGGAGACAATGCAGAATATAGACGGAGTTTCGGGAAGTGCTATCATGCCGAATGGTCGTGTAGGTCTAATTTTAGATGTAGGCGGTGTTGTGAAGTTTGCAACTGCGGGGAATGGCAAAGGGATAGAGGCCAGGCCATGAATTCAATGTCAATTGAGCTGAACGAAAAGCAGTTCAATAAGGTTAGTCAATTAGTATATCAGTTCTCTGGGATCAATCTGAAAGCCGGTAAAGAGGCACTGGTCAGGGCCCGCCTCATGAAGCGACTGCGAGCACTGAAAATGCGAAGCTTTGAGGAGTACATGAGTCACATCGAGAATGATGAAGGAAGCCGGGAACTTGGCCTTATGATCGATGTGATGACAACCAATAAGACAAACTTTTTCCGCGAGGTGGAACATTTCAACTATCTACGTGACAAGATACTGCCGGAACTGAGGAAGCCACGGATGAAATTTTGGAGTGCCGCCTGTTCTTCCGGTGAGGAGCCTTTCTCACTGGCAATTCTGCTAAGGGATGAAATACCAAAAATAGAATCCAGGGACGTGAAGATCCTGGCCACTGATATATCGACAACAATGCTTGGAAGGGCATGCGAGGCCGTTTACAAAGAAGAAACGCTCCGGGACGTTCCGGAGTTGCTTTTGCGGAAATACTTCATAAAGAATCGAAAAGAGCAGCCGCCCACCTACCGGGTAAAAGACAGCGTCAGGCAAATGATTAAATTTGCGTGGCTGAACCTGATGTTGGACACATGGCCGATGAAGGGCCTCTTCGACGTAATTTTTTGCCGCAATGTGATGATTTACTTTGATAAGCCCACCCAGCAGAAGCTGATCAACCGTTTCTGGCATTTTCTGGAACCGGGTGGCCATCTTTTTGTCGGCCATTCAGAGAGCCTGTCGTCTATATCACACAAGTTTAAATATGTGCGGCCTGCCACGTACAGGAAATGAATAGGTCTAAGGTGATCGAATAAATTGTATTAGCTCAATAAATTCTGGTATTCCCCTCACCCTAACCCTCTCCCCCCAGGGGAGAGGGGATTAATCGGGTGAAATCACTAATAAAATTCCCTCCCCCTTGAAGGGGGAGGGTCGGGGTGGGGGTGAAAGCCCCAGGTTAACGAAATAAACAAACCCACCATCTCGTGATAGCAATTCGACTGGATAAAAGGAAAAAATGAAACACATCGTTACTGTGGGTGATATGAAGGCTGGTCAGAATGGGGGCATGCTCGTGACGCATGCTTTAGGCAGTTGTCTTGGTCTGATGGTCTATGATCCGGTCGAAAAAGTGGGAGGACTGTTGCATGCCATGTTACCATTGTCCAAGATTAACCCGCAGAAGGCTGAAACTAATCCTTTCATGTTTGTGGACACAGGGGTTCCTGAGTTGTTCAAAAAATTATATGATATGGGGGGACAGAAAAAAAGATTGGTGGTCAAGGCTGCAGGCTGCGGCTCCCCCCTGGGTAAGAATGAAATGTTCAAAATAGGTGATAGAAACTACACGATACTGAAAAAAATTCTTTGGAAAAATGGCATCCTCCTAAAAGCCGAGGACGTCGGTGGTGCGATAAGCCGCACGGTTAATTTGGACCTTGCAACGGGCCGGGTGATAGTCAGCAGTAAAGGAGAGAAGAGGGAGCTGTGACACATACGGAATTACCAAATAATATAATGAGAAGGGTGAAATTGTTTCCCAGTATGTCTGGGACGGCAGCAAGAGTGTTGAAGCTGCTTGATGATCCGGATACCTCCATCTCTGGAATTGGAGAAATATTGCGATACGATCCGGGTCTAACAGCCAATATTCTGAAACTGACAAATTCGGCATATTTTGGGTTTCCCTCTCAGATAGGCTCAGTTAAACAGGCCGTGTTATCCACTTAGTGATGGCTTCTTGCGTGAATGCCATAATGGATGAACAGGTTCTGGGCTACGATTTGCCTCCGGGTGAACTCTGGAGGCATTCGATTGCAGTATCGGTTGCCGCGGAAGGCCTGGTAAAGAAACTAAAAATTCCCCCAGCCGAGGAGATCTTTACGGCAGCCCTGCTTCACGATGTAGGAAAGTTGGTTTTGGGCGATTTTGTAAAAGAAGAGTTGAAAGAAATTGAGAGCATAGCATTAGAAGGAATACCTTTTCAAGTGGCAGAGCAAAAGGTGTTAGGGACAGACCATGCTGAAATCGGGGCTGAAATATTGAAAAGGTGGTCGTTCCCACCAGAAGTTGTCAATGCAGTTCGCTGGCACCACGACCCTGATTCCGCCGACGAAACAAGCACGCTGGTAGATATTGTCCATGTGGCTAATGTACTCTGCCTCATGATCGGCATCGGCGTGGGGCGAGAAGGACTCCATTATGAGCCATCGCCTCTGGCAACAAAGCGGTTAGGGCTTAAGACCAAACAGCTTGAACTGGTTGCCAGCCAGACGTTGGGATGGTTGAATGAGTTGCTTGATGTTTTTGAATCGGACAAAAACAGTTGATAGGAATTTCCTTTTTTAATAGCGGCGTAGCCGCGTTTCATAAAATCGCGAAGCGATTTTATAAGAGGTAATTAGAATGGCAATCAATATCCTTATTGTTGACGATAGTTCTGTCATGCGGGCTATGATTTTAAAAACCATGCGTATGAGCGGCCTTCCAATCGGAGAGACCTATCAGGCAGCCAACGGTCAAGAAGGACTTGATGCCCTTGAGCAGCACTGGATAGACCTGGCAATTGTGGATATTAACATGCCGGTCATGAACGGGGAAGAGATGATTGATCGCATGCAGGAGAATCCGGATACCAAAGACATCCCAATAGTCGTTATATCTACCGAAGGAAGTGAGACGCGCATTGAACGCTTACAGGGGAAGGGTGCCAGTTTCATCCAGAAACCTTTTACCCCGGAGATCATCCGCGATACAATAATGGCGATCACAGGAATAGGAGAGAGTGATGAATGAGCAAGTTAAAGAGATATTATCTCGTGTGGCTGTAGAGACTTTAGAGCAATTAGCCTTTATATTTTCTTCCCCGGAAGATGGGCCGGGTGAAATCGAATATGATTCCCTAATGGCAGCAAGCGTTTCGTTTGCAGGGCCCTTTGCTGGGGGCCTTGTCATGACAGTTTCACCTCAAGTTGTCTTTGAGCTGGCAGCGAACATGCTCGGAGTTGATAATGAAGAAACCACATTGGATCAACAATATGATGCACTAAAGGAGTCCATGAACGTTATCTGTGGCAACTTATTACCTGCCATCACCGGAAAGCAGGCCGTCTTTAACATTGGTTCGCCGGAAATCATTACAGGAGGTGAAGCGATAAAAGAAGCCACAGAAAAATACAATGGCCGCTCGCCCACATCCATGGTGAGACTGGACATCGATGGTGAACAATGTGTCCTTTTTTTATTTGGGGATATCCGGATTACAGGGGAATAGTTGAGTAGTTGATTGGTTGAGTGGTTAAGCAGAACGAAACAAAACCCCAATTGAGAAATAAATCTTGTAAAAATATGGATAGAGACTTAGCAGTATAGAATTTTTGCAGCATAGGAAAATTATTTATAAAAGCCCCATAGATGAGATATAAATTCTACTCCGTCACTCCCGCGCAGGGCCTGCCCCAGCGAAGGGAGGGGCGGGAGTCCAGTAAAAGGCATTCATGGATTCCCGCTCCCCGATCAAGGTTGAGGACAGGCTTCGCGGGAATGACAATAAAAGAGGGCTGCCCCCGGAAGAAAGCAGGAAAACAAGATGATCAAGGTACTTATTGTAGATGACTCAGCGGTTGTTCGCAAAGTCCTGACCGAAGAGCTATCCAAATACGATGATATTGAAATAGTCGGAACCGCTGTTGATCCCTATGTGGCGCGGGATAAGATCGTGAAACTCAAGCCGGATGTGATTACACTTGATCTGGAAATGCCGAAAATGGATGGCCTCACGTTTCTGGCAAAACTGATGAAGCACTATCCAATGCCCGTTGTTGTGGTTAGCTCTGTCACTCCGAAAAACAGCCGGAATGCTATTAGGGCTCTGGATCTGGGAGCTTTGGACGTTCTTTGCAAACCGGGCGCAGCATACTCTACACTGGATATTTCTCGTGACCTTGCTCGTGCTATCAGGGCTGCCGCTTCAGCCCGCATTAGTAGAAATCCGGCAAAATTGCATTCTCCCGCTAAAACGAAACCAATAAAGAACTTGGGTCTTCAAACAACGAATAAGGTGATCGCCATCGGGGCCTCGACTGGTGGAACAAAAGCCATCGAGGTCGTTCTCACGGCTATGCCCGCTACTTCTCCGGGAACTGTGGTTGTGCAGCATATGCCGGAACATTTTACCACCACCTTTGCTGAAAGACTTAATGAGATATGTCAGGTGGAAGTGCGCGAAGCACGGAATAACGACCATGTAATCCCAGGAGTGGCTTTGATTGCACCGGGGAATTACCATATGGTGCTCAACCGAAGTGGTGGGAATTATCTGGTGAATATAAAGGACGGGCCTCGAGTTCATTATCAGAAGCCCTCTATAGACGTATTATTTCAATCGGCAGCAAAGAACGCCGGCAGTAATGCAGTCGGCGTGGTGCTCACCGGCATGGGGGCCGATGGAGCAAAAGGGCTGCTGGCAATGAGACAACAGGGGGCTCATACCGTTGTTCAGGATGAGCAGACGTGTGTCGTCTTTGGTATGCCAAAAGAGGCCATAAAACTTGGGGCCGCCGTTAAAGTTGTTCCATTAACAAATATCGCCCAGGCGATTGTCAATGCCCTGTAAGACGGGAAAGGATCGGGGAGGTAGGCAAAAAACTGCACTAAGGTGCCGACAATCCATCCCCTTTCAAGGGGATGTAAAGTTGCCTTATGAATACTAAAAGCCCAGGCCTTTAGGGCGGGGAGCATTCCTTCTCAATAAGTTGAGATGGAAAGAAACACAGGATCTATCCATGTCATTCCCGCGAGTTGATATGAAAGGAAACACAGGATCTATCCATGTCATTCCCGCGAAGGCGGGAATCCAGACCCTTTAGCCATGAATGGGGAAAAACAATTTTATGTATATTTATTAGCAAGCAAGCGTAATGGGACGTTGTACATTGGGGTAACCTCAGACCTGGTAAAAAGACTATGGCAGCATAAAAATAAAATGGTCGAAGGCTTTACAGAAAAATACAATGTGAACAGACTTGTGTATTATGAAACGCATGCTAATGCAGAAAACGCAATCACCAGAGAAAAACAAATGAAGAAATGGCGAAGAGCCTGGAAGATACGATTGATAGAGGAGAAGAACCCCTATTGGAAAGATATGACGATATCAGAATTTAAACTGGATTCCCCCCCCCCTGCTTGGGGACAGGCTTCGCGGGAATGACGGTTGAAATGCTGGAATGAAAGTTAAGAGCTTGCCCCCACAAAGGCGGGGGCCTGTCCCCGCGAAGGCGGGGATGTTGCAAAACCTCTTTTGACACAAATTCTTGAGGTAGTCATTTAAACAAGATAGTAAAAGAACGGGTGACCAATTATGACGGGTATCTATGGAGTAATACTAAACTCAGGAAGGGGAGCACTCCTCGCGCAGCAGAAGGCGATCGAGATTACCGGCCACAATATTGCCAATGTGAATACCCCCGGCTATTCACGCCAGAGGGTGAATCTGGCGGCAAATGATCCCCTCTATTCCGGGATAGGCCTGATGGGCGGTGGCGTAAGGGCCACGGAGATTCAAAGAATTTACGACCGTTTTTTAGGGCTTCAAATTAATAATGAGAATCAGAATTTAGGAAGATGGGAGGCCCGGAAAGGTGCCCTTGAAAGAGTTGAAATAATTTTCGACGAGTCCTCGGGGTACGGATTGAATCAGGCTATGAGTGAGTTCTGGAATGCCTGGCAGGATCTGGCCAATAACCCCTCCGGCCATGTGGAGCGAGTGACCCTCCTGGCCAAAAGTGAGACCATGGCAACCACCTTCAATAATATGTACTCGAACCTCGAACAGGTTCAGAAAGACATAGATACCAGTATAAGGGGAACAGTTGAGGAAATTAACCTGATTGCCCAGCAGGTTGCTGATCTGAATCAGAAAATTGTCGAGGTTGAAGTGAACGGTCAAAATGCTAATGACTATAGAGACAGCCGGGATTTGTTATTGAGGGAACTTTCTTCAATGATAGATATTAACACATTTGAAAACAATGACGGAAGTGTAACTGTTTCGGTGGGTAGTGGAAAACCATTGGTGGAAAGTATTTTTGCCTGGAGTTTATCCACCGAAACCAATGCCTCAGGCCTTCAGGATATTGTATGGGTCGATAGTGACGGAAACACCACGGATATTACCAATGATATCTCGGGTGGGAAGTTGAAGGGGTGGATCGAGGCAAGGGATGTCGCTATTCCGGATTATCTGGACAGGCTGGATGACCTGGCTGCAAATATAATAAGTGAAGTGAACGCGCTTCACTCAAATGGTTTTGGACTGGATGGCTCTACAGGAAACGATGTTTTCACCGGGACATCGGCTTCTGATATGGCGGTTAATCAACTTATTGCTGATGACGTAAATCTGATCGCTGCTGCCGGAAGCGCCGGCGGGGTCCCGGGGGACAACAGTAATGCCATAGCCATTGCTAACCTGCAAAACGATCTTTTAATGGGTGGCAATACCGCAACCTTTGACGATTATTTTAATTCCATTGTTAGTGATGTAGGAAGTGGGGTGCAGAATGCTACTGTGAATTTTAGCCATCAATACTCGATGGTTGAACACTTAGATAATTACCGGGAATCGATTTCAGGTGTCTCTCTTGATGAGGAAATGGTCAACCTGGTCAAATATCAACATGCCTATAATGCGGCTGCCAAGTTGATCAGCCTGGTGGATGAGTTGCTGAATACGGTAATCAGCATGGTATAAAGGCAGGCCGATGGCTGGGATGCTGGATTCTGGATACTTGATACTGGATAAAAAATCGGATGCTGGTTACTGGATTCTGTATGGCGACCTGGTTTCTGGATTTTAGTGAATTAGGATGAGTTACAAGAAATTAGAAATTTGGCAACTTGCTCGTGAATTGGTTATTGATATTCACAAGATGACCCTGCACAAATTACCAAAATTTGAATCGACCACCTGGAAACACTGTTTGAAACTGAATCATTAACTGACAAAGAATTATACGAAACTATTCATGAGAAGCTGGAAGTCTTGGGCAAGAAATTAAACAGGTTTATTCGATCCGTTGAAAAAAGCCATGCCAGTCCAAAATAAAGTGAAGACCAGTATCCAGCATCCAGTAACCAGTATCATTGTGGCGTTGACAGTGGTCTCATAGCTTTCTAATTATTTGGCAAAAAAAATACCTGTGCGATGAAACCAGGAGTCAAAAATGCGTGTAACAAACAATCAAATGGCTAATGCAATTACCAGCAGTCTCTTCAGGCAGGCTCAAAGGCTCCTTAAGGCCCAGATTACGGTTGCTACGGAGAAGATAATTAACAAGCCTTCTGATGAGCCGTAGAGCAATCTTCGGGAGACCTGGAGACCAGAGAAATGGCTCTACAGGAAGTGGAGAATATATATGGTCAGATACTGGATCTTGCAAACACCAGGATGGGAAACAGCTATTTATTTTCAGGTCATAAAACTGACACTGCCCCTTTCCGTAATGAAGTCAGTTTAACCAGTGGTGTCTCAGATGATATCGTGTTTGGCTTAGCAGCAGACGCAACTGATGTTACTATTAAGATCTACAATTCAGCAGGGGAGGTCGTAAGAACACTGACGCCAGGGGGAGGGGGAGCGGGGACGAATACCGTAACATGGGATGGTGATGATGATGGTGGAGCACCGTGCCCTGATGGCAGGTATACCTTTACAGTAGATGCCTTGGATGCTGCCGGTGACCCGGTGGTAGACTACGTAACGTATCACGGTACCAATGATGATTTCCGATTAATCATAGGAGAAAATGTTGGTATATCCATTAATGCTGATGGAAATGAGATTTTTGCGGATGTTTTTAAAACTTTAGGTCAGTTGCAGGCTGCCCTTGAAGCTCCGGATTATGACCCGAATGCGGTTTCGGCCCTGATAGACCCGCTCAATGATGCCATCAGTCAAATCCGGAAAGTGAGAGCTGAGGGGGCGGCAACACACACTCGAATGGAGCTTACGGAAAACCAACTGGCCGGATTTAGGCTGAAAGTGGAGGATATGCTTTCTGATACAGAAGCTGCGGATATGGCCAGGGCAATTGTTGAGTTACAAGCCCAGGAAGCAGCCTATGAGATTGCCTTGGCTGTAGCGGCTAAGATAATTCAACCAAGCCTTATTAATTTTCTGAGGTAAGAACTATGTGTCTTCTCAATAAGTCCAGGCATCTTGTTTATGGGTCGGTTTTATGGATGCCCGCGCGGGCATGACGAAAACCACGGTCACGCCTTAGCGTGATCATTCCCGCCCCGCATCAAGTGCGGGATAAACTACAGCGGGAATCCAGGTGTTTTCCTTGAATTTATTGAGAAC
>JAFDHL010000157.1 GCA_019308785.1 Deltaproteobacteria bacterium
TTTGGCCGAAATTTCTCCTTTTCATGTTCTCTCTTATATGCCATACTAACCCCGTTTAAAACTGTATTTAATCAAATATTACGATATTATACAAAAAATATATAGCGTTAATATACAGAATTTTTTCTGTTAAATACAATACGTTAGGCCCATGGATGTAATCTCAGAGATAAATTGTTATGATGGAAATTGACAAAATCGTTAATGCTATTCAAGCCAATCGAATACGAATCACTGACCATGCTGATGAACAATCGGAATCCGACCAACTGACGTTTGATGAAGTGTATTTCTCGGTTCTTCATGGCGAAATTATTGAAGATTACCCAGACGACAAACCATAAGCGAGTTGCCTAATATATGGACAGACTTTCAGCGGCGATCCCGTTCATAGTGTTTGGGCTTTCAGTGATGAGAACCGAAGGGCTGTTGTCATCACAGTATATCGCCCTGACGCAGATAGGTGGATTAATTTTCGGGAGAGGAGATAAAAATCATGATGCCATTTGAAAAATGTCCAGTTTGCGGTGGTGAGCTGGAAGAGAAAGAAGTAGAAAAACTTTTGCGCGGCGGAGATCACACAGCTGTACTACGAGTCGAAGCTGAGGTCTGCTTGCATTGTGGTGAGCGGTTGTATGCAGAGGAAACAGTCAGGTTATTTGAGCAGATTAGAAACAAACTGAAACGGCAGCAACTATCAGATTTTGTGCCTTTGGGACAATCATTTGTGGTGGATAGGAGTCGGCCTAACAAGGCAAATGCAGCCGACAGCTAATCGCTGCGGCTGAGCTTATGGTTAAGAAGGTCTAAAAGAAGAGATGATTATTCCAGACTATCCAAATCGCCGTAAGGGTCATTATCTTGGTACCGAATTCAGCTTCCCTTCGAGAAAATTGTCGAAGTGAGAATTGGGAAGTTTCATGCCGGACGATGGCTGTTGGGTTCACGGGTGCTGAAATTGATTTGGGAAAAGGATGGCAGATCTTATGCGGATATTATCCTAAGAGTATTCACATGCTGTAGATCATCTTTTAAGTAATTATGGTCTTCAAATTAATCCGGTAGATGGATGTTAACTTATACAATATGACGGTTCTAAAAATTTTTATTGTTATTTTATTGATAACATTTTATTTTTCTTGTGTTAGCAAGGACCAAATGTGTAAAGTTTTGACTCTGAATTTGTCTTGGTTTTGGATTGGTTCGCACTCGGATTATGACAAGTTGCTGTTGCAACTATAATAGCTCATGGCCTAACAAGGCGAGATGAGCTTTTGATCCATGCTCATTAGGCTTTGAAGCTCTTCACACTACGAACATCTCTTATCATGTTACTGACGAGAATCATAATTGTTATAGCTTGGTTATTTGCATTTCTGGGGACCATGTACTGGGGCCTATTTACTGCGAGTTTATCAAAAACCCAATGGAAAAACTATCCCCTACTAAAGCAACTCATTGACGATCCCCAGGATTTATTCTTAGCTGCAGTATTTTTCAGTGCAGTGTCGGGTGGGGCATTCCTACTTAACAATCTAATTACCGATAGGCCTGTACTAGTAGAAATCCAAGGACCTCATGGGGATGTTACCCAGAAAGCAACACTTGCTGGATTAACACGAGAGTTCAAAGAGGCAGCTGTAGATCTCGTCAACGAAGCGAAGGATTACTTCAATGCCGCTGAAGGTGATTTTAAAAAGAGGCGCTATCTAGATGCAGCCAGCAATTATCAGAAATCCGTTAACGTCATTCCGACAATGTCTGGCTACCTGAACCTTGGCATTTCATTTCTGTATATCTCAGATTTTCGACGGGCCGAGGAGGCCCTCATTTCTGGTGTCCAGATTGCTCGAAGGAAAGACAACAAGATATTTGAAGGAGCTTTTCTCAACAATATTGGAATCGTTTATGCCAGTTACGGGAAGCTGGAGGAGGCGGTGAAGTCGTGCCGGACCGCGCTTGAAATCCATAAGAAGATTAGGAATCCTCTGGGCCAAGCCAATGCCCTCACCAACCTCGGCACCGTCTATGCTGACCAAGGGAAGCTGGAAGAGGCGCTGAAGTCCATCCAAGAGGCCCTTGAGCTCCATAAGCAAATTGGCAATCTTCTGGGCCAGGCTACTGCTCTCAACAGCATCGGCACCGTCTATGCTGACCAAGGGAAGCTGGAAGAAGCACTAAAGTCAATGCAGGAGGCCCTTGAGATCTACAAGCAAATTGGCAATCCTTTGGGCCACGCCAATACCCTCAACAACCTCGGTAACGTTTATATGGTGCGTGAGCTTAAAGAGGCGGTGAAGTTTTACCAGGCAGCGCTGGAGATAAGCAAGCAAATTGGCAATACTTTCGGCCAAGCCTGTGGCCTCAACAACATTGGTGGTGCTTACTTTCAGCAGGGAGAGCTGGAAGAGGCTCTGAATTCCTATAGAGCGGCTGTTGAAATATATAAGCAGATTGGCAATCCTCGTGGCCAGGCCACTGTCCTTGGCAACATCGGTGATGTTTATGGTAACCAAGGGAAGCTGGAGGAAGCGTTAAGGTTTTACAATAAGGCGCTTAAGATCAACAAGAAAACAGGATACCCTTCTGGCCAGGCTAGCGATTTCAACAACATCGGTAACGTAACAACATCGGTAACGTTTACTTTAGGAAAGGGATGCTGGAGGAAGCGCTAAGGTTTTACAATGAGGCGCTTGATATCAACAAGAAGATTGGCAGGCTACTGGGCCAGGCCAATGCTCTCGTGAACATTGGCCTCGTCTATGCTGAGCAGGGGAAAAAGCATGAAGGTTTGGAACTGCTAAGGCAAGCTCGTGCTATTTATCTAAAGATCGGGGCAAGAACTGGGGGTTATCATACGGTTGAAAAGATGATTGAGAGGTTCAACGCTAATTAGATTTTTCAAACCATTTACAGCAAAGAAGAAAGAAAAGGCGTCGCGTCTTCACTTTTGATAGTGTGAAAAGGGGGCAGTGAAAAATGAAGCCATGACCTCTATGCTGGTATTTTCTTTCATGATTTTGGCCGGAATTTCTCCTTTTCATGTTCTTTTATACAGAGAATGTAGTGTTAATATACAGACTTTTTTTTAGTTAATACAATCTTTTATCTTCCCTTAATTACAGCCATGAATATAATACCCGTCTACTATACTATCTACATCTAGGACTAAACCAATGCTTCCGTCTTTTAATATGGCTGTGCCTTTGTAAATATTAACATCTTTCAGAAAACTATTCATTTCCTTGAGTACAAATGACTGTACTCCGAGAACCTCATCAGCAGAAAGGCAAACCTGGCCCTTATTGGCTTCCAAAAAAAAGATTGGCTTGTTTCCATTGAGATTTGTTGTCTGCCTGCCTTCCCCTGATTTGATTTTAAAATCGATAAGGGGGCATATAACATCTCTAACTTTAACCATCTTATATTGATTCTGGATGGAGACATTTTCGAATTTATCCGGGGAAAGAATTTCTATTAGATTCGCCGCTTCAATAATTAATTTACTGGAACCTATACGAAACAAAATGCCCTTGGATACAAGCAGATTTTCTTTCAAAGGGATAGAGATGGTTATGGACGTTCCTTTGAACCTTTCTGTGCGAACATCGATCGATCCTTTTAGAACTTCCACGTTTTTTCTGACGACGTCCATGCCCACACCGCGACCGGAGATAGTGGTCACTTCCTTAGCCAGAGAAAGTCCGGCCTGAAAGATAATCTGGCTGATTTCCGACGGGCCCATTTTTTCTAGTTGGTCAGCGCTGAAAAGACCGTTAGCAATTGCTTTTGCTTTTACACCTTCAAGGTCAATACCCCGTCCGTCGTCGCTTACGCTCAACACGAAACTTTTCTCTTCTTCTTTAACTAAGATAGTTATTTTTCCAGTCTCACCCTTATTGCATTTAACGCGCTCAACAGGAGATTCGAGGCCGTGATCAAGACAATTTCTCAAAATGTGCATTAGAGGATCATCCAATTTCTCGATAATCATTTTATCAACTTCAATATGATCACCTTCTATTTCCAAAGAAACCTTTTTTTTCATTTTTTTGGCCAGTTCCCGGATTTGCCGCTGGGCTTTTCTAGTTATGTTTTTAACCTGGACTTTTCTGATACTCTTCAGACTTGACTCTAGATTAAGCGTTGCTTTAAACATATCATTGGCATGTAATATAAATTTTTTGGATAGGGACTGAAGCTGTGATAAATCGGTCACCATTTCCATTTGATTGCCAAAGTTGGTGGAATACCCAGTCATAATAATTAATTCAGCTACCTGATTTAAGAATTTATCCAGCCTACTTTCTGGGATTCTCAGAGTATTTTCTTGACTCGTTCCGCTTTGTCCCCGGCAAACTATAGTTTCAATAATTAAAGCTTGATTTTGTTCATCCTTGTTGGGATGAAATTCTGCCTGCTCCAAAATCTTCGACCAGTCATCCTTAAATATCCCAAACAGCATCTCATCCAGGCCAACTGGAGATGTAATCACCGCTGAAAAATTTTCTTTAAACTCTTTAATCAGGGAACTTAGTCTATTATTTGCATCTTGTTCGGCAATTTTGGCTAACTTACTTATCTGGGGAACAATCTCCTTCGGTTTTTCTGTATCTCCGACCTGATATTCATTTTTTCCCTGGAAGAATCTGCTGATCAATTTTACCAGTTCGGTTGTGTCTTTCTGACCAATAACCCATCTGCCATTACCAGGGTTTATTTCTATACTTCCCCCTTCTTGGTTGGGTGTGATTAGGTTTCTATAATCTCGATCAAGTCCTTCAATCCTGGAGGTAATTTTCTGCCAGGTTTCAGGTTCTATAATTCGATTACCCTGTGTTGAAATGAGTTCCTTAATATCTTTTAAAAAAGAGCGTAAAAGATTATTCAAGGAATATTCCCCCTTGTCAAAGGATCTAATATAATTAATCAAGTCCTCTTCTTCAGGCAGCAGACTGTGGTCAGCTTTATCCCGGTCCGCACGCATAATCAACCCATCTAAGACATCATTTGATTCTCCCAGCAATTTTTTTATATTGTCATCAACATGAATTTCTCCTTGTCGAATCTTGTTTAATAAATCCTCAATGGAATGGGCCATCCTTTCCAAAGAGTGCAGACCGACCATTCCAGCCCCCCCCTTTATCGTATGATAATTTCTAAAAAGGAGATCTACCTGGGCTCCATTCTCTTGTTCATTTCCTAATTCAGCAATTCCGTCCTCACAATCATGTAACGCTTCGAGGCTTTCATCCAAAAAAACCTGGAAACTATCATCTATTTCCATGCTCAGTTGCTCCAATCAGCTTGCAAAGGAACTATCTAATGAGTCGTAAGAAAACCAAAAATAAAATCTGAAAGCTTTTCTTTTATATCAAAGTGTGTGGACATCTTTTTTCTCATTTTCAGAGAAACAGCATCAGGTTTCAGGCCCGTTAGAAACAGCCGTGAGTTAAATTTTTGCAATTCCTCTTTTAAGTTAAAAGCCCATCCGAGCATACAAAGGGGAACTATTTGAAGGTTTGTTAGATCCAGAATAAAAAATTTATTAATTATATTATCTCCCATATCGATGAAATCCTGGTGAAGTTGGTTAAACAATATCTTATTTTTATAGGGTAATGGTCTGATAAAGACTATTTCACCTATCATCAGAGACTCGGATTGTCTGAGACGAATTCCATTGCTACCCAATGGCTGGGTAGTCCATGAATTTTTCATTAAATCAAAGAAGAAGGACTTAAGCTTTTCTTCATTGGCTGGTGATGACAAAGTTGCATTGAAAAAGGAACGCATTATATCCACAAAGTCCAGGGTTATTTTGACTTTCTCGGAGATTTCTTCACCTTTCCAGTTACAGTCTATAGTGAAAATTTCTTCCATTTTTTCGCAAATATGGGAAACCACGGGCAGGCTAACATACATACTATCTCCTTTTATGGTGTGCAAATCCCTCATGATGGTCTCATAGGCTTCCTGATCAAACCCGTGCATTTCTATCGCCAGGATGTTATTTTCGATGTTTTCGAGGCGGTAAAAATTATCACTGATATATAATTCTAGGTATTCCTCAAATTTTAGGTTCATGTTTTCACTCCTTAGTATTTTAAGTAATTAAATTTCAATAAGTTAGCAACAATTAATTATCTACTCATAAATGGCGATAATCTGCAAAATTTTCAAAAAATTGCAAGATTATTGACGGTAAGGAACCTTAATTCTTGAAGTAATGAATAAAATTCCCAAAATTGATGATTTTCAATCTCTCCTTACTTTACATATCGTCAATCTAGTTAAAAACTTTACACAGATAATGTAATTTTTTTCTCCAATTACATTTATAAGGTAATATCATTGATTTAGCTCTATTATTGCCGATAATTATTTTTGATTATCTTGACTTAAGTCAAAGCTTTTTTATCCTTTGTTAATTATAAAGTTTATTACCGCGAGATCATTTTCTTTACTACTTTTTGGGTATAGTGAGTTTAGTGTTTTAAGGAGAGTTAGCAATCACAGCGTCTAAGACAGGTCGATTCAGTCTTGAGGCGGCCGGTTATTGGTGATCATGATAGAAGGTCGGAGGTGTGTTCTGCTAAGATTTCTATCTTCTCACTTTCCGATTTCATCTTGAATTAGGAGTTGTAGGAACTAGAGGAAGTATCCAAGTGCGGAGCTTTTGGCCTGCTGAGGATGAATATCGCGGCTGTGGACAATCCTCTCAGGCAGAGGTTTTAAACTACTTTTAGAGTTGGTAATTCAAATTCATGGGATTACCTATCGAACCAACGACCAATTTTAAGTTTGCCTTAACTTTTGAACGTTACCAAAGGAACAGTTTGCTCTGGGCACATATAGAATGTTAATTCAATCCGTTTCATAAAACAACTTTGTATAGGAGGTAATATATATGAATGCCCAAAACATTTTTGGTAGCAGGTTAAGAAGGCTTCGTAAATCAAAAAAACTCAAAGCAAAAGATCTTTCTAAGGTTTTTTATTGCAGTCCATCTTTGATCTATAATATTGAAAAAGGATATAATGAACCTCAGCCTGATTTCATTGTCCGTGTTGCTGCTTTTTTCGATGTTACAACTGACTTTTTGCTAGGGACTGAACAGCAAAGAGCTTTACCATCAGACAAAGAAATTACAAATCTTTACAGAAGATTAAACCAGGAATCAAAGATGATAATCTTTGATTTGTTGCGCTTATTAGGTAATTTCTGTAAAAATGGGTGATGACCTATTAGAATGGATAACTTAAGAACAAAACAAAAAGTAATTATCAGCGCTTCTTCCGCCTGCCTGCACTCGGTGATTTCCATCGTAACCTTGACTTAAAACTGTATTTAATCAAATATTACAATATGATACAGAAAATATATAGCGTTAATGTACAGATTTTTTTCTGTTTAATACAATACGAGGCTCTCGATATGGGGGACGGGAAATGGGGACGTGTGTGCCAGGCATGGCACGCAGCTAGTGAGGTGAAAGTCCTCACACCAGGTATTCGCGGAGCCTAAGGTTAGAGCCGTGAGGTTTACCCCTATCCCGATTGGACGAATAAAAATACGAAGAAAGGTCAATACAATGCCCAAAAAGAAGAAAGCTGCTCGTAAGATATACGGAAAGATCAAAGGCCAATACAACCAGAAAAGCATTAAAAGAAGGATCGAAGCCCTTTTTCTGGACAACATCGGCAAGGTTTTGACTCGTGAGCAAATTATCAAAGTCGTAACAGACCCAGAGACAGGTCGCGAGCCGGAGAACTGGCATCAACGGCTGTCCGAGCTTCGCACCGATGAAGGGTACACGATTCTTTCCTGGCGAAACAAAGGCGACCTGAAAGTCCAAGAGTATCTCATGCCTCACCGTAAGAAACGTTCTTCCGCCGGAAAGCGGGTCCGTCCCACTGACGCGACGTGGCTTGCAATTCTAAAGAGAGCGAACTATAGCTGCGAGTGGAACGAAGGTGACGAAGCCTGCAGGTTGAAGGATGGCGAGGTTGATCCCATTGGTGGTGGCCGAGTGAAATTGACTCCCGACCACAAGAACCCTCACTCATTGGATCCCAAAGCCGACCCACGCGACCCTTCCCAATGGCAAGCGCTCTGTGGGCGCCACCAAGTCACCAAGAAGAACTATTGGGACAGCACGACAGGTAAAATCAATACATATGCCATCGTGCAATTCTCACCGGAAAAATAGAAGAAAAGGATTTTCAAGTTCCTTTTGACCTACTTTGGGTATACAATGCTCAAGAATGGAACAATACGAAAAGGGCGCTAATGAAACGAAACGACAATCATTCTGCTGAGCTTCTCGCGCAAACGCGGGAAAAGATTACGAAATCTCTTTCTAAAAACGGGATTGTGATCTTACCCCCGATGGATGTCTTTCTCTCTGCCCGCTTGATCGAACTCTTGGGGATAAAGGTGCAAACAACGATATTCGATCCGTGGTACAACAAAGGCGTTGGAGGTGAACGAGAAGACTACGTCGACTACATTCTCAGAATTCTTGAAGCACTGAAGGCTTTTTCGGAACACCTTTTCTTCTGGGGGTTCCCGCAGATCGTTGCTCATTTTGTCGACAAGATACCGGAACCGCTGCAACTCAAGTGCTGGCTTACATGGTTCTATAAGAACTCACCCTCGATGATTCGAGGTTGGCGTTCTGCACAAATGACCTGTCTTCACCTGGCCCGACCCGATGCAAAAATGCACGTCGAGAACTTCCTCAACGAAGTCCAGCTTCAGAAATTTAAGCAGGGGAAGCTCCGCTTCATACCTGGACCTCCAAGCGTGATTGAGGAATCGTTGCTATGCGGTTTTGTTGGGAGAAAGGAACAGACCGGCCATCCTTCTCAAAAGCCGATTGCAGTAATCGAAAAACTTGTTCTTATGGGGACGGGAAGGGGAGATCTTGTCGTGGATTTGATGAGCGGATCAGGCACAAGTGCCGAGGCAGCCTACAATAACGAAAGATTCTCCATCATATGCGATATTTCGGAGGACTACACTCAGATCGCCGAAAAGCGGCTTGGCGTCAAACGAATCAATTTACCAGCAAGGCTGATTAATAGGATAGACGCTGCGACTTCCGCCCTGCGTCCCAAGAAGATCAGAATACCGTTCAAGAACGACCGGCCACTACAAAAGACCGATCCAACAAAAGGCCAACAGCTCTCCTTGCTAATGGGTAGCTGACACCCTTCATGAGACCCTTCACTGCAGGTACGGGTGCTGAAATTGATTTGGGAAAAGGAGGGCATGAAACTAACTTCTGGTTTCATTGTTTCCCGAAATCATCAAGACACCGAGGCAGTCATGGCAGATCTTATGCGGATATTGTCCTAAGAGTATTCACATGCAGTAGATCATCTTTTAAGGATGTCCCCCTCTAAATATACGTTTCCTCCGTCCGAATTGCCTAATGATGATACCGCATTACTTCCCGCATCTGATCCAGGATTTCTCCGGATTTTGGCCGAAATTTCTCCTTTTCATGTTCTCTTCTATATGCCATACTAACCTCCACCTAATACTGTATTAAGTTGCATAATACGATATTATACAGAAAATATATAGCGTTAATATACAGAATTTTTTCTGCTTAATACAATACGTT
>JAFDHL010000158.1:0-7065 GCA_019308785.1 Deltaproteobacteria bacterium
TCTCCAGGGCATTAGCCAAGCGCTCCACTCGTTCACCGAATTGAGCGTAGCTCCATCTTTGGCCCTCACATACAACCGCTGTTTTTGAGCCAAAAAGCTTGATCGATCTCTCCAGAAAACGAACTTGTGTCAAAGTAATGTTCATAGCTTTCATCCCTTAGATGACGATTATTTTCTGTACTCGTACCACCCGCGATCTGTTTTTCGACCTAAGTGATTGGCGTTGACTTTTTGCTTCAAAATGGGCCTGGGCCTGAATCGTTCACCATACGCCTCGTACAGGATCTGCTGTACCTTAAGGTTCAAATCATTGCTGGTCAGATCCATGAGCGCGTAAGGGCCAATCGGATGCCCTAATCCCAGTTTGCAAGCGGTGTCGATATCTTCAGGTGAGGCCACACCCTCTTCCAGCAATCGGTTGGTCTCGATCCACATGGCATGAAGTATTCTGTTGACCGCAAAACCTGTCACATCTTTGATCCTAATAGGGGTCTTACCAATCTTGCGACAGCAATCCATTATGAAGGTCACAGTCTCATCTTCGGTTTCCAGGCCGGGTATGACCTCTACCAGCTTCATGACATAGGCAGGTGAGAAAAAGTGGGTTCCAAGAAATCGACCAATTCGTTCCTTCTTTACAGAAGTTGCCAGTAGAGTAATGGGAATACTGGAAGTGTTCGTGGCAAAAATACAATCCGTTTTACAGACATTGTCCAATTGGGCAAAAACCTCCTTTTTCGCCTCAAGATTTTCAAAAACAGCCTCTACCACAAGCCCGACATCTTTAAGTGCTTCATATTGCTCCATAGGGGTGATGCGAGAAAGGGTAGCAGCCTTGTCTTCAGCTTGAAATTTGCCTTTTTTGATTGCCTTATCCAGGACCCCTCCCAGCCGGTCTTTGCCCTTTTGAGCTAATTCAAGAGTTGTATCTTTCATGTATACCTCGTGGCCCGTCATGGCAAAGCAAAGTGCAATCTCAGCACCCATCATGCCCGCACCTATAATACCCACCTTGTTTGTTTCTCCCATGGCATATCCCTCCTATTTTCCTTTGAAGACTGGCTTTCGCTTTTCCAAGAAAGCAGCCATCCCCTCCTTTTGATCGGCTGTGCCAAATAGCATGCAAAACAGATCCTGTTCTATCTGCAAGCCCTCCTTAAGCGATGTACTCATTCCCTTGCGCATAGCCGTCTTGGCAGCACGAAGAGCCAGAAAAGGCCTTTCTATCAACTTTGAAGCCAACTCTTTTACCTCTTCCTCTAAACAGTCTAAAGGAACAACTTTATCTACAAGGCCAGATCTATGGGCCTCCTCCGAGTTTATGCTCTCGCCCAGCAGAATCATCCTGGCAGCTACAGCAAGGTTCACTAAACGGGGCAGCCGCTGGGTGCCTCCCCCACCCGGAATAATTCCCAGAGTGATCTCAGGCAAACCCAGTACAGCATTGTCGGCCGCAATCCTGAAGTCACAGCATAAGGCTATCTCGCAACCACCCCCAAGGGCGTAGCCGGAAATGGCTGCGATAGTCGGTTTTGGCAGGTCAGCCAACCTTTCTTGAGCTCGCATGGTCAGATCAGTCAATCCATAGGCAGATTTAATGTCGCCTTTGGCCATATGGCCTATATCAGATCCGGCCACAAATGCCTTTTCATTGCCCGTGAGTACAACCACCCTGATATCGTCATCTTGTTCGCACCGGGCAACGACTGTCTCGAGATCTCTCAATACTTCAGGATTGAGTGCGTTTAGTTTTTCGGGTCGGTTGAATTGAACCCAAGCAATCCCATCTTCGCTCCTAACATTTAAATATTTGAGATCCATATGTTTAATCACCTATTCTCTGGGGGTTACACTTTGATAATACATGCGTCCGCCTGGGCTAACCCACCGCAAATAGCGCCCAAGGCGTATCCGCCTCCGCGGCGACGCAACTCGTACATTAGATTCATTATAAGGCGCGCCCCACTGGCCGTGTTTGGATGACCGATTGCAATGGCGCTCCCATTAATGTTGGTCTTTTCACGCAGCACCCTTGCCTTTTCTTTGTCCTTGTCAGTCAGCAGAAGTGTACTCACCAGAGGGACGGCGGCGAAGGCCTCGTTAATCTCCACGAAATGGATGTCGTCAAGACTCAGACTACCGCGTTCAAGTGCTTTCATGGCGGCATATGCAGGGCCTTCGGGCATCCGGTGGGGCATGATGGCAATAGATGACATGGCCACGATTTCGGCCAGAGGCTCCAGTCCTAATTCATCGGCCTTGGCTTTTGTCATGAAAAGGATGGCCGTAGCCCCGTCGTTCAAACCGGGAGCATTCCCCGCGGTGACCCCCTTGCACCCATATATGCCAGGGAGTTTGGCAAGCCTTTCCATGGTCGTGTCTTTCCGGTACTGCTCATCGATGTTGAGGATGATGGGATCTCCCTTTTTCTGGGGAATCTCCATGGTCATCATTTCATCTTTGAACTTGCCTGCCTCCAAGGCCTGACCATAGTTCTGGTGGCTTCTCCAGGCCCATTCGTCCTGCTCCTCCCGAGAAATGTCATACTCAATGGCCACGTTATCGGTGTCCACGGAGACCGGGTTGAAGTCCTTGTATCCCAGGGCAAAGAGCGGGTCTTCCATTTTCACGTCCCCCAGACGAAATCCTTTCCACCGAAGACCCCTGACAATTAACGGCTCCTGGCTGAAGGAGGTAGCACCGCCCCCGATCGCACATTGTATTTCCCCTGCAACCATGGCACGGCAACCGTAATGTACCGCCGACATGGCTGACACGCAGGCCTTATCCAGGGAAACCGAGGGGGTTTCGGCTGGAAGTCCGGCCTTGAGGAGTGTCTGACGTGCAGCTACGGAGGTATAAACATCCTTACACACAGAGGTGTCTCCAACACCCCAGTAGACTTCATCTACCTGGTCTCCGGCGACATTGACCCTCTCCAGGACCTCTTTTATGGGCAATGCACCAAGATCAAAGTAATCATACTCCCTCAAGGACCCACAGTAGCGTCCAAAGGGTGTCCTAACAGCACTCACTATGACGATATCTTTATACATTTCACTTCCTCCAAAGGAAACTACGGGGTGTTGAGAACACGGTGCATTTTCTACCTCAATATCTGGTTCGCAATGATAATCCGCTGAACCTGATTCGTTCCCTCATAAATCTGAGTGATTTTCGCATCCCTCATCATCCGTTCAACAGGGTATTCTCTTGAATAGCCGTAACCGCCAAAAAGCTGGACCGCGTCGGTCGTGACCTGCATTGCGGTATCCGACGCAAACCACTTGGCCATGGAAGCCAGTCGTGGAATATCCCTCGAAGCAGGCTCATTATCAATGGTTGCACAGGCCCGGTATACCATGGTCCTGGCCAGTTCAATCTTCAAGCCCATTTCTGCAATCATCCATTGGATGCCCTGAAATTCTGCAATTGGTTTTCCGAACTGTATTCTGTCCTTACAATAGGTTACGACCGCATCCATGGCGCCCTGAGCAATACCGAGTGCCTGAGCTCCTACTGCGGGACGGGTGTAATTGAAGGTCTTCATTAATATCTTGAAGCCATCACCAGGCTTTCCAATGATATTTTCTTCGGGGACTAAGCAATCTTCAAAAATCAGTTCCCTTGTATCAGACCCACGAATGCCCAGCTTTTTCTCTTCTTTGCCCACGGAAAAGCCCGGTGTGTCTTTTGTGACTACAAGCATACTGATACCTTTATGTGCCTTGGCCTTATCCGTATAAGCCACAACAGTAAGAATGTCTGACACACCACCATTTGTGATAAATATTTTTGTCCCGTTAATAACATACCCGTCATTTTTCGGGGTGGCCACGGTCCTGATGGCCGTCACATCTGAGCCAGCTCCCGATTCAGTAATGGCGCATGCGCCCAGCACTGAACCTTCGGCCATGGGCCTTAGCCATTTCATCTTTTGGTCATGACTTCCACCTATAAGAATAGGATCCGTGGCCAGAGCCTGGGTAGTGAGGATAACCGATGTGGAAGCACACACACGTGCTACTTCCTCCACCACAATGGCCAAACTTACCATTCCGGCCCCGGCCCCTCCATATTCTTCAGGTATCTGAATGCCAAGGAGACCGTTTTCCTCCAGTACTTTTTTGTTTTCCCAAGGAAATTCTTCTTTTTCGTCAATTTCAGCGGCCCTTGGGGCGAATTCATTTGCGCTGATTTTCTTGACCATGTCACGGAGCATTTTTTGCTCTTCTGATAACTGAAAGTCCATTATTTTTCCCTTGACTGATTTCTTGAAGGCCAAAAAAGCGATAACGCAGACAAAAACAGGTGAAATGCCTGAACGGGCAGACTTAATACCATCAACGAATTTACTTACCACCTCGATCAAGTGACAGGGTTCGCGACAGCAAGTCTTCCAAAGTCTGCTGTTCCACCTGCCCCAATATTCGGCCTTTTTCGGTCCCTCCGATAAATATCATAAATGTAGGAGTTCCTTTGATGTTTACCTTCTTCTTGAATGCTTCAATGAACTCCTCCTCTATTAGACACACCTTTAGCCTCTCGCCATAATTCCTACAGACGCCTTCGATGATGTCTATCTGCCCCTGAAATTCAGAGTCCCGGTGCATACATAACACAAGAACAGACCTGCTTTCTTCAAGCACCTCTTTCTGGAAGCTGTCCGCTCCGATTGATCTGATAAACTCGTTCGAGCTTAAAACTTCGCTATCACAATTATGCTTGTCAGATTTCACGTGGGACCTCAACCTTTTCGTACGATTTGAATTAGGCCCAAGGGATTAAGGTGCTTTAACTGGCAATCCCTGTTCCCGGACACTTTCTTCCATTAATCTGCTTTCTCGAAATATAGATATTGGCAAGATGTGTGCCAAAGGGGAAGACCGGAAGGGAAAACAAATTTTCTCTAATGTTCAAGATGGGTTAGGCCAAGGAAGGTAAACATAAGGCTTTTTAATGGACAGCGTACAAATGTAGTATACCACAGTTATGTTGCGCATCATTTCTGTTGCATGCTACACCTTTTCGGCAGGCCTGGAGAGACCATATCTATGGATTTTTCTGTAAAGGGTACTCCGGTCTATTCCCAAGATGCGTGCAGCTTTTGCCTTGTTCCAATCTGTCTTGTCCAAGACCGTGCGGATCTTTTCCGATCCCTCCACAGACCTATTTTTGCTGATCGACTTCTTAATGCCGGAAAACTCTCTTATCTCTGCCGGTATATGGTTGAGGGAAATAATCGGGCCATGGCAGAGGACAAATGCGTGTTCTATGCTGTGTCCCAACTCTCTGACGTTCCCTGGCCAGCGATAGTTCATGAATACACCGAGGACCTCATCAGATAGTCCCTGGATCTTTTTTTGGAAACTTACATTAAAGGCATTGCAAAAATGCTCAACAAGCAATGGGATATCCTCAAGCCTCTTACGTAGAGGTGGCAGTGTTACCTCCACAACCTTCAGGCGATAATAAAGGTCTTCCCGGAATTCCCCCAGCCTTACCTTTTCTTTCAAGTCCCGGTTCGTACATGCAATAACACGGGCATCAACCTTTATGGAAATAGACTCTCCCACCCTCTCAAATTCCCTTTCTTCGAGTACTCTCAGGAGTTTGAGCTGTATTCTTGGAGATATATCTCCGATTTCGTCTAACAGAATCGTGCCTCCTTGCGCAGTCTGGAAGCGCCCCTGGGTGTCATTTATGGCACCCGTAAAAGCGCCTTTCACATGCCCGAACAGTTCGCTTTCAAGCAGGTTTTCGGATAAAGCAGAACAATTCACCGTTACCAGCGGTTTTAAAGCGCGGCTTCCGCTATAATGAAGGGCCTTTGCTGCGAGGGACTTTCCAGTGCCGCTCTCGCCTGTGATCAAAACGGTGGTTTCCAGACCGGCCAGATCATTCAAGAGCCCGTAGATGTCCTGCATCTTGCTGCTCTTGCCGATAAGCTTTTGAAACTGATGCCTCTCTCTCAATTCCCGTTCAAGGTAACTAAGCTTAGTTATATCCCTTATGACAACGACTGATCCCATAAATTTGTCATCTGGATTCAGTAGCGGGGAGCTTGTGACAATTACTCTCTGTTGAGGTCGATGATTGTGCCTGCATTCTATCTGGTATTCCCTAATCGTGTTTTTACTTCGCAAGGCCTCTTTAATAACTTCGTGGCAGTTCTTGTTACATTGGGTCGAACAATCAGTGAATACCTTGCCGGTAATTTTTTCGGGAGCTAAACCACAGATGTTTTCTGCGGCCTTATTTGCCTCAACCACCACCATCTCGGTATCAACCGTAATGATAGCGTCTCTTACGCTTCTGAAAATGGCCCGCAACCGGCTGCGATGCTTCTCCAGTTCTTCCTCATTTCGTATGCGGTCGGTTATGTCACGGACAACGCTGCGGAACCCGCTCCGACGGCCTTCCGGGTTTTTCACCAAAGATATGGAATTTTCTATAATTCTCCTGTCTCCGTTTTTTCTTATTATTTCATAATTAAATCCTTTGTTAGGTACTCTTGTGCGGTAGGCTTCGTTGTAAGCTGCAAAAACGACCTTTGCCATGGCCTCGTCCATATATTCTCGATAATTCAGGCCAATAAGTTCCTCTTTAGGATACCCTGTTATCCTGCAAAACGAGTCATTACAGAATACTGTGGTTCCTCTGAGATCAACTTCAATATAACCCTCTTCAATCCCCTCAAGCACAGTCAGATGCCTTTCCTCGGACTCTCGTAAGGCCGCTTCAGCTTTTTTCCGATCGTTAAATTCCAGCTTTGATACATCAAGGTTTCGGTTTAATTCATTAGATCTCTGTTCTTTGTTCACCAGAAGTCACCCCCAGGATTAAAATATAACTGTCAACTTGGTCCTCATGGAAAATCGCCGCGCCGGGACACTCTCGGGTCGGGACTTAAAAAACTAAGTAAAAATACCTGCCTGCCTTCTCCCCTTCCCCTAACATTACGCGGGCTACAAGCAAGGTCTGATTCCGGTCCTCCATGTTCAAGGCGTGTTCCAGACCAACTGCATCCAGATTCATATTAATGGCCTCTTTTGTCAGCCGCAA
>JAFDHL010000158.1:7072-11446 GCA_019308785.1 Deltaproteobacteria bacterium
ACAAGCAAGGTCTGATTCCGGTCCTCCATGTTCAAGGCGTGTTCCAGACCAACTGCATCCAGATTCATATTAATGGCCTCTTTTGTCAGCCGCAAGCCCATAGGGTTTTTGCTGTTCATTATCCTGGCCAGCTCCAGTGCCGTTTCCATGAGTTCATCTTGGTCCACTAATCGGCTCACAAGCCCCAAGGACATTCCCTCTTCTGCGGACATGAAATTCCCGGTAAGCATAAATTCATAGGCCCTTCCAGCCCCAATCAGCCGGGGGAGAAAATAGCTGCACGCCATATCCGCACCGCCGAGCCCGATATTGATATAGGCGGCGGAAAACCGGGCATCCTGTGTGATAACACGCATATCGGATGCAAGGGCAAAGCTAAAACCAAGTCCCGCGCCGGCCCCATGAACCGCGCAGATAATGGGTTGAGGGGCTTGCCTCATGGCCAAAGTGAGCCGCGCTAACCTGGCCTGAAACCGGTAATGCTGATCCACGTTCATATCCGGTGCCATTTTCATGGTGTCTTTCATATCCAGACCCGCGCAAAATCCCCGATCTCCATTTCCTCTCAAAATAATGACATGCATTTCCAGGTCGTACAACCGGTCTTTCCAAAATGACTCAAGCTCCTCCATCATCTTAATATTTACCGAATTGTACTTGCGGGGCCGATTGAGAGAAAGTATCCCGATCCCCTCTTCCTTAACCTCATATTCTATGGTTTCATAAGACATAACATCCCCTCCGTTTCCTTGCGATTTTTTTTATCGTAATTCTCGGTACAGGGTTCATATATTGTTTATTATTGTTGTTATTTCAAGATTTTTCTTAACTACTCAGGTTATTTAGGCTGAAGCCTGCCCGCCGGACGGCAGGCGGGGCTGAAGACTGTTAGTAAAGGGCTGAACGTGGTACAAATGGGGCTCCTATTATTGTATTACTGTAACTGCTTTATCTCTGAAAAGAACTCTTTCTGTTCTCTTTCCCCTTCAGTCTTCAGTCTAAACACCTTCAGCCTGACTACGTGAGTAGTCACGATTTTTCTTGAAATGGCAACTCCAAATTGGCGTTAAAAATAATATGTCAGGGCAATAATAAAGTATGATATAAGTGCCTGTGCAATGTTATAGTAAAATGAAGGTAATGAACCTTAGGATGTCTGGGTTTTTCAGATGAAAAACATAAATATATAAAGCGAGGTGAAAAAAATGATAGTCAGAAATTTTATGAGAAAAGAAGTCATAACAGTCGATTTCAATACTCCGATTATGGCTGCCTTGGAAATCATGAAGCAAAATAAAATCAAGCGATTACCCGTTACTAAAAACGCCAAGTTCGTGGGTCTTATTACAAGAGCTATGATACGCGACGCCTCACCATCAGAGGCAACATCACTCAGCATATACGAGATAAATTATCTCATTTCAAAAATGATCGTAGGTAAGTTAATGGTCAAAAAACCTGTCACGATTTCACCAGATCTCCCTGTTGAGGAGGCAATCAGGCTCGGGAAGAAACACGGCATAGGAGGGTTTCCGGTAATTGAAAATGGCGAACTGGTGGGTATTATTACCGAATCTGATATCATAGGGGTAGTATCAAATGCCCTGGGCCTTGGAGAGAAAGATAGCAAGCGTATCACCATTGATGCAACGGGTAAACGATTTGGATACCTTAAGGACCTTGTGGAGGTGCTGGACTCAAACAATATTCCCATATTGAGCCTTATGAGCGTTCCAAAGTCCAAAAAGGGAGACTGGTCTCTCATATTACGGCTCAAAACCAGGCATGCTGCTGCAGCTAAAAAAGAGCTGGCTAAAAAGGGCTTCAAAATCACATAAAGGAGCTTGATCCCTCAACCAGTATCTGAATTGGAAATATCTTGATTTTTCAATACATGGATGGCAGAGGCAGGAATAGAGATATGGACGTCTTTCCCATTGCGGAGATCTAATTCAAAAAGATCATTCTTACCCAGCATTGCACTGAAAATTACATCTCCTATCCTGACCGAAACGTCATTGTAAGGGCCTCGGTCAATTACATCTAATACCTTTCCTTGAAAAGCATTCATGCCGTTTCCGGAAAACTTTTTTTTCCGGATTATTATATCCTCAGGCCGGATGGCTAAGAGACCTTTGTGTATGCCCGGGGGAACTTCCAGGTCTAATCCAACGTTCTCCACCAAAGCCTTCGTATCTTTGAAAATGGCTGGGAAGATATTTTTCATACCCATAAATTCGGCTACAAAAAGTGTAGCTGGGTGTCTAAAAACTTCAGATATACGACCAACCTGCTCAATGTTGCCACGATTAAGGACGGCTGTTCGTTCACTCAAAAACAGAGCTTCGGCAAAATCGTGGGTTACCATCAAAAAAGTGGTTTCCAGTCTTTGATGAAGCTTTTTTAACACCTCGCGAATTTCTTCCCGGAAATTGGGATCAAGAGCTGAAAGCGGTTCATCTAACAGTAGAACAGAAGGATTTACTGCCAGGGCACGTGCAAGTGCCACCCGCTGTTTCTCTCCGCCGCTAAGATGCCGGATGGAGCGTTGAGAAAGAGCCTGGAGCCCAAGCTGGGCCATGAGCTTTTTAATCCACTTTCTGGATGCTTGTAGATCTGCTTTATGGTAGCGCAATCCATAAGTGATGTTTTCCAAAACTGACAGGTGAGGAAATAAAGCATAATCCTGGTACACGATCCCGATGCCTCGCTGCTCCGGGGAAAGATGCGTTATGTCTCGTCCTTTCACCCAAATGCGACCACTTGTGATGGGAGTCACGCCTGCTATTGCTTCCAGCACCAGGGTCTTTCCTGCGCCTGTCGGGCCTAACAATGTAAAGAATTCCCCATCCTGAATTGAAAGATCAATATCTTGCAAGGTAAAACCGGCCAGCTCGATACGTAAGGAATCGATCTTGATCATGCTCTCTTCTCTTTTGGCATGGAAAAAATTCTTAAAAGTAGAAATAACACAAGGCAAACTACTATAAGCCATACAGCCACAGGCTGAGAGTACTTCAGGCCATAGGCAGTGAAACGTTCATAGATCATAACCGGTGCGATCATGGGGTGATAGGCCACGATAACGATGGCCCCAAATTCACTAATCGCCCGTGCACAACACATGATAATCCCTACAAGCATAGAGCGCCAGGCAAGGGGAAATGTTACACGGAAAAATGTGCCGGTGAGTGAAGCGCCAAGACTCCTGGAAACGTTTTCCAATCGCACCGGGATGGCTTCAAACCCTGTCTTGACTGTATTGATATAAAACGGCAGGCCCACAAAAGTAAGCACCGTTACAATTCCGGTGACCGTTCCCATTATATGTATCCCGACCTGTTGCATCAAATTTCCGAGCCAGTGATTCTTCCCGGCCAGACCAAGAATCGCAATCCCTACGACCGGATGTGGAATCATAATGGGAAGATCGACTATGCTTTCAACGAGCCTTTTTCCCCAGAAATTTTTCCTCGCCAGAAGATAGGCAAAGGGAGTGCCGATAACAAACGAAATAAGGGCTGCCAGCCCTGATGTATAAATACTCAGCCAGATTGACCGAACCACATCCGGATCTTGAATAGTCTCCTTAAGATCCTGGAAAGAGGGTTGAACAACCATCTCAATCAGGGGAAAGAGAATAAACACCACAACAGTAAAAGAAGAAAAAGCGGCTATCCAGAAAAACGGATCAATTTTTCTCTTTGTTTTCATCTGTTTCTAATCCCTCACCCCGACCCATTTCTGCAATGAAGACGGGAGCTGAGACTTCATTTTTTCTGTAGAAACCCTGCAGGGGATAAAGGGCGGCTGCCCCATCTCCTGTAACACTTTCAATCCGCCTCTGGGATCCATCAAGTAGCCTAAGAAGGCGACCGCGGCATCCGGATTGGGCGCATCTTTTATCATGGTAATGCCATAAGTGCAGGATTTACCGGTTCGGGTCATCCATGTCCCTGGCTTTTTTCCTGTCACTTTTACCTTCGCCTGTTTATAAAGACTATCCTTTTTATAATTGCCTAAGTTAATCTCATCAGGAAGTTTGACAAATTTCAGGTCATGCTGAACCGCCACGGAAAGGTACTCCCATGCATAATCCATATTTCCGGTCTTAAGCAGTGAGACCAATTCCACTGATTTCGGCCTCACATTTTTTTTAGGCCGGTTGGCGATCAACTGATCATACAGTCCCGGTTTCTTGTAGTATATCTCCGCCAGTTGGAGCACCATAAGACTTCTGTAGCCGCAAGGGTCTAAGTTGGGGTCCGAATGTCCCCAGATGACACCTTTTCGGCCTAAAATCTTGTACCAGTTATCCGCATTGACCTCGTTTGCAAAGCGACTATTATCCGTATAACAAAGGACCAACTGGTT
>JAFDHL010000007.1 GCA_019308785.1 Deltaproteobacteria bacterium
CTCACCAAAGCCCCCTGCAATGATCACAGCTCCTGCAACACCTTTTTTCCCGCAATCTTCCAAAATCGCCGGAATCGTTGGAGCAGGTGTAGTAATCAAAACCAATCCAACCGGCCCTTCGATATCAGAAACCTGTTTGTAACATGGTAATCCCAGTATGCTTTCTTCCTTGGGATTAACCGGGTAGATCGCCCCCTCAAATTTTTCATCAAGCAGTATTTTAATGGCCTGAAACCCTCTTTTAGTTTCCGCCTTTGAGGCACCAACAACTGCAATGGAGTTTGCGTTTAAAATCTGACTCAAACCCATTTTCTATCTCCCTTTAAATTCAGGTTTGCGTTTTTCATTAAAAGATGCAATCCCTTCATGCCAATCATCTGTATTCATACAGGCCAATATTGCCTCTGCCTCTGCCAGCAACACGGTTTTGAGATCTCGATCAGATCCCAGCCGTATAAGTTCCTTGGCAAAGGCCATTGAAATCGGGGATTTTTCCGCCAATTCTTTGGCAAAAGCAATAGTTTCCGGCAGAAGTTGTTCCACAGGAACCGACTTTATAGCTAAGCCAATATCCACGGCCGCCTTGCCATCAAGCATTCTGCCTGTATATATCAGTTCTTTGGCCCGCGTGAGACCGATCAATTTGGGTAATATGGATGTAAGCCCACCTCCAACAAAGGTACCAAGACCTGTTTCGGGAAATCCGATTGTCGCTGTATCAGCCATAAGCAAAAAATCTCCATTTAATGCCATTTCCGTTCCAGCACCCCGGGCAGGACCATTAACCGCTACAATAACCGGTTTTGGGAATTCATAGATCAATCTTGTAGTTTCATGGGCAAGAAAAATATATTCCCGTCTCTGCCATGGTGATCGCTCACCAGCCGCATGTGCCTTCAGATCAGCCCCTGCACAAAACGCCTGTTTCTCTCCATCCGCCCTTTTCCAGGCTGATCCAGTCAGGACTAATGCCCTTATTGACGAATCATTACGGGTACGATCAAGCACTATTTGCAGATCCAGATACATCTGTTCAATAACCGCATTCATCCGTTCCGGACGATTAAGTCTAATAATACCTATGCTATCATCCTGATCAAATAAAACTGTTTCTAATTTCATGTCAGTATCTCACCTCAAAATAAATTATTAAATGATAGAATAACGTTTTTGGATATCTTTGCCAATAGAATAAAAAATATTTGGGGACGCTCGTGAAATATTGACTTTTAACTCTTTTCCGATTATAAAGAAGTATGTTATAAAAGAAGTAAATATCATATAAATGTCAAAATATCACGAGCGTCCCGTATTTATGGGAAAATATGACAACTACAAACAACTGAACGAAAATGAAACAAAAGGAAAGGACTACCGTACTCATTTCAGGCACGGAAAATCCGGCATTGTAGTGTTGGCACCTCATGGCGGCGGTATCGAGCCGGGAACAACAGAGCTTGCAGATGCCGTGGCCGGTAATGAACATTCCTTTTACAGTTTTGACGGCCTGAAGAAGCGAGGCAATTCGGATCTTCACATTACCAGCAGGCAATTTGACGAACCCATTGGGACAGACATCGCGAAAAATTCTCAAACAATCGTCTCAATGCATGGCTGCAAGGAAAAGGAAAAAGTCGTTTACATAGGAGGCCGGGATAAATCGCTTAAGGAAAAAATAAAAAAAGCGCTCAGACGCGCCGGATTTTCCATCAAAGAAACCCCCCGTTTCCCTGGAATGCACGAATTAAATATTTGCAACCGAAGCCAAACCTTCAAGGGTGTCCAGCTTGAAATTTCCATGGGATTGCGCCGCACCATGTTCCAGGATATCTCACGCATCAAAAGGAAAAAAACCACAAAGGTCTTTGATAAGTTTGTCACCGCTATAAGAAATGCCTCGTCAGATTTTTGAAGTATTGGAAGTATAATGTCTTATGTCTTATTACATCTGTTTAAACAGATGGGTATAGGACCTACTGACAGTAAGGGTTTCCGGCAGGTCTTTCAACCTGATAATAGATCGCCCGGTCAAGGAGCGGCTTACCTTGGAAATACACGCAGCATTGACAATAATACCCCGATGAATGCGCCAGAACTTATTGGGGTCCAATTCATCCGCCAAGTCCTTGATAGGTTTCCTGATCAAGGATTCGCCCTCTTTTGTTATTACCATGGTATATTTGTCGCTGGCCTTGAAGTAGTACACCTCATCTACAGGAATTAGACGGATGCTATCTCCCTGTTGAACCTGTATCCATTGCAAATAGCCGGACGTTTTCATATCCTGCAGGTTAGACATTAATCTACCAACAATCTCAGAAAAATCCAACGGAGGTTCGGTCGAGGCAGCAATTTGTTCTTTTAGCCGTTTAGCCGTTCTTTCCAGTCTTTCGCGGGTTACGGGTTTCAGGAGGTAATCAATGGCCTCATTCTCAAATGCCTCCACCGCGTATTGATCATATGCCGTAATAAAAACGATCCGGCATGTCCCCGCGATCTTCTTAGCCACTTCCATCCCGGAAAGGCCCGGCATACGGATATCAAGAAAAGCAATATCGGGTCGGTACTTTTCCATCAAATCCAGTGCTTCCTGACCATTTCTTGCCTCACCACATATGACAAGATCCGGCCACACTTCTAAAAGCCGTGATTTCAGGTATGACCTTAACTGCTCTTCGTCATCTGCTATGATTGCCTTGATCTCTTTCATAGGGAACCTCAATAATGGCCTTAAGGCCCGATGGCCGGTTCTCTTCAAGGATTAATTGCCCTTTGTCACCATATAATGATTTCAGCCGTTCCTTGATATTGGAAAGGCCGAGACCCGAACCACCACCTTTATACAACCCAACGCCGGTATCAGCGATCTCCAGCCGCAGTATGCCCCCATTTTCCTCTCCGCGTATGGATACCTCCCCTCCTTCAATCTTTGGTTCAAGCCCGTGCTTTATCGCGTTTTCCACCAATGGCTGGAGCAGCATCGGGGGGAACGGGATATCCTTCATGCTGTCAGGAATGTCGATTTTATAACTCAGCCTGTCTTCCATCCGGACACAAAAAATGTGGAGATAGGCATGTATCATCTCGATTTCCTGACCAATGGTAGTTGTATCCTCCCTTGTCTTTTTAAGGGACGTTCGCAAATAGTGGATAAGATCCATTAGCATATTCTGTCCCTTTTTCAGATCAGTGTCCAAAAGGCTCAGGATGTTAGACAAGGTATTAAATAGGAAGTGGGGCTCGATCTGGGCCTGGAGAAGTCTTAGATTGGTTTCCACGGTCTTTTTTTCACTGGTAAGCCTCTTTATCCTTTCTTCCTGAATAAGGATCTCCGTCCGGGAGATCCTTTCACGAGAAAAAAAGAAATATGTGATTATAGATCCAAACAGGATACCAATCAATACTACATGAATGAAAGGAACATCTTTATCAACAAAGATTGAAATATTTGCCCCCGTTGCCGCCATCCCCAACAAGGTCCCCACGACTGACCCGATGATCATGGCCAAGATGATAGCAATGGGTTGTATAACTCCGCTTACAGTTCTCAGAAAGTAGTGTGCGATCAAGACGAATGAGCATATGGTAAGGCCAATACACTGTGCAAAAATGAAATTGATAAAAATGCCAGAGCCAAATTTCAAGCCTGTCAGGAATATGGCAATAACGGTGTTAAAAAATGCCGTGTAGAAAAAGGACTTGAGGACCCTCTTTCGATCTATTAGTATCGGTTCTTGTTTCATATCTGTCCCTGCTAACTATGGACTTCCGACCTTCGCCCTTGCGGGGTCAATCCGAAAGCATCTTCCTAAGTCAAATAAGACTCCAATATCAATATCAGAAATAGCGCGCAAGTAATCAATACAATATCAACATACGCCCCTAATCTGAAAATACCAAAAAAACCAAAGTAAAGTGTGAAATTATTTTTTATAACCCTTAGCTTAGCTACCTCAGAGATTTGATTTTGGCACCTGTTTATGACCGTAATTCACAACTAACATATCATTAGCTAACAAATTTTAGGACTTTCTTTAAGTATTTAAGAGGAGTTTTATATGGAGGATATTTCATTTGGGGATCTACAAAAAAGGATCTTTTTAACACACTTTTTCTATGTGAAAACGTATCAAAGCTTGCTTTTCCGTGATAAGCTCCCATGCCGCTGTCACCTACTCCTCCAAAAGGTAACTTATTATTCGTAAAATGTCCTAATGCATCATTTATGCATGCTCCTCCTGATGAAATTTCTTTTAATATCTTTTCCTGTTTGCTTTTATTCTTTGAGAAGAAATACAATGCTAAAGATTTTGGTTTTGCATGAAGAAGTGAAATAACTTTGTTTAGATCCTCATATTCTATTACAGGCAAGATAGGACCAAATATTTCTTCTCCCATTATTTTATTATTCCATGAAATATTATCGATGACTGTTGGAGCTATATAGAGGCTATCAGGCTTCGTAGTACCGCCTATAATAATGTCTCCTTCCTTTAATAACTCAGAAAGACGGAAATAATGTTTTTCATTGATAATTCTCGCATAATCCGGACTTTTGAACGGATCTTTTCCATAGAATTCTTCAATAATCGTTTCTATACTTAGCAACAATTTGCTCTTTATGTTCTTTTGAATTAAAAGATAATCAGGCGCTATACAAGTCTGCCCTGCATTAAGATATTTTGCCCAAATAATTCTTCTTAAAGTTTTTTCTATATCAATATCTTCATCGATAATACAAGGATTCTTCCCTCCAAGCTCAAGAGTTACTGGCGTTAATCGTTTTGCTGCAGCTTCCATGATTATTTTTCCGACATAGGTTCCACCAGTGAAGAAAATATAATTAAATTTTTGAGAAAGAAGCATTTGAGTTTCTTCTACCCCACCTTCTACGACCGCAATGTATAATGGATCAAAATATTCTCTAATAATATTTGCGATAATCCGTGAAGTTTTATGAGCAACCTCAGACGGTTTCACAACTGAACAATTTCCAGCGACCATAGCTCCTACCAAAGGAGAAATAGCAAGTTGAAAAGGGTAATTCCATGGACCAATAATTAATACACTCCCATAGGGCTCTGGATAAATATAACTAGAACCAGGAAAGAGTATAAAAGGAGTGCGTACTTTCTTTGGCTTAGCCCATGATTTGATTTTTTTTAACGCATAATCAATCTCATGAAGTACGACTGCAATCTCAGTAGTGTATGCTTCTGTTGCTGGTTTGCCTAAATCAAGTTCTAAAGCCTCAAGAATTTTGTCTTCATTTTCTTCAATGGCTTTTTTCAAGATGTTAAGCTGCTTAACACGAAAAGTAATTTCTTTAGGAGTACCTGCGAAAAAGAAATCATGCTGTTTATTTACAATATTTAATAATTGTTTTTGATTCATACTATTGCCCCCATTTTAAAACTGTTTACATATTTTCGATGTCAAAAATCAATATTTCAATACAACAAGATTTCTCGCTACGCCCCGCCTGCCGTCCCTGCCCGCAGTACGGCAGGCGGGCGGCGGGCAGGTCGAAATGACAGCTTTGGTGAGTTCTCGGACAGGCTCCTAATCCTTATTACTCCACGGAAAGCGCTGTTTTATTTTTATCCATGATAGTCTCTTTAAAGTCCAAATAAGACCCCAATCTCAATATCATGAATAACGCGCAAACTATCAATACAATGTCAACATATGCTCCTAATCTGAAAATACCAAAAAAACCGAAGTATAGAGTGATTAAAGCAACTGTTGCCTCCAATACTACTGATCTCGGTTTTGCAGTCAGGCAGAGAAAACCACAAATAGTGACCATTGTAGGGCAGTTTATCGCCCCTAAAGGCGAATATAGTAATGCATTTAAACAGACAGGGCTATCAACCCAGTGTAAGTACCAGAAACCGAATACAATCCCGATAATTCCAAAAGCAAGGTTGACCGGCTTCTGATTTTTCAGCTCAAAATTCAGTTGCTTTCTTAGATAGGCGTTTATTATCAGCCCAAAAAACATTCCAAAAATCAAAATATTGGGAAGTATCATATATATTATCGAAATTATTGTGGCGGAAAGGGCCAAAAAAGCAATAAATAAAAAGAACAGACTATTCCTGATCTTTCTAAAGATAAGCCCCATTACAATGACAGCCAAAAAAATTATATGTGTAATAACAGAAAATGTTTTTATCTGGGCAGTAACATGTGTCAGGATATTGGTAATATCTTCCGGCGATTTCATCATGGTCATTGAAAAGATGACAATACACAACAATACCGGCACAATCCATTTGATTGAATCCTTCATGGTACTTTCCTCCGTTGCGCGAAATTATTCTTAGGTCTCTCTTTCACAGTTTCCCCGCTAACATGCGGTATTTGTCGGCCCTGTTCTTATCATCTTTTTTTTCATATAGCTCTGCAAGGTTGGTGTATACATCCTTTTTTATTGACGTAGAAACTTCAGGGTTCTTCTCAATCAGACTGGCCAGATATTCAAAATCTTCGACCGCAATATCTCTCCGACTAAACATGGAAGGTAAGCGTATTGAATTCATGGCCCTTGTCATTCTTACAGATACATTATCAGGGTCCAGCTCAACCGCTTTATCCACCAGGGCAATCCCTTTATTGACATAGGACGTCTTTTTAATGGGATTTCATGTGGTCTTTGCCATCATGGTAGTGGCACTACCAAAATAACACATTGTTTCATTGTCATTCTTGTTTATTTCGTGCGCCTTGGACAAGAACTCGACCGCCTTTGGCGCAAACTTTTTTGCATCTTTTTGCGCCTTTGTATGGTAGGCGATACCCAAGCCCTTGATTGTATTATAGTCCGAAGGGTTTTCTTCTAATACCTTCTCAAACTCCAGGATCTTTTCGGACAATTGCCCGCTGTCTAAATCACGCAGTTCGTGCCAGTCCCCGGCCCATACGGCAGGGGCAAATATAAGTGCCGTGAATATTACAAGTCCTGCAGTTACCAAATAAATCATGCGAAATCTATCTTTAATCTTAGTCATCTTTATTCTCCTTATTTTTCTCGATCTCCCTTTACTCCCCCCTTTTTACGGGCTAATCGTTACCAATAAGTTCCATCTTCCATTGAAGTGGGGGATTATATATTCCAAATCATGATAATCCCTGGCCCAGACCTGGAATAGCAGGGCTGATATTTACGGCTCCAATTTGGATATATTGCAGCCGCCAGAGTATGTTCTACGCAAGTCGCGCCAGGGCGGGCCTGTTAATCCTGTCAAAAAACAACCCCCCGCATACTGCTAACTCGAAAAGATCTCCTGCATCTTGAGCATCAGGCCCAGGTCGCCGTCAACAGTGTACTTTCCCTGCATTAATGCATCCTGTCCGGATATCTCGCCTTGACCAATAGACAACCATACATCCCACGGGGTGTGAATAATAATGCCAGGGTTTTCGGCCTCACCCTCATTAAATGTGCACTGTTTATCCTTTATCTGTAAGTAGCATTTGCCTGCCTGATCACCAGCAATGTCGAACTGAAATATTCCTTCGAAATCACCAGCCTTAGCCGGGTTGTAGACGGATGCCATTCCGCCAAAAAACATCCCCATATCAGCCTGCAGGTACTCCTCAAACTGGGGGAGCTCCTTTCCGGCCTTTTTTTCCTCTTCATATCTGATCCATGTATTCCAGAACCGGTTGCCCATCTGGCGAAAGCCCTGAACAGTCGGCATGAGCGGTTGGGATATGTCCTGTTCCGTATCCCTGCTTACATAACCCTGGGTTACTACCTGCCTCCCTGCCTCAAAAAAAGCGTCCATAATCCTCTGATAGCTCCCGCCAATCCTTTCGCCAAAACGCATGGACTCGGAAGAAGGCCGGAGTATTTCACCGATGATGGGGGTTTGTCCTGAGCGACTCATCAACCGGAACATCTTGATCAGGCCGTCGAAATGATCCACTTCCGGAAATCCGCACACTGAAAATATGAGCATCCGGCGACAATTAGTTCCTTTTCCCCGGTGGGGATGCCGGGTCGATCCGTCGCTGTTTTCGATAAGAAACGGCTCCAAAATAGGGATTCGACGGTCTAAAAAATTCTTGGTGATCCCCGGCACAGAGAACACGTAGAGGGGTTGCGCATAGACAATCAGATCCGCACCTTCCAGTTTTTCATTCAGCACCGTCATATCATCCTTCTGGATACACACACCGGGCGTCTTGGTCCAGCAGGTATAACATCCGGTGCATGGCCGGATCTTGTATTTGCTGAGAAAATGGATTTCAGGTGTGATTCCCCCGGCCCGGATACCGTCTAAAAACCTGTCAAGCGACTTAAATGTAAATCCCCTTTTGTTTCTCGGGCTGCCGAATACCACATGCACATTCTTCACCGAGCCGAGCTTCTCTGCCACTGTTTTTCTTTCCTGATCACCTGAACCGCTAACAACCGCCGGGATCCCTGCCGGAGTTGAGGCCGTGCTCGTAACGGATGATGCCGCTGGTTCTGCCAGGGCCTTCATCCCTCCCATGCCTTTGGCCTCAAGATACCTGTCAGGAAACTTCATGGTAAACGGTATGCCGACGGACATGACCAGAACTATGGGAATGATAATCTGGGTGATAACCCCCGGGATAAGGGTGATAAGCATTGCCATGAGGAACAACCCGGCCCATACCAAGGTCATGATCCTGTTGATGGTGATGAAAAGATCTGTTTCCCAGAACATCTCCGGCGTCGTTCGTTTGGCAAAGGCTATGGTAAAGGGCTCCGCGCCAAATACCACCGGCAGATAGGCCATGAGAAAAAGCGAAATATACAGGAAAGTGGTGAAATATCTTAAGAGATAAAGCTGGCTGAATGACTGAGTGAAAAGGGACAATCCAAGGCCAGCGGTCCAGAATAGAACAACACCATAATCCAATTTAGTAATCCTGCCGCCTCCTATAGCGATAAGGGAATAACCGACCGCATATAAAAGTGCACCAAGTGTCGCCTGAAATATATTAAAATTAAGACCGAGCATAAGCCCCCAGTAAATCGCAATGCTTGGCCATGCTCCCGCTCCAAAAAATATCTTCGCTGCTCTTTTCATGATGACTTTGTCCTCCTTGTTTTTTTTTCGAGAATAAATAATAGCGGAATTTCCCGCAATCGGTATGCGATGAAACGAAAAATAAGGGGGATGAACGACCTATTTAAGGAGTGATTAGGAAAGGATGGAAGGGAACATAACAAGGACGGACGACCTATGGCAGTGCCACAGACGGCGACTTGATAGTGAATCAGGCAAGGGCTGCAGGGTTGACACTGCAGACGGCATGATGTATGATATAATGTATATTGTAAAGTGCAAAGGAGGTATAAACATGGCGCAAATGATTCGCAAACAGGTGTATATCGAACCTCTTCAAGACACCATTCTCAAGAAACGTGCGCGAATGCTGGGTGTCACGGAGGCGGAAGTCATACGCAGGGCCATCGACGGGCAGACAGCTCTCCTTCACCCTGGTATCCGTGACCTGGAGGCCTGGGACCGGGAAAAGGTCTTTATCGCTGAACGGATGTCTGATGGCCCTCTTCCCGGCGGTCGCAAGTTCAGGCGAAAAGAAGCCTATGAGGAAAGGCTGGCTCGTTATGGCCGATAAAATTATGGTAGACACTAATGTGTTGCTGTATGCATATGATCGTGGCGAACCAGTGAAACAACCTCAGGCCTTAGCAGTTTTAGATAACCTGACAAAACTGCATCTGGGTATCCTTACGCCACAGGTGCTGGCCGAATTCTTTGTCAATGCTACTCGCAAACTCGAACCGCCATTGACAGTCGAAGAGGCGTACGAGAGGATTGAGAACTACCTTCTGGCGTGGGAGATTCTGGATTTGACCGGCTCGATCGTGCTGGAGGCCGTGCGCGGCGTTCACACATATAAGATGGCCTATTGGGACGCCCAGATCTGGGCTTCGGCGCGGCTGCACCAGGTTAATGTCATTTTTTCAGAGGATTTCAATACAGGGGCCGTCATAGAAGGAATCCGTTTTGTAAACCCCTTTGCCAGGGGTTTCGATCTTAAGAGCTGGATCTCAGAGTGAGGGCACCCGGGAGTTTCCAATTCAGTCCTGCCTTGCCGGTATTCGTAAAATCAAGGTATTGCGCAAATGAATGAGGATACAATAAATATAAAAAAGGACAACCTGGTTCGTCACCTCAAAAAATTGGGTTCCTTGCTGGTGGCCTTTTCCGGAGGTGTGGACAGCACTTTCCTGCTGGCCGTGGCCCATCAAACCTTAGGTGAAAAAATGATGGCGGCCACAGCAAAATCCGCCATACATCCGACCCGGGAAACCGGAAATGCCTGCGACTTCACTCGGGAAAAGGAAATCCATCATATTGTATTTCCCTCAGATGAAATGAGCCTGCCGGTTTTTGTATCCAACAGTGTTGATCGCTGTTATCACTGCAAACGACACCTTTTTGACCGCATTCTTGGAATCGCGAAGGAAAACGGCATCACACATGTGGCTCACGGTGAAAACCTGGATGACCTGAACGATTATCGCCCGGGATTCAGGGCTGCAAAAGAGACAGGTGTAATCGCGCCCTTGATTGAAGCCGGTTTAAATAAGGAAGAAATCCGTTTTTTGTCTAAAGAAATGGGCCTTTCAACATGGGATAAACCCGCTGTGCCTTGTCTTGCCACAAGGATTCCTTACGGGAGTGCTATTACAGAAGATAAATTAAAAATGATTGAACAAGCAGAAGTCTTCCTTTCAGAGCAGGGATTTACACAGGTCAGGGTCAGACATCACGGGTCTGTGGCCCGGATAGAGGTGGCAAGCAAAGAGTTGAAAGACCTCTTAAATGAGACACCAAAAAAGGCGATTGTCAAAAAATTCCATACAATTGGGTTTGAGCACGTGGCAGTGGATCTGGAAGGTTATGTATCAGGAAAGATGAACCGAAGCCTGAAAGTCAAGTTAAACAATTAAAAAATCTGCGTCAGTCTGCTCAATAAGTTGGGGTATATCCCTTGCGAAGCCACTCCCCGCCTTCGCGGGAATGACAGGCGCTTGAGTTAATTCGTCATTCCCGCGAAGGCGGGAATCCAGGAGTCGTTACCCTTATTTATTGAGGTGTTTCAGTCAGCGGCTATCTGTGGCTAATTTTCTTAAGGAGTTGAAAGGCGAAATAAATGAGTCATAAGGTAGTATTAAAAGATACGTACAAGGGCTATACCCTGGACCTGGATAAGGTCATCCCCCCTGAAGAGACGGTCCGGCGGTTCAGGGAAAGGTTAAAGACGATTGACCTGGATATCTTAGAAAATACCGTCAGAATTGATAATGGTCGCCTAAATATTCCAGTCTATATCAGCATATGCGGCAGGGACGCTGAAGAGGTAATCGGAAAGAAAAGGCAGATGGGAAAGGGTGGGACACCACAACAGGCCGAGGCCAGTGCGGTTATGGAGCTGGCCGAGAGATTCAGCCTGTTCGGTTTTTCCAGGGATCCCGATAATTTTATCATTGAAGAATACAGGAATATTGAGGATCGCGCCCTTCCATTTAAGGCTATTGCGGAATCCGTGCATGACAAATCGCAGGATCTTGACAGGGCCCAGGAGATATTCTCAGGGCTCCCATTGAAGTGGACCAGGGGCTACAATCTCACCAAGGACAAGGAGGTTCTCATACCCTTTGACTGGTTTTTTACAATCAATGAGTTTAACGGTTCATCGGCGGGTAACTGTATTGAAGAAGCAATTCTCCAGGGAATCTGCGAGGTAGTGGAAAGGCATGTTTCCTCCCTGATCAGCCGAAATAAACTTAAGGTCCCTCACATTGATCTCGGCTCAACAAACGACTCCGTCGCCCTGGAGTTGATCCGTAAATATAATAGAGCGGGGATCAGACTGTATGCTTCCGATTTTACATTAGATACTGGAATTCCCACAGTTGCCGTACTGGCCTACGATCCTTCAACCTTTCCCGAAAAAAGCGAGATCGTCTGGACTGCCGGCACAACCCCAGCTCCTCAGAAAGCCATGGTACGGGCACTAACAGAGGTGGCCCAATTAGCCGGCGATTTTAATACAGGCTCCTGCTATGAGCCGAGTGGTCTTCCCAAGTTTAAAGACTTGCCTGAGGCCGATTTCGTCATGCATTCAGATAAAAATGTTGATATATCCAGTTTGCCGGATCTTTCAAACGACAACATCAGGGTAGAAGTGGAAAACTGCATTACAGCGCTTTCAAAATCAGGCATGGAAGTTATCGTGGTCGATGTGACTCATAAAAAACTTAAAATTCCAGCCTTTTACACCATCATGCCAGGAGCACATTTCAGGGAACGGGCAGCAGGCACCAGTGTGGGCATGTTCTCAGCCAAGCTGATTGCGGAAACTGGAGATCCTGAATGGGCTATTGCGCAGTTATTGAAGATGGATAAACTCCTGCCCGGTAAATACTACACTATGTTTTTTTTGGGGATGTCTCACCTTTCCATAGATAAACCATTAAAGGCCATACAATATCTGGAGGAGGCCCTTAAGCTGGAACCTAAAAATCAAGATATTCCCAGTATCTATTCATACATGGGGGTTTGTCTTAAAGAGCTTGAACGATATACGGAGGCCATTGAAGTCCTTGAAAAGGCAGAAGAATACGACAGTGAGAGAACAGACATCCACAACCTGATGGGATTTTGCTATTTCAAACTCAAAGAGCACGAAAAGGCCATAAAATGCTTTCGAAAGGTCGTTCATCTCAATCCCTCATCGGCAATTGACTATGCGAATATCGCTTCCAATTACAGGGATATGGGCGACAGGGAAAAGGCTATTCGCTATTATCAACTCGCTCTGGAACTGGACCCAACCATTGATTTTGCCAGGGAAAATTTGCAAAGGCTGGAACAGACCGGTATGAAATGAAGGGACTGCACAGCTCAGCATTAACTTGACAAATATTTCATTTAGTTCTAATGTCTTTTGGATTGTGAAATCCCTCACACATTGCCTCTAGTTCTACAATATTGACGTACTCGAAATAAGTCGCTTTTCCGGTCATCGCAAGGAGTCACGCGAAGGCGTGACGACGAAACTATCTCCCCTGATTTCGAGCAGTTACATTCCATGAGATTGCTTCGCCACGCCCCACTTGCCGTCCAAACTGTATGAGGAATTTCTTATAATTCCATTGATATTTATGAACCCATAAAAAGTCGGATTTCGCGAATATGTCATTTCGATCTCGCCGGCGACGGGAGAGAAATCTTTTGTTTTCAACGAGTTACCCGTTTAAGATTTCTCGATTCGCTCGAAATGACAGGTTTTTGATACTTTTTACGGAACTGTCGATATTCAATCGTATCTTAATCTCATATAGAATTTGGGAGGTCACTTCATATGGATAGGATTAAAATCGCTATTGCTGGTATTGGTAACTGTACAAGTTCATTAATTCAAGGGATTGAGCATTACCGCAGCAAGGAAAACACGGAACACATAGGGCTCATGCACTATGACTTAGGTGGTTATCTGCCTCACGATATCGAAGTTGTCGCGGCCTTTGATATTGATAAAAGAAAAGTGGGCAAAGATATTTCTGAGGCCATTTTTCAGCTCCCCAATTGTACAAAAGAGATCTGCACTGATGTACCGAAAAAGGGCGTAGTCGTGAAGATGGGGCGGATCTTAGATAGCTTTGCGGACCATATGAAAAACTATGACATGAAATACACATTCCTTTTATCTGACGAGGAGGAGCCAAGCGAAGAAGAAATCGTCAGGATTCTCAAAGAATCGGGAGCTGATATGCTCCTTAACTACCTCCCCGTAGGTTCTGAAGATGCTGTTAAGTTTTACGCTGACTGCGCCTTAAATGCGGGCATCGGCTTTATCAACAACATTCCGGTTTTCATTGCCAGCGATCCTACATGGGCAGCCCGCTTCGAGGAAAAAAACCTGCCGCTTATCGGTGACGATATTAAGTCCCAGTTAGGCGCCACTATTGTACACAGGGTACTTACCAATCTTTTCAGGAACAGGGGCGTAAAATTAGAACGAACCTACCAGTTGAACACAGGGGGCAACACGGACTTCCTGAATATGCTTGATAGGAACCGTCTAATCTCAAAGAAAAAATCCAAAACCGAATCAGTCCAATCCCAATTAGGCGCAGATCGCCTGGATGATGAAAACATTCACATTGGGCCAAGTGACTGGGTGGCATGGCAGAAAGATAACAAAATCTGCTTTGTCCGCATGGAGGGAAAGCTATTCGGCGACGTGCCCATGAATCTTGAAATGCGCCTTTCTGTGGAGGATTCTCCCAACTCTGCCGGTGTCGGCATTGATGCCATCCGGTGTGTAAAACTGGCGTTGAACCGTGGCCAGGGGGGAGTGCTTCAGGCGCCTTCAGCCTATTTCTGCAAACACCCCGCCCACCAGTTCACAGACGATGAGGCATTTCGCATGCTCGAAGAATTCATTAACAAAGGCTAAAACGCTGAACATGAAGTGCCTTATTATCGCATCCGGAAACGGGAGTCAGTTACAGAAGAAAGATGATACTAATCACCTCATCCCCATTTTGGGAGTACCCCTGATCGAACGAGTCATCCGTTCCGCCATAGAGGCGGGAGCGGATGATTTCTATGTGGTCACCGGATATAAAAGTGAACGCATTAGCGCCTTCCTGGGTCATCTCGCCGGCCATCTGGGTGTTCCTATCACCGCCATTTTTCACGAAAATTTGGAAAAGGAAAACGACCTTTTGCTGCTCAAGGCAAGGGAATACCTGCGCGAACCCTTCTTATTACTCATGGCTGACCATCTGTTTGATCCATCCATTGTCCGTGAGTTGGAGAAAATTCCTCTGGCCGATGGGGAAATTATCCTCGGCGTGGATGGGGATACACAAAATTCCCCGGTAAATATCGAAAATTCAATCCGGGTAAGCACTGGCAATGGGAAAATACGAGATATTGGTAAAGACCTGACAGACTTTAACGGCATTGACACCGGCGTTTTTCTGTGCACCCCCGGGATCTTCGCGGCGCTGGAACGGAGCACCGAGGAAAACGGTGAACCGACCCTATCAGGAGTAGTGAAAACCCTGGTCGGAGACGCCTGTGCCAGAGCAGTAGACATTAGCGGTCACTTCTGGATTGATGTGGCCGATCCTTCGGCCTTCAAGCGGGCGGAGAATGCCCTTATGGCTACACTGCGGGGAAAACCCGACGAAGGTCCTGTGTTTCGCTATTTTTACCGGCCCTTGTCGGGAATGATTTCCCGCCGGCTGGTGAACTACAAGATTACACCGAATCAAATATCCGTGTTCTCGTTTTTATGTTCCATACTTGCCGCCGGTCTGTTTGCGCTTGGCGGTTATCCGGCCCTTTTGGCAGGTGGTCTTATGGCACAATTCGCCATGGTCATAGATTGCTGTGATGGCGCGGTGGCGCGGCTCAAGTTCCAGATTAGCCAGTACGGAGGGTGGTTTGATGCAGTACTGGATCGTTATGCTGACGCCTTCCTGCTTTTCGGTCTCATGTGGCATGCATACGCTGTCAAGACCGAAGGCTACATCCTGTTTACCGGATTTTTTGCTATTATCGGTTCTTTCGTATTGAGCTATACAGCGGACAAATACGACAGTCTCATGCGAGACCGTATCAGGCGCAGCAAGGAATTCCGTGTGGGCCGCGAGCTAAGAGTCTTTCTTATATTCTTGGGCGCAATATTTAACCAGGTTTTTTTGACGCTTATTGTGATTGCAATTGTAATGAACATTGAAATCATACGCCGAATAATCATCTGCAGGGATAATGAATAGCATAGAATGATATTGTGTAAGCACGATAGGTTTCGACGAGGAAAAGATCAGGAAATACTCTCAAACTACCTGCCGGTGGGCTCTGAAGATGCCTATTACATGACCGAAGCTTTCATCAACGACACTTATGGAGAACTGTGATATGAAGTGCCTGATCATCGCAGCGGGGAGAGGCAGCCGATTGCAGGAGTGGGGCAATAGCAAACCCCTTATACCGGTGCTTGGTGTGCCGCTAATCGAGCGGACCATCCGATCTGCCGCAGAGGCCGGGGCAGATGATTTTTATGTGGTCATCGGATACCAGGGGGCGCGGGTTCGGGATTTCCTTGTTCCTCTTGCCGAACGTCTGGGGATCACGATTACTTTTCTCATCAACGAAGATTGGGAAAAGGAAAACGGTTTTTCGGTGCTCAAGGCACGGGAATACCTGCCTGAACCCTTCCTGTTGCTGATGGCGGACCACCTCTTTGACCCGTCCATTGCCCGCGAGATAATGGCACATCCCCCTGGTGAAGGGGAGGTCATCCTTGCCGTGGATAAGGATACCAGGAATCCACTCGTCGACATGGAAGACGTCACCCGGGTAAAGACGAAAGATGGTAAAATAGGAAACATCGGCAAGGACCTGACAGATTTCAACGGCTTTGACACCGGCATTTTCTTTTGTACCCCCGCCATATTCGAGGCACTGGAGCATGGCACAGAGAAATATAGGGAAACCACCCTGTCCGTAGCGGTTCGTATCCTGGCTGCCGTGGGTCGCGCCAGAGCATTTTACATCAACGGCCATTTTTGGGTCGATGTGGACGACCCAGCAGCCTTTAGTCGGGCGGAGAAAGTGCTTCTGGGCCAACTAAGAGGCAAGCCTAATGATGGTCCCGTGTCGCGCTACCTCAACCGGCCCTTGTCGGTGAGGATTTCCCGCCGCCTGGTTAAATACCCGTTCACACCCAACCAGATATCCCTGTTTTCGTTCCTGTGCTCCATGCTGGGCGCAGGCCTGTTCGCTTTTGGTGGTTATCCCGGGCTGTTGCTGGGTGGTCTGCTGGCACAGTTTGCCTCGGTCCTTGACGGCTGCGATGGTGAAGTAGCACGGCTCAAGTTCCAAGGGAACGAGTACGGTGGTTGGTTCGATGCGGTTTTGGACCGTTACGCAGACGCCTTTCTCCTATTTGGCCTCACACTGCACGCATTATCAGCAAACCCGGGTCCTTTAATGCTATTCATTGGATTTCTGGCAATCATCGGTTCCTTTATGTTGAGCTATACGGCAGACAAGTATGACCGTATCATGCGCGAGAGGATCATTCACGGCAAGGTGCCCCGTCTGGGCCGCGATGTCCGTGTCTTTTTCATATTCCTTGGTGCCATATTCAATCAAGTTCCTTTGACGCTGATTTTGATTGCCCTCGTAATGAACATTGAAACTATACGCCGCGTCATCGTCTGCCGGGATCATGGATAATATAGAACGCACAAAACAGATAATTAGAGAGATTATTGCGGGATCCGTGGTACCGGAAGATCCCGGGCATGCGGAAAATACCCTTGAGTGGTTATTGAGAATTGATCCAGAGGCGGATGAAGCATTGCAGATCGCCGCTCTTGCCCATGATATCGACCGTGCCGTGGAAGAGGGAAGGGTGCGACGAGCCGATTATGAAGATTATGACCTTTTCAAGGCCGATCATGCGAGTAATGGTGCAAAGATACTGAGAGATATCCTGGACAGGTGCGGCATAGCAGCTTCCATCGCTGACGAGGCCTGCCGGTTAGTAATGCTTCATGAGGTTGGAGGAGATCCCCGTTCCGATCTGCTCAAGGATGCTGACAGTATTTCCTATTTTGATGTAAATATGCCCCTCTATTACCAGCGTGAAGGCTGGGAGGAAACCAGGCGGCGTTGTATTTGGGGCTATAAACGATTCTCGGACCAGATGAAAAAGAGAGTGAAGGATATAACATACGAGGATGAATATCTGACACGTTTGGTAATGGAGGCGATAGAGCAGGCTGGCCAAAAAGATGAATCAAACTCAGTTTAGTATGTTTATTTTGCTGTTGCACATGTGATATTAACAATAAATTGATGACAATTAATAACCATGGACGCTGATTTGTTATTCAAGAACATAGACAAGATTGTTGCCGCAGTTACGTCTGCGACAACGATCTTTTTTGTTTGGCTTACCTATAGGCGAAGCAACAAAATTAGGAAACTTCAGGAAGAAAAGGAATACCTGAAGAAAAGAATCCATCGCACTAGCAGCAAATTGAATCCCGAAACCGATCGACTTCTTATTATGGAAGCAAAAAAAGCGTGCAAGTCTTAGGCATTAATGCATTGGGACCAATATATCATTGCCGTGAAGAAATAATAAATTTTCTTGGAAAAAGGGACCGTATTTTTCAGATTATACTGCTTGATCCAGCTGCGGACGTCTTTCGGGAGCGAGAGGTTTTAGAAAAGGATTCTATCCGTCGAATACATACAGAATGGAAAGCAACACTGTGTATTCTAAAGGATATTCAACTTAATACTGCTGGAATCATTGATTTGAAGCTCCATACAGAGAAGCCAGACAGATTTCTACTAATAATTGATACTTTGAATGAATTAGATATCTCCAGTAAGATGATCATCAATTATTACCCAAAAAAATCGGGGGTGCGAGGATATATGGGGGGGCAGTTTTTATCAGAATTCCTTCTGGAAAGAGATCGTGACAGTTTCAAAAAAAATTTCAATTACTTCCAAGAAATTTGGGGAAAGGCAGTCAAAAAAGACATTGATGATGTTATTAAAAACACATAAAAGGAGACAGGTATGAAACTGGTCTATTCGTATTATGTCTTAGATATTGTTCATAAGGGACATCTGTTAATGATGAGAAACGCTAAAGCAATAGCCGGAAAAGACGGGAAATCGATTGTGGGGATCCTTACTGATACGGCAGTCATGGAAAAAAAGGAAAAGCCGATTCTTTCATTTGAGGAAAGGATAGAGCTTGCAGGTGCAATAAAATATGTAGATGTTGCTGTTGCGCAAGAAACTTATTCACCTCTGCCGAATGTAATGAGAATTAGGCCGGATATTTTAATGGAAAGTACGAGTCACGATGAAGAAGCAATTGAAAAGGCAAGAGAATATATGGAGAGTATTAATGGCAAGGTTGTTGTGCTGCCGTACTTTCCAGCGCAATCATCAACGGATATTAAAAATAACATAATAGAGAAAGAGATAAGGCCAAAGATAAAGTGAGGAGAAAGATTGAATAATTCATTGAGCACATCAGTATCTGAACAAATAGGTATATGGCAGAAGAAGATGTTTTGGCTTATGTGGGTGACTTATGCATCCTTCTATTTTTTGCGGGTAAATATATCCATTTCTATGCCTGAAATAATGAAAGAGTTCGCTTTGACAAAAACCAGTATGGGACTTGTGCTGAGCTCCCTGTTTCTATTATACGCAATTGGCCAGTTCATAAATGGCCAGCTTGGTGACAAACTCAATTCAAGGCGGATAATTACGTTAGGTCTATTGTGCTCGGCAGTTTTGAACATTATCTTTGGCTTCACTGGAGGAATATTAGGTCTCATGATAGTTATATGGGGCCTTAACGGGTATTTTCAGTCAATGGGATGGGGACCAACAGTCAAGGCAATGGCCAACTGGTTCCCGCTCAAAACAAGGGGGAAAATATCCGGGCGATTAGGCACAAGCTATATCTTAGGAGGAGCCATTTCCTGGCTTCTGGCAGGCACAATCATCAAGTATTTCAACTGGCGTTTTACATTCTGGCTGCCTTCAATATTTTGCATATTCATTGCTATCCACTGGCTTGTCCGTGCTCGAAATGCCCCTGAAGAGGTGGGGCTGCCAAGTTTAGAGGATCAGGAAAAGGGTATTGAAAACAGTGAAATTAGCAAAGATGAACATATCGGTTTTAATAACACTCTAAAGATCACTCTCTTAAATCCCTATATATGGTTCGCCGGCTTTGGGTTATTCGGGCTGAATATTGTCCGCTATGGTTTTATGTCATGGGCGCCAACATTTATGTTTGAGGAACAGGGTGCTACTATCTCTTTAGCTGCTTATAAGGCTATTGCCTTCCCTGTTGCCGGTGGACTGGGAGCGGTCTTCGCCGGTTGGGCGTCTGACAGGATATTCAAGCACCGCAGGGCGCCGGTTGCCTTCATAATGCTGATCCTTCTGGCTATATCCTGTTATCTTTATAGAGTTGTTCCTGGAGATAACTGGGTAGTGAGTTTGATTATATTATTGTTTATCGGGTTTTTCACATTTGGCCCACATATACTAATGGTGGCGGCAATACCCGCTGATTTTGGCTCGCGCAAAGCAGCATCCTCAGTAACAGGTTTCATAGATGCAATGGGATACTTAGGAGCCAGTTTGACCGGTGTTGGAACAGGTTATTTGATAGAAAAAATTGGATGGGATGCTGGTTTCTACTTCTGGATTCTTGGGGCAATTTTTGCTGCAATTATGACATTGCTCATCTGGATCTATAAGGAAAGAAAACTTGAGCATGTATAAGAATTGCTACTCTCATGCAGGCGTGGTTTTGAACTTGTGGGCTCCTTTTTAGGAATTTAGGAACAAGCGGAATAAAACAATATCCTTTCTTTCCAGAAGGTAGTAATTCAAAGGAATTTAAGGAGGTATTGAAGGATGAAAATCAAGCCATTGAACGATAGGGTGCTGGTCCTCAGGATTGATGAAGAAGAAAAGACTTCAGGCGGTATCATAATTCCGGATACTGCCAAAGAAAAACCCGAGGAAGGTAAAGTGATCGGTGTGGGTTCAGGAAAGGTTAACGAAAAAGGAGAGCGGATTCCCCTCGACGTCAAAAAGAATGATCGCGTGCTTTTCGGCAAATACGCTGGCACTGAAATCAAAATAGACGGCGTTGAACACATAATTATGCGAGAGGATGACATCCTCGGCATAATGGAATAATTCCAACATTCTACCTCTGTAAACACGACCAGCGAAGCAAACTAAAATGTTTGTATAGAACTTTCTTTTTTTTCTGGAGCGGCGAAGCCGCGTTTCATAAAATCGCAAAGCGATTTTATAATGAGTCAGGAGGTATTGAACTATGGCAGCCAAAGAGATTAGATACAATACAAAGGCCAGAGAGAGCATGATGAAAGGTATCGACACCTTAGCTGATGCCGTAAAGGTGACGCTCGGACCTAAAGGCCGGAATGTGCTTATCGAAAAATCGTGGGGTTCTCCAAAAACAACTAAAGATGGCGTAACCGTCGCCAAGGAAATTGAACTGGAAGACAAATTTGAAAACATGGGCGCACAGATGGTCAAGGAAGTAGCTTCCAAGACATCTGATGTGGCAGGTGATGGCACCACTACAGCTACCATCCTTGCACAGGCCATTTATCGTGAGGGTTCCAAATTAGTGGCAGCGGGTTCCAACCCCATGGCCGTTAAGCGGGGGATTGACAAAGCCGTTGATCTTGTAGTCGAGGAACTAAACAAAATATCAAAACCCACCAAAGAGAAAAAAGAGATCGCTCAGGTCGGCACTGTTTCCGCGAACAACGACAGCACCATCGGCGACATTATCTCTGAAGCCATGGAAAAAGTTGGCAAAGAAGGTGTTATCACAGTAGAGGAAGCCAAGGGCATTGAAACCTCCCTGGAAATCGTGGAAGGTATGCAGTTTGACCGTGGCTACCAGAGTCCATATTTTGTCACCGACGCGGAAAAGATGGAGGTTCACTTAGAGGAACCTTACATCCTCTTGCATGAGAAGAAAATCAGCAATATGAAAGATCTGATCCCAATCCTGGAGCAGATTGCAAAAATGAGCAAGCCGCTTTTGATCATTGCAGAGGACGTGGAAGGGGAAGCCCTTGCCACATTAGTTGTCAATAAGATTCGCGGGACCCTGCAATGTGCGGCTGTTAAGGCCCCTGGTTTTGGTGACAGGCGCAAGGCCATGTTAGAAGATATTGCCATATTAACAGGCGGTCAGGTAGTCAGCGAGGACATGGGTATAAAACTGGAAAATATAACAATCAACGACCTGGGGACTGCAAAACGCATCACTGTTGACAAGGATAACACGACCATTATAGACGGCGGCGGAAGCAGAGACGCCCTGGAAGGCCGCGTTAAACAGATCCGTGTTCAAATTGAGGAAACAACCAGCGATTATGACCGCGAGAAGCTCCAGGAGCGTCTGGCAAAGCTGATCGGTGGAGTGGCCGTTATTAATGTAGGCGCAGCTACCGAGACTGAAATGAAGGAGAAAAAGGACCGAGTGGAAGACGCGCTTAACGCCACCCGGGCTGCTGTCGAGGAAGGCATTGTCCCGGGAGGCGGCGTCGCCTTTATCCGCGCCATCAAGGCACTCCAAAAAGCAAAATTTCCGGGTGAAGAGCAGTTGGGGGTTGATCTTGTAAAACGGGCCCTTGAGGAGCCTGTCAGACAGATCGCCAACAATGCCGGTTTTGAGGGGTCCGTTGTAGTCCAGCGTGTCATGGGAGGCAAGGGCAATTTTGGTTTTAATGCCGAAACGTGCGAATACGAGGACCTCATAGAAGCCGGGGTCATCGATCCCACCAAGGTGACCCGATTTGCATTGCAAAATGCGTCGTCTGTGGCCGGACTCCTTATGACCACCGAAGCCATGGTCGCCGAAAAACCTGAAAAGAAGAAACCTGAAATGCCTGCAATGCCTCCGGAGGACATGTATTAAACACTTCCAGTGAATACGCATCCCGGGCAGGAAAAGCTCCCTGCCCGGGTCTCAAAGATCAGCGTTCTGATCCCCTCCATTTCCAAACATGAGCACAGCTTCTGGGAACCGGTCCGTAAACTTATCTCGCCAGTAAAAGCATAATATTCTTAGATCACAAGTATCCAGCCTGAATTCTTCACTAAAACAAGGATAAGCCGCTACCTTTTATCCTTGATGCCACATCCTTTTATGTTATCACTGTCTCTCCTGATACATGTGATTGCTGGAATATCCTGCCGCGTTTTTCAATTGACGAAACGAACTTCTTTGACCTAATATTACCTTTCAAATAAGATCTGCTACCAATAACCAACCTCAAGGAGGATTAAACATGCAAAGAACTAACACATACACTTCCCCTCTCTTACAGAGTCTCCGCAGGTTTTTCGCCATCAACTTCTGTCTTATCTGTTTCATGCCCGTAGCATGTGCCCCGCTGGTCTCATTCACTCCTCTCACCCCACCGGAAGTAACACCGCCCGTCTATGGGGAAGTATACAAGCCATTCCACCAAGGCCCCCACCCGGCCATTGTCCTGCTGCATGATAGCAAAGGCCCTATCTCACCATATCTCCATTCCATTGGGGAAAAGCTCACCAAACACGGGTATGTCGTTTTGGTGATGAATTACCACGCTGAAAACAGACCCTCCAAGGTCCTTACCCGCGGTTTGGATGTATGGCGTTCCTGGCAGGAAATGGTCCGAAACAGCGTGAAATACCTTAACTCTGATTCGAGCGTGCAGGAAAATCGAATCGGGTTGATCGGTTTCTCAGAGGGAGCGACTCTGGCGGTTTCAGTTGCCAGTAGCATACCCGGCGTCATGGCTGTGGTGGACTACTACGGACCCAATCCCGATGAAAATAAAATGATATACACATATGGGGGCGGCAAAGTTGATACCCTTTATTACGCCAAGGGCCCTTTTTCAAGTATGCCACCTGTGCAAATCCACCACGGCAGCGCAGACCCCGATACGCCGGTCTCAGTCTCCAAAGACCTGTACCAGACGCTCAAGGATAAGGGCAGGACCGTTGAATTACATGTATATAAAGGCATAGGCAAGCACTTCATTGACACTCGATACCGGGCACTTTATAGTCCCACAGCCGCAACTGATGCCTGGAAACGTACAGTGGCCTTTCTGGACAAATATCTCAAGACCACCAAATAAGTAATCGGCCGAAGACAAGGAAAAAAGCCACGCTGCCTCATATTAGGTGAACTCAAAGGCATTCACCCATGGGCTCACGCCCGTGGTCCTCTATCTGTTCTTGATAGAATTCACTATAATTCCTAAGGGATGCACAAAAATCTGTGCATAGAAAACATTTTTTTGTGCATCCTAATTATCTATTTTTCCCTTAAACCTGCCTTCCGCATAAATCAATTCTTGAGTCATGAATCCGCAACACCGGACTGAAACATTGATTGAATAATGCTTTCCGCTTGACCATACCTCCATGTATTCATCTCATATCTACTCTTCCTCAATGGAATTGTCGGCAATCGATTTTTGGCACGATAATTGATGATAGTTTAGCCAATCAGTAAATTAACCATGATCCTTTAACTGTAAGTCTGATGCGTAAAACTGACGGTATAAAGCAAATGCCCGCAATCACTCTTAAAAGGCTCATTAAAAAGGGAGCCTATTCTGTTCTCAATGATATTATTAAAGCCACAGGTGCCTCCTTAACCATTCAGGATAGAGATTACAGGATCTTGATGGGTGATGATGATAAAAGGTTATTGGGCGGTTATCCTGTAGAGCTGTCAGGTGAAGTGATCGGATGGGTAAGTGGGGGCGATAAGGCCCCATCCGTAGCGGCCCTTCTCACATATCTGGCTGATAAAGAGTTGGAGAGGAAAACACTGGGCCGCGAAACGCTTGACAAATATAAAGAAATAAATCTCCTCTACAATATTTCTGAAAAAATAGCAGCAAGTCTCGATCTCAAAGAAGTAGCGAGGCTGATCATAGAGGAAGCAAGGAGATCTATAACTGCAACAGGCGCATCAGTAATGCTGCTAAACGAACAGACGAAAAGGCTTGAGATCGTCTCGGCATTCGGCAAGCAATATGCCGAAAAAGCCAATCTAACGGCCGGTGATGGTATTGCAGGTAACGTATTACTTCATGGAAATGCAGAGATCGTCAACGACGTCCACTCAGATCCCAGATACATTGATGGTACAAATAGCATAAGATCCATGATCTGTGCGCCTCTCAAGACAAAGAACCGGTCGATCGGTGTGATTAACATGAGCAGTGACGAACCTGTATTTTATAAAGCAGCGGATCTCAAGCTCTTAACCATACTGGCATCACAGGCTGCATCGGCAATTGAAAATGCCATTCTCCATAAAAAAAAGCTCAAGGAAGAGCGAATAAAGAGCAATCTGGAACGCTACGTCGCCTCTCAAATCGTTGATATTATAATGGAGGACAAAGGCGATATCTCCCTTGACTCTGAAATGAGGAATATCGCCATTCTCTTCTCTGATATCAGAGGCTTTACATCCACGTGCGAAGATCTGGCCCCCAAAGATGTAGTTGGATACCTGAATGAGTACTTCACTCAAATGGTGGACGTAATCTTCGCCCAAGATGGCACAGTGAACAAGTTTGTTGGAGACATGATCGTTGCCCTCTTCGGCGCACCGGCCTATCTTTCCAACAATGAAAAGCAGGCCGTTCAGGCCGCTATAGAGATGCAGAAATGTATTAAATCGACTCCTGACTCCTGGATAGGGAATCATTTCGACACCGGGATTGGGATCAATTCTGGAGATGTCGTGGTAGGTAATATCGGTTCTCCCCAGCACATGGATTACACGGCCATAGGAGATGAAGTCAACGTGGCCTCGCGTCTCCAATCTATAGCAAAGGGCGGTCAGGTTCTTGTGAGTCGTAGTGTCTATGATTCTACCGTGGATTTTTTTGAATTTAGATCAATGGGTAGTATCAAAGTCAAAGGAAAGAAGAGAGCCATAGAACTCTTTGAAGTCATATATTGAGAATCAGATAGAGAAAAAGGCACAAAAGGTTTACCCCTCATGAACAAGATATTTCAATTTGTCGCCAGACAAACATCATACTGTTTCGCTACCGTCCCGTTTGTTATAATTAGCGGTTATTTTGCCGCTTCCTATGCGTTTTTCATAGTCTATTTCTCCATTGACTATTTTAAGCCTGAAACTATGAGGGCTTTTTCCTTCACGTTAATCGCCATGCTTCTGATAGTTCCATTCATTCATGCTTTATTACTCGGTGCTCTAAGAAATTTCAAACTCCCCGCATTTCTGAAATTTGCCCGCAGGCTAAACGATTTCTTTGCAAATTTTACCGATTATGAAGACCTGAAAGATGACGAACTCTTGGACTTGTTGCAATTACTGGTTAGATTTCCCCTATACCATATGCTAATTGCAATTCTGATTGTCATTTTGGTAACCCTTCCAACTATAATTGTTGAATATCTATTCAGTCGATCCTTGTATCATCTCGCTATTACCTCTTCCGGCGGCCTGATTGCAGGCATAATTTTTTGCTATTTCTGTTATATTCTCACTGAAACACTTACGGCGGATCTAAGGGGCGAATGCCGCAAAATAATAAGCCGGCGAAATATGCAAAAACCAAACATATATGGAATCAGTATTAGAAAAAAAATCATATTCATTATCACAATTGTCTTTTTCAGCATGGCGATGCTTACATACTTCCTGGCTTTCTGTAATGCATCCCTAATTGCCACTGTAGGATTTCTGGCAACAACCTTCTTGACGGTAATCGTATTAACTTCATTATACTTTCAATCAATCAACAGCGCTTTCGGAAAAATCTTGGTTACAACCCGTGAATTAAGCCACGGCGGCGGCGAATTATTACACCTTGGCAATAACGAAAAAGAACTTATCCAATTCGCTGAAAACTTCAATGTGTCTGTCAAAGAAAGCATCGAATTAAGGCACAATCTTGAACAAAAGGTGGAGGCAAGGACAAAGGATCTTGTTAAAAAAGCATCTGAATTGGAGGAAGCCAACAGACGTCTAAAGGAATTGGACCAGATGAAGTCCAATTTTCTCTCTTCCGTATCACATGAACTGCGCACACCTCTCACATCGGTCCTGGGTTTTGCCAAGCTCATCAGAAAGGACTTTGCAAAATTCTTCGTTCCGCTGGCACAAGGGGAAGAAAAAGCAGAGAAAAAGGCCACAAGAATCAACGAGAATCTTGGTATCATCATGCGGGAAGGAGAGCGTCTGACAAGGCTGATAAACGATGTCCTGGATCTTGCCAAGATCGAATCAGGACGCTTCGAGTGGCGGGATACGGTCTTTCCGGTGGGTGAAGCCATCAAACAGGCTGTCCAGGCTGCGAGCGGCCAGTTTGTCCAGAAGCCTGATGTTAAATTTTCCATGAATATCCCACAGGACCTTCCCCATATCAAGGCTGATCCGGATCGTCTCGTTCAGGTAATCATTAATCTTCTCAACAACGCCGCCAAATTCACTGAGAAAGGACGTGTTGGCGTGGATGCCGTTGCCAGGGATGACGGATGGTTAGAGGTGGGCGTCCATGACACGGGAACCGGGATTCCACCGGACGATATCGATAAAGTGTTCAACAAGTTTCATCAGGTTACAAAAGGCGACACACTTAAGGACAAACCCAATGGCTCTGGCCTGGGCCTGGCTATCTGTCGACAGATCATAGAACGTTATGGCGGGCGCATTTGGGCTGAATCCAAGGTTGGCAAGGGAAGCAAATTCACGTTTATTCTTCCATATTTCACAAATTAAATGTGGAGCATCTCAAAAACAGTTGATGATTTCAAAAGGATTCAAGGGGCCAAGGATTCAAGGATTCCAGTGAAATGCTTAAAAACTATAAAGAATTAGTGGTTTGGAAAAAGTCTTATCGGCTATGTTTAGGTATCTACAAGATAACAAAAAAATATCCTCAGGGTGAAAGATATGGCCTGATATCCCAAATGAGAAGGGCGGCCTTGTCTATCGTGTCTAACATTGCAGAAGGATATGGGAGAAAAACAACAAAAGAATATATAAGGTTCTTATATATCGCCTATGGTTCGACATGTGAATTGGAGACGCAACTATTATTATCAGGAGATCTGGGCTATCTTAGCAAGGAAAGTCTATCAGAATTTCAAGCAAAGATAGGTGAGGTTGAAAGGATGCTTAAGGCCTTGATAAGATCTTTAGAAAACAAGCGCTTGACCCCTTGACTCCTCGAATCCCGGACCCCTTTCTTCCAATCTATCAAGCGAGGTATAAATCATGTCTCACAAGATAGTGATTATCGACGACGAAGTACACATCCGCTCCCTGCTCGAACAGACTCTGGAAGAGCTTGAAGAGGAGCACAATGTAGAAATCTTCAGTGCTTCGGACGGCAAAGAGGGTTTGGCCCTGATTCAAGAGGAGAGGCCTCAGGTGGTCTTTTTGGACATCATGATGCCGAAGATGAACGGCTACGAGGTATGTCGAGCTGTCAAAGGAAACTCCGGCTTTGATGAAACAAACATTATCCTGCTTACCGCTAAAGGACAGGAGATAGACAGGAAGCAGGGGATGGACTGCGGGGCACTCAAATACATGACCAAACCCTTTGATCCGGACGAGGTTTTGTCTGTAGCAAAAGGGTTATTGGGACTTGATGAGTCCTGCGGGCAGGGATGGCGGGCAGGCATAATCCAGAATTGAACAAGAGCCTGCTTGACCCATTCCGCAATCTAATCTAATATAATTACGCTTTATCTCTAAAATCCAAAATGAACTGCCCCGCAGCCCCGCTTAGGCGGGATCTCCGTTACGCTCCGACAAGCTACGGGGTATCGCGCATCTGATTTTCACAATCTAAACGAAGCAAGCTTCGGGGGAAATCTGTGTAATCTGTGGATTAAAAGGAGAAATATGAATCACCAGGAATTCATACACTCATACAAAAGCGGCAGGATTGAGGCGTATGTAAATCAACGTGCAGCCATGATATTTATAGACAGTCCGGCAGTTTCCAAATGGTATCTTCCAGGACGTCTTTTGCGGCTGTGGATCGTGATCCTTTCTATTCCGGCAGCCATAATATCTTTAATTTGGATGAAATGGTGGATAGGCCTGGTAATATTAATCATCGCATGCTCATTGCCCACAACAATAAAGCGTTATTCACCCCGCTTTGTTCTCGAAAATGCCATTAAAGATAAAGATTTTTTCAATCTTGCAATGAACCAAGGTGTAATACGAATCGCCGAATAATGGCGTTTGGATGATTCACAAACGAACTACTAGTGTTGCGTCCCATAAATAATTTAAATGGTTTAGCCAAGTTTTATCTCTCGAAAAAGTGAGTTTAAAATCCGAAATTCGAATATATAAATTCGAAAAAAATTCTAATTTTCAAATGACCAAAATTCAAAACATGTTTAGAACATTTGAGATTTGAATTTCGATATTGTTTCGGATTTCGTATTTCGTGCTTAGAATTTGTCATTTTAAAAACGAGAAAACGATTAAACAGTCTGATTGATTTTTCTAATTTATTTTTGGGACATAATACTAGTCTTGTATCGCAATTTCGTTCACTTAAAGCATTTAGTCTGCAGGCCTTATATACCCCACATTTGCATCCAGGCACAAGCCTGCCCGCCGGACGGCACGGGGCTCATGGCTCAAGGAATGTGAGCTATACGCCATCTTTCTGTTCCTTGAGCCTTATGCCTTAAGCCTTTAGCCATTTCAATAATTCCATGGCTTTATGTCCGGGATCAGGCCTTTTTGGTACCGCAATATATGATACGGACTCCCCGCGGTCAGGTATTGCCCTCTGATATCCGGCTTTATTTTAAGTGACTACTTACGTAGTCAGCCTGAAGGTGTTTAGACTGAAGACTGAAGGGGAAAGAGAACCGAAAGAGTTCTTTTCAGGGATAAAGCAGTTACAATAATACAATAATAGGAGCCCCATGTGTACCACGTTCAGCCCTTTACTAATCCCGCGTTTCGCGGGACCTTCAGCCTAAATAACCTGAGTGGTTACCATTTTAAATGATAAACTTCACCTGTCTGCAATGGCACCACCTTGATATTCGATTTTGATTCCACTTTTCTCTTAAATTCTTGAGGATCGGCTTTAAAACGATGAATAGGGATTACAACCTTGGATCCAATTGCTATTGCAGCCTCAACAGCTTCTTTGATATCCATGGTAAACTTCCCTCCAATAGGAAGTAACTCATCTCTGGAATTAAATCTGTATCTCCGGCATGATAAATAGTCTTAGATTCTGTGGTCACCAGGTAACCGACAAAATATCCTTTATGATGTATTTTTTTTGTAGAATTTCCTTCTTCAGTATTGTAAGCATCTACAGCTTTTATTTTCATATCTCTAAAAGTTATTTCCTCCCCTGGCTCAATTACTTTTATGTCTTTGCCTATTTCTTTGATACAACGCTTAGGGGCTGCCACTAAAGTATCTGCATACCTGAGTCTATTTACTGTAACACTCTTGCAATGGTCCTTATGATGATGTGTTATTAGGATTACATCAGCTTTTTCTAACTCTTCCGGCAATCCATCTATAGGATCTGGCCATTTAGAAAACTCAATTTTTTTCGGGTAATGCGTAAAATAAGTCCTCAAGTAAGCTGGATCAATATATACAATTTTGTTCCTTGTTTTTATTTGAAACCATGATGGAGGGAACCATTTTATGAATATAGACATTTTAAGAAAATACTCTGCTATTTTGGGCTTTCTTGATTAGCAACATATCATGTTCCTATTGAAACGTTTCTTATTTTTCATTGCAATAGATGATCACCCCCTCCCTTCCCTCCCCCTTGAAGGGGGAGGGTTAGGGTGGGGGTGAGACCGTATACATCCTGTAATGTTATGTCTCTTCCCCTATTTCTGAAAGAGTTATAACTCAATTGGGGGAGATATTGTGGCCTCCACAGTAAATTTGAGATCAATTCCGTCTTGGAAATGTATAGCGGGATCCTTATCTCGGATTCACGGATAAGTATGCTTTGATGAATCTGTCCATGAGATCTTTTATGTGGTTTCTAACCTTTTCAGCGAAATTTTTGTAAATAGCGCCTTCAACCCCTACCGACCATGTAGGCGCGGGCCTTAAAATACTGCGGTTTCTCACAAGTCGGACGTCTTGTACAAACTCAACTGTTATGAAGCAAAGGTATAACCCGGCTTTTGTCTTACTTATACTTGGGTTCACATAGAGATAGGGATTAGCAAACTGGCGAAGACCTTCCGTGTCAGACAGTATTTTGATCCCAGCGGAATTGAGTTTTTGTTTTACATCTTCCTTTTGCTGCCGTGTGAGTCCGTCTTTGACTATTTCCGATCTTAACCTTTCAACTTTAACATGAACCCCTCTCAGCCCACTGAGTGTGGCACGAGAACGAGCATTATCACCTGCAAACGACTGTGAACCCAATTTCACCAAAAACAAAAACGTGATTATCAAAACAAACCATATCTTTCTCTTGTCCATTCTATTCCCCTTTTTTTGCCTCCTTTTGAGCCAACTATCACAAAACCCCACACGTCCCCCTCTTGAGGTTAATAACAAAAACTCTCCCTCATATATTTAAACAATAGTGACTACTCACGTAGTCAGGCTGAAGATGTTTAGACTGAAGACTGAAGGGGAAAGAGAATCGAAAGAGTTCTT
>JAFDHL010000159.1 GCA_019308785.1 Deltaproteobacteria bacterium
CCACCATCAACCATTTCAATTGCTAAGTTGATATTGAGTCCCTGAAACCGGTTTAGAGATATATCGAACATAAGGGCATCGAAAAGGGGCATCGCCACTCCCCAGCCCAGTCCCAAAAAAACCCCCAGGCCGTAAAACAGAAAATGCCCGGATGTCTGGGCAAGGATCATGTAGCCAAAGGCCACCAAGGCAATGGACCAGCCCAATACGTGTATTTTGCTCAATCTGTCAAAGAGAGGCCCGGCTGTAACGCGGATGATGATCATAGTCACGAAAGCCAGGGTGAAAAAGAGGCCGGCATTTTGGATGCCAATGTCACTGGCAAAGCGTTTAAGGAAAAAGAACACCGGCGTGAATCCGGTAAAGAATACAAGGGTTATTATCAGGAGCAGTAGCACACGGCGGTTCTTGAGGTTTTCTGCCAGTTCTCCGGCTCGGATCGGTTTTTGTAAATCCGTCTCCCCACTTGATCCGGTTGAAGGTACACGGACCACAAGCAGGAGAGGAAAGACCAGTAGCATCAAAAGCGCAGTGAGGTTTAGAACGTGGTTGAAACCGCCAAGCCAGAGGGTAAGTGGATCCAGAATGGGTGGAACAACCGCATAGGGGAGAAGCGTACTGACCGAAAGCAGTCCAAAGGCCTGGCCACTCCTTTTGGGTGGTATAAAGCGGACCACCAAGGCCATCATGGCAGTGGTCTGGCCTACAAAGCCCACGCCGTGGAGAATCCGCACCAGGGCCATGGTGAAAAAACTCCGGGCGAAACTATATGCCAGGAGAAAGGCAATGACGACAATACAACTTATAAACATCCATTTACGGGCGTTTCCGGGATGCAGGAAAGGACTTATTATTGGCCTCAGGATAAGGGAAAGCAGGGAGAATAGGGCGATTAATAGCCCGAACCACTGCGGAGCGATAGGCAGTGTGTGGAGATACTGATGGAAATGGAAAAATACGGCCAGATTGCAGAATGAGAAAAGGAAGACTACGTTCAGGGCGATGAATTCTTTGGTGAATAAGCTCTCAGGTTGAGACACGGCTAATCCTTTCGGCGAGGGGTAGGCGTGGGAACAATCTTTGCCAGGGACTCCACAAATGCTTCCATGGCATCCATCTTGGATATGGTTATCCGGATATAGTTGGGAAAGCGGAATCCGGTCATGGTTCGTACCATCATCCCCTGGGCCATGAGCTTGCGATAGGCCAGGCTGTCGCTCATGGGGAGCTTTATCATAATAAAATTTCCCTGGCCATTCACAAATGGCAGGCCCATGAGTTCAAGTTCTTTGGACAGGAATTCTTTTCCACGGCGAACCATGTCTCGGGTGCGGAGTATGTGTTCCTGGTCATCTAAGGCGGCCAGAGCAGCAGCCTGGGCCACGGTATTGACAGAATAGACCACACAGGTACGGCGAATGATATCCACCACCTCCCTGTCTCCAACCAGGTAACCGATGCGCAACCCTGCTAAGGCATACATCTTGGAGAATGTCCTGAAGACCACAAGGTTTGGGTACTCGTGTATCATCTTGATTCCGTCAGGGTAATCTTCATTTTCCACAAACTCACAATAGGCCTCGTCCACTACCACGATCTGGCGGCCGGCGATCCGATCCAGAAAGTCCCTTAGACGACCTTCACTCCAGTAACTCCCGGTAGGGTTGTTGGGGTTGCAGATAAAAAGAATCTTGGTACGCTCATCGATCTGCCGTAACATGCCCTCGTCATCAAAGCCGAAATTTACCAGGGGCACAAGCCAGGCCTGAAAACCTGAGAACTCCGCCACCCACTCGTACACGGCAAACGTCTTATCCGCAGTAATAATATTATCCCCCTCCTGGCAAAAGGCCTTGATTACAAAGCTGATTGCCTCATTTGCCCCATTACCCACTAAGAACTGATCAGGGTGGAGGCCAAACTTATCTGCCAATTTGTACCGCAGGTGATACACATCACCGCTGGGATAGATTGAGGCGTGGGGTGGCGGGAAGCGGTCAATAATCTCCCGAGACGCTTTCGGGGGCCCCAAGGGGTTTTCGTTGTTGTTCAGACGGATTAAACGGGAGCAACCATAGAGCTTCTTCAGTTCGTCGTCAGGCTTACTGGGGATGTAGGCCTCGAAATGCTTTATGTGGTCGGGGACCAGATTTTCCAGGCGAACTTGTTTCATGACAGCTTATCACCCAATTGAAAGATCACTAAGTCACCCTGTCCGGCGTAAGGGAGCACCAGGCGGGGGGTAAACCCATTTTTTAAAAGGGTCGGTGTGAATTCCGTCTGCCAGGGCTGGGCCAGGTCCATCTCGAAAAAGACGCTGCGCAACGATTCCTCGGTAAATAGTTTGAGATGGTTGGCCATGTTTTTATCGGCGTCGGCGCCCGGGCGGATGGGTCGGAGGGTCACTATCTTCTGGGATCGGTCGAATTCGGCCGAGAGCACAGAAAAAGGGGATTTTGTTTCTCCCAGGTCCTTTACCAGACGAATCTCACGCGGGAGCACCAACCGTGCATATTCCTCGCGAAGGAAGAATTCCAGTTCGGTATGCGACCACACTGAGGTGCCCGGGTCCTCCTGCATCTGGCGGAAGTATGAGGTAAGCGATGTGGTTGACCCTTCCTGATTGAAGATTGTCAGGGAACCTAAGGGCTCGAAGTGCTCCTGAGGGAGGTCCTCGGTCGGATAACGGCTAATCAGACCCACGGCATGGGTCCGGGCGATCGCCCCGAGACAGGCTTCCAGCAGGTCATTGGCCATGTTTGAGTCGGGATTCTGCTTGAACAGGTAAGGGCCGAAACACTCCACAGTATTGAGACCCGCCCAGTGCCAGACGATTCCGCCGCCCATCTGGCCTGTCGGCCCTAATGCCAGAGCGGCCTGGTATTCCCCCTCGTTTACCATATCAACGACCTTGCCGGGAAATTTGAAAAAACCAGGGATGACCTTGCCCTGATAATGCCGGTTCACCAGGAGGGTGAAGAGTTTAACTTCCTCCGGATTAGGGCCCTGTATTGAAAATTCCGGCAATGGCCTTGACGGGGGAACTGTCTCTTCATCTGATGCAGGATATTTCTTTTCCTTAACCAGGGTAAGCTGGACTCCCCGGCCCTTTTCTTCTGCGATTTGAAAGCGTTCCACCGACCGTGAAGCGATTAAGAGCCCCATCTCTTCCAGGCTGGCTTCATCATCAACGGACACGGTTGCTGTCAGGTTGAATGCCCGCATATTGAAGTCTTTCACCGAAAAGTGGAAATCTGCTCGGACATAATAGCCGCCGCTGGAGCAGCGAATCTCAATTGCCTGATCCGGCAATGCCATCTGGCACAGGTAAGAAAAAATTTCTTCGGTGGCCAGAGTTAATGAAAGGGCCTCGGCGTGACCCAGGCCAAGACCAACGGCCGCGTTTTCGACAAAAGAAGTAGCCAGAGGCAAGAAGACAGCGTCTGCCTGAACATTTAGAGAAACATATTGTTTGGTTTTTTCCTTCATAGTGAGGTCCTCTTTTTCGTTTTTTATTAGCTAAATCAGGAGGGTCACTCCTCATCTATACCGAGATAGAGTCTTTTGACCATCTCATCTTCCTGAAGGTTTTCCGTTTTGTCTTCCATAACAATCCGGCCTGTCTGGATAACATAGCCCCTGGCTGCGATCTGAAAGGCCATCAGTGCATTCTGCTCCACTAACAAAGTGGTGGTTCCCTCCTTGTTGATACGTTCGATTGTATCAAATATGGTCTCAACCAAAATAGGTGCAAGACCCATGGAGGGCTCGTCAAGGAGCAAGAGTTGGGGACGGGCCATAAATGCCCTGGCAATTGCTAACATCTGCTGCTCACCGCCGGAGAGGGTGCCGGCAATCTGGCGGCGCCTTTCCCTCAGCCGGGGAAATAGATCAAAGACGCTCTCCATATCCATTCCGATTCTTATTGTGTCATTCCTGATAAAAGCGCCCATCTCAAGGTTCTCGGTGACGCTCAGGCGGGAGAATATTTTTCTGCCCTCCGGTACCTGAGAAATTCCGATGCGCACTATTTTGTGCGGAGAAAGCTGGTCAATGCGATCTCCGCGAAATGAGATCATTCCCACTTTTGCCTTGAGAACACCTGAGAGGGTATTGAGCATGGTGCTTTTACCTGCACCGTTACTCCCGATAAGGGTGACGATCTCGCCCTCGTTTACTATTAATGACAACCCTTTGAGGGCGTGAATATTGCCGTAATATGTATGAATATCCTGGACGTTAAGCAGTGGTTGTCCGTTATTCATTCAACACCTTCCGTCCCTTTTGTTGCGGCCTTTTTGCTCATTATGGTGCCAAGGCGGCCTAAATAGGCTTCGATTACTCTGGGATCTTTTTGGACCTCTTTAGGGCTGCCCTCTGAGATTTTGATCCCATAATCGAGAACCGTAACCCTGTCGGAGATACCCATGACCACGCGCATATCATGTTCGATGAGAAGAATTGTGAGACTCAGTTCCGTACGGACCCTTTCAATAAATTGGGTTAATTCCTTGGTTTCCTGTGGATTCATACCTGCAGTAGGCTCGTCCAATAAGAGCAGCCGGGGTTCAGTAGCCAGTGCCCTCGCCATTTCGAGCCTGCGCTGATCACCGTAAGGCAGGTTCTTTGCAAGAATATCGCCTTTTTCTTCAAGCCCAACAAATTCCAGGAGTTCTTGTGCCTTTTCGAAGGCTTTTTTGGCTTCATCCATTGCGGGGCCGTTTCGAGTGATCGCCCCCCACACACCCGCGTTCATACGACAGTGACGGCCAACCAGGATATTTTCAATGGCGGTCATGTTATTAAAAAGACGTATATTCTGAAAGGTTCTGGAGATGCCCAGGGATGTAATCTCATGGGTTTTGATGTTGTTGATACTTGTGTTTAAAAAAAGAACGTCACCGCTATCCCATGGATATACTCCGGTCAAACAATTAAAAAGCGTTGTTTTGCCGGCCCCGTTGGGCCCAATTAGCCCTGCGATCATGCCTGACTGAACCTCAAAATCGAAGCTATTCAGCGCAGTGAGCCCACCGAAGTTTTTTATTAGCCTTTTTGTCTGGAGCAGGGTGGTCATATGGTTTAATTCTATTTTATGAGATTTACTTCGTCAAATGTGACATCGTATAATTAATCACTATTCCTTGAATTCCATCTTCCTCCTTGCAGAAGGTATAAAGCCTGTAGGCCGGAAGATCATCATTATAACCAGCAAGCCGCCAAAGGCGAGCATTCTGTATTGCTGTATCCCACGGAGGACCTCCGGGAGACCGATCAGGATTACAGACCCCAAGATTACACCTGGAATGCTTCCCATTCCCCCAATAATGATCAGGCACAGGACGTTTATGGAAACCATCAGGGAAAAATTCTCAGGGAAGATGGATCCCTGCCTGGCTGCAAAAATGGCGCCACCAATCCCTGCAAATGAGGCACCGATGGCAAAGGCGAGCAGCTTGTATTTTAGAATGTTGATTCCCATTACTGCGGCAGTGTCCTGGTCTTCCCGCATGGCGATCCAGGCCCTTCCAATACGGGAATTGTTGAGCCGTTCGGCAACAAAGGTGGAAAGGAAAATGCTGACAAGGATTAAATAGTACCATCTGAAAGGGCTGTTCACAATGAAATCACCTATTGCGGGCGGGTCAATTCTTAACAGGCCTCTGGGCCCATTGGTTACTGTGTCCATGTTGTTGAGGACGATGCGGATGATTTCTCCAAACCCGAGGGTTACAATGGCCAGATAATCTCCGCGCATGCGCAGGACAGGGATTCCGAGCAGGGCCCCTCCGCCTGCTGCGATGGCCACGCAAGCTGGGAGCATAAGCCAGAAGGGAATATGGATCCCAAAGTGGGGTGAGGCCAGGAGGGCATAGCCATAGGCACCAATGGCATAGAATGCTACATAGCCCAGGTCGAGGAGTCCGGCGAACCCGACAACCACATTAAGACCGATACCCAGCATGATATAAATGCCGATATTTCCGAGGACCTGGGTCCAGTAATTGCCGACCAGGGGAGGCAACAGTATCAGTGAAACCAAGATAATCGCCAGATAGACATTATAAGGATTGCGGAATAGTGAACGAATAGATCGTCCTCTTTTGGCTTTTTGGCTTCCAACTCTGGAATTATGAATATTATTGTTCTTGTTTCTCACCTACGAATCCCGCCTTCCCAAATCCAAAACCCAAAATCTAAAATGAATTTATGACTTTTCCGAGACTACCTCACCCAAGATGCCACTTGGCCTGAAAATCAGGACAAGGACAAGGAGACCGAAAGCAATCACATCCTTATACTCTGCCGGCATAATCAGGACCCCGAAGGCCTCTGCCATTCCCAAAAAGAACCCACCTAACATGGCACCCGCCACGTTTCCGATACCGCCCAGGACGGCGGCGGTAAATGCCTTGATTCCTGGGATAAAGCCCATCATATGATTGATCTGGGTGTAATAGATACCCACCATAACTCCCGCGGCGCCGGCCAGGGCGGAACCGATGACAAAGGTGGTCATGATGATCCTGTTCACATCAATGCCCATAAGGGAGGCGGCCTCCCTGTCCTCTGCAACCGCCCTCATGGCCTTACCTGTTTTAGTCTTTTGGATGAAGAGATAGAGCGCGACCATAAGTAATACAGATCCCACAATTATGAATATTTGGAAATAGGAAATGCTGACCCAACCGATTTCGATGAAGCGCTCCTGTATGATGTCGGGATAGACCTGCATGCGAGCCTTGACAATCAGCATCATCACATTCTGGAGGAAAATTGAGGCACCGATTGCACTGATGAGAGGGGCAAGTCTGGGGGCATTTCTAAGCGGCCTGTATGCAATGCGTTCCAATAATGCGCCGAGCACGGAAGAGATAATCATTGCGACCAGGAAGGCAATGATGATTGAAAGGCCGGGGTGAGCATCAGCGAAACCGCTGTTTACAAAATATGTAAGGGCAGCGAATCCACCAAAAGATCCGAACATGAAAATTTCACCGTGGGCGAAATT
>JAFDHL010000160.1 GCA_019308785.1 Deltaproteobacteria bacterium
TTTGAAAAGATGGTGGGCAACGATAAGGCGATAAGGGCCATATTCGAATTAATATCAACTATTTCCAAGAGCGATGGGCCGGTACTTATCCAGGGAGAGAGTGGAACGGGAAAGGAACTGGTTGCGAGAGCCTTACACAATCTCAACTCTAAGGAGAAGCGACCTTTTGTGGTAATAAATTGTGCGGCCATACCGTCAACCCTGATGGAAAGTGAGATCTTCGGACACATAAGAGGGGCTTATACCGGTGCGACCAGCACAACGCTCGGTAAACTGGAGCTTGCGCACAGGGGCACCGTCTTTCTGGATGATATTGACACCCTTGATATCAATATGCAGGGCAAACTCCTGAGGGTTATCCAGGAAAAGGAATTTGAGAGATTGGGTAGTACCAAGGTCATCAGGTTTGATAGCCGGTTTGTGGCCGCGTCAAATAGAGACCTCAGGGAATTGATATATCAGGGTATATTTCGTGAGGATCTTTTTTATCGGCTGAATGTATTCCCCGTAAAAATCCCCTCTTTAAGGGAAAGAAAGGGCGATATCCCTTTGCTTTTGGATCATTTTTTGGAGTTGCATTACAGAAAAACAGGAAAACCGGCCAAGAGGTTCTCAAAAGAAGCCATAAATTTTTTAAAGAAATACGATTGGCCGGGCAATGTTCGGGAGCTTGAGAACCTGGTCGAGAGATTGTCTACCATAGTAAAAAAGCCTGTCATTCACATCCAGGATGTTACTCAGTTCAGCATGGGTCTCCGGCAATCCAAAGGTATGAAACTAAAAGATGCCGTAAATGTGTTTGAGAAAAAGTATATTGCCGAGGCGCTTGAAAGTGCTGAAGGGAGCAGACAAAAAGCGGCAGAGGTACTCGGCATTCATCGGAATACCCTCCTGGCCAAAATGAATGAATCCGGTCAAAAGAAAAATTGATTCCGGCAGTACACCTTCAGTTATGCGTGTTATTCTTGATACCGTGGTTCGCAATAGTTCGTAAATATTAATGTTTTTGGTGTTATGCACAAAAAAATGTGCACGATGCACAATTTTTTGTGCATGCTTTTGCAAACACTGACAAAAAAGTAAATAATCAGGTTATTTAGGCTGAAGGCTGAAGACTGTTAGCAAAGGGCTGAACGTGGCACAAATGGGGCTCCTATTATTGTATTATTGTAACTGTGTTATCCCTAAAAAAATTTTCAGTTCTCTTTTCCCTTCAGCCTTCAGCCTAACTACCTGTTAATCAACTAAGTTTATCGAAGCGTTTGGGCTTTTTGTCCAACGAGGATTCATCTCTGATTGAACCAAAGGTAGTCGAGACCGAGAAGGACTTGAATGGCTTGATTCGCTTCAGCCTTCAGTCTTCAACCTAAATAGCTGGGTAGTTACGAATGGAGTAAAAAATGGCAAATTTTGATGAGGCATTCGAGAAGACGGCGGCAATTGAAGGGGGATACGTCTTTGACCCTGATGATGCTGGAGGCGAGACATATAAAGGTATTTCACGGAGGTTCAATCCTTCCTGGAAGGGATGGGATAGAGTTGATGAAATAAAAAGGGCCAATAGCAGAAAAAAGAAATTTGACAAGGTCTTTGAGCAGGATGAAAGCCTTCAGGAGGAGGTTCTGTTGTTTTACAAGGAAGCCTACTGGGACAAATTCTGGGGAGATGAGATTCCGGTTCAGGAGATAGCGGAAGAGTTATTTGATACGGGCGTGAATATGGGTGTTCGCAGGGCTGTGGGATTTCTGCAGGAGGGCCTGAATCTTCTCAACCGGAATCAGAGAAATTATACTGATATCGTGGAAGACGGTCTTTTTGGTAAAAATACGCTGAAGGTTTTAATGGCCTATCTGGAAATTGATGATGTCTCATATCTGCTAAAGGTAATGAACATTTTGCAGGGTATGCATTATATAGAATATATGAGGAAAAGTCCCACACAGGAAAAATATGCAAGAGGCTGGTTAAAAAGGGTTAAGGTCTAACTTCAACCTTGCAATCATGTAGTGTCTTGAGGCCTACTCACTACCGCATGAACCGAAAAAAATATTTCACCTGCCATTGCGAGGCTGACGAAGGATGCCGAAGCAATCTGACTTGTAAGAGCAAGTCATCCTGAGCCTGCCGAAGGATCTCAATGGATTGGTTTTCTTAGAAATCACTTGCTCGGAAGCGGGAATGATAAATCCCACGAAAATACTGGGGGTAACTATCTATGGCCGAACATAAAGACCTGGAGAAGCATAACAACACGGAGTCCGGTTTAAGAATCGGACTCGGGCTTTCAGGCGGGGGATTTCGCGCCTCCATTTTTCATTTAGGCGTCATCCTGCGGCTTGAAGAACTCGGAATTATGCCCCGTGTGAATGTTATTTCCTCTGTGTCGGGAGGTTCGATTATTGCTGCCTACTATGTAATCGAAATGGAACGAAGACTCCGGGCAAAACGTGACGAACTGAAAGCAGGGCGTCCATTAATGGATGTACGGGTTGAAATCTTCAAGGAGATCGCCGCGGATTTCTTCCGCGCTACAGACCATAATCTCCGTTCCAGGGCCCTGGTTTTTTCCCCTTTTTACCATCCCCTATCAACCCTTAAGATGCTTCGTACACGGTATAATCGCTCGGATGTGATGCAGGCGGAATACGACAGGTGGTTCTATCGCAAGAACACCCTGGATCAACTACCCAGTGTGGCGAGTGCGGGGAAGGTGGGTGTTAATTCGCATCTTGCAGGACCCAAGCTGTTGCTTAATACTGCCTCGCTTCTGACCGGGAAACGGGTCAGCTTTTCACGGGAACCGATTTCCGGTGCCAAAGAGTTATCCAGGGTCGATAAAAACGTCCTTCCCCTATCGCGGATCGTGGGAGCATCGGCTGGTGTGCCCGTATTATTCCCGCCCACATACGTTTCAGGGGATATGCTCGTTGACGGTGGGGTCACCGACAATCAAGGGCTTGAAGCATTGTGGGAGGAGAACTGCGACATCCTGCTCATAAGCGATGCTTCAGGGCAAATGGAGCAGGTTCATCGGATGTCATCCAGAGGGATTGGAGTCTTAAGTAGAACTAACAGTATATTCCAGTTTCAGATCAGGGAGAAGCTTATTGACCAACTAATTTTGTGGCGAGACAAGTATGTGAATCGAAGGTCATTCGCCTTTGTGCACCTGCACCTGAACCTTAAGGACCGTTCGGGTGTGGAATACCGCGTGCCTTCCGAATACATCGCGGGCCTGGCGCGTATCCGCACGGACCTGGACCAGTTCAGCTTCGTGGAACGGGAAGCCCTCATGTATCACGGCTATACCCTGATCGACGGGCAATTAAGAAAATACTGCCAAAACCTGATCAAGGGAACGGAGGGTACAGAGTCTTCTGGAAGAGAGCCGGACAGATTAGGAGTACCACCGCTTTTCGAAAGACGTGCAGGCGATCAGAACGCGGATGAAATGCTTGAGAAACGCGAAGAAATAAAAAAAATCCTGAACGCTGGAAGCCAGTCCTCATTTATCTTGCGGGCTATCAGGAGATATCGCCTGAAGGCCGTTTCCGTAATAGCGCTGACCTGGGCCATCCCACTGCTTCTCTTTTTTACATTGGTTTACAGGCACATTGACAGGTTTGCCGAAAAAGTGATTCAGAAGATGCTGGGGCCCTGGTTTGATTGCTTAATGCCGGGCTGGCTTGGATGGATTCTGCCTCATCTGAAAGGCTATGCCGCGTGGCCCGTTACTTTGAAAGGCCTAACCGTGATTATCACTTTTCTGTTGCTGGGCTATTTATTGATATTTCTCACCTACCTGATCATGCGGAGATCGGTCCGATTATGGAATCTGGCCACATATCGAAGTTTGACAGGAGGAAGCGATCCGGGTGTTGTGTGGGCAAAAAGAGATAAGGCAGGACAGGGCAGAGATTGATGCGATTTTTTGAGGCTGTAAAGTAGCATCATGTAAAACCGTGCAGGGATTTGTTCAGCGGAGGTTTTCAAATGGCAGGAAAGCCAACCTATGAAGAACTGGAACAAAAGGTAAAGGAGTTAACAAAAGAGGCATATGAGCTCAGGCAAGTGGAGAAGGAGCTCCAGGAAAGCGAGGAGGATTTGAGAACCTCTCACAAAACCTTTGAAACAGTTTTGGACCATTTGGATGGCATAGTACATGCTTCAGATTTGGAAACCTATGAGGTCGTTTTTGCCAATAAATATACAAAAGATATTTTTGGAGATGTTATTGGAAAGCTTTGCTGGCAGACAATACAGCAGGATCAGACCGGTCCATGTCCTTTCTGTAAGAATGATAAGCTATTGAATAATGACGGTAGTCCAACCGGAGTTCATATTTGGGAAAACCATAATACACTTACCAATAGATGGTATGAAGTTCGAGCTTGCGCTTCTCAATGGGTAGATGGTCGTATGGTTCGACTTTCAATCGCGACAGACATCACCCAGCGTAGGCAGACCGAAGAAACGCTGAAAACAAGAGAAAAGGAATTGAAGATAAAGACCGATAATCTTGAGGAGGCAAATACCGCATTGAGAGTTCTGTTGAGGAGAGGAGACGAAGCCAAAATAGAGCTTGAAGAGAAGGTGTTGTCCAATGTGAAGGATTTGGTTGTGCCTTTTTTGGAAAAATTGGCAAGAAGCGGATTGAACGAGAGCCAAAAGGCCTATTTGAGTATCCTAAAATCTAACCTGAACGACATCATCTCACCGTTTTCCCGCACTTTATCCCATAAATTTTTGAACCTTACTCCTGCGGAGGTCCAGGTAGCAAATCTCATAAAGGAGGGAAAGACCACAAAAGAAATAGCAAAATTCTTGAATGTGTCCACCACAACAATTGACTCACACAGGCGGAATATTAGAAAGAAAATCGGAATAAAAAAGAAAAAGGCAAACCTTCGAACCCACCTGTTATCTATTCAGGAATAATGAGGGCATTCTCTCCACATTCAATCCTTTTTCCCCTTTGGCCCTGAACCCTAAGCCTCAAGCGTTCGACATGCACTCAAGACACTTAAGGACAAAGAGTTTCTTCAGGCTCTCGGGCAGGGAGCTGCAAGACGATATCAGCTCGTGTTCTGATGAGCATAAACAGACGGGGTCAGGAATTGAAAGGCAGTTGCCCAAATCTGAATTTCTTGAACATTTGCAATAATATTTGTATTGTATGGACTTAGGGTAATGCTCGATGACTAGATTGCCAGTGCTTAAATCAGAAGAACTTGTTATCGGAAAAATCAGATGAAGATAACGAAAATCCTTTGGAAGTCAGCGTTTATCGAAAAAATCGAACGTAAACATCATGTTTTGGATTCCGAAATAGAGGAAATCTTGAAAGGGAAGAAAAAAGTCAAAAGAATCGCACGCGGGAATGTGAAAGGCGAAGATGTTTATCTGGCAATGGGGAAAACAGAAGCTGGCCGCTATCTTTCTATTTTCTTTATTTTGAAGAAGGATGGGAGTATATTACCAATTAGTGCACGTGAAATGGATGCAAAAGAGAAAAAGAGGTATAAACATGGCAAATAAAGAAAGAATTCCTGAGAATTTCAAAAGCCCCGAAGAAGCTGGGGAGTTTTGGGATACCCACTCAGCTGCCGACTATTGGAATGATATGGAAGACTCGGAAGTGGAATTCGACATTATGGAACGCGCTTACCAGATCTCAGTTGATGAAAGAATATACCAGTTCGCGAGGAAGCGAGCCGATGCAGAGCATAGCACTGTTGGGCAGGTAATTAATACAGTATTGGAACATGCCTTCAGCGGGACAGATTAGCAGGACCTGTCACCAATTTCTTAAGAATAAGACCTGCCTTTCTGCGGCCACCGGGTTTCCGAATGTTACTTTTGTGTGCTCCCCGTCCAATCCGATAAAGCAAACTTTACGATCTTTGCGTCCACACCTGTTGTAGCGAAGCGTAAATCCCGTTGTCGGGGTCGAAATGAAGTGTAGATCCCGCTGTCGCGGCCGGACGGAGGGCAGGTTTGCATGAGACAGAACCTCAAAAGCGATCTACTTATTTAACTCAACATATAATCTTTGCGCTTCTATTTGGCGTTCGCCTGCGTTGGGCTTGTAATAAGGAAATTCCAAGCAATAAGGTTCTGGAATTTCAAAATAAAACACCAAATCCGGTTTGCCGGTTTACGCCACCCACCTGTTATCCATCCAGGAATAATAAGGATATTCTCTCCACATTCCACCCTCAATAAAATAGCATTGTCATCTAAGTAATTGTCGTTTAAAGATTATTGTATCATTCAATCCACATTTCCAAATTTCATGAACCCTTAAAAGAATATTTTGCATTCTAAAGCGGTCCTTTGGACCAGATAATAAAAATAGTATTGTAGAATGTCTTCGGTGGAACACGTTAGGCAGATGATTTTGAAAAGATTCTGGATAGTTCTTTACATCCTAATGATCTAAAAGCATTTGCACTTTCACTTCGAAACCAAGAGGAATCATGAAATCGAAAATCAGTATGATTTTAGCTGTTTTCATTGGATGCCTTTCACTTGTCTATTCACCCTTTGCATTTGCTGACGACTCAATAGTTATTTTAAAAAATGTTGATGAGGTCCAGGATTGGTGCCAAACATTAATTACTAATAAGCTTCGTGTGGAGGTTCAGTATAATTTGGAATCATATAATGAGGGACGCCTCTTTCTATATATTGAACAGTTCGATGCGGACTATGCAACGCTCGACAATACACAATCCTCTGAAATCACGGTAGCTAGTCCTTGATCAAGTGCAATTAAATTGGGAATTAGACAAGAAAGTACTCGAAATGCCCGTCTGATAAGGCTATAATAGAGTTAGTAAAAAAACAAAACCTATCAGAAAGGAGCATTTCGAGTGAAAAAAGACAATAACAAAATACTGGCAAAGCGCAAGAGAAAAATAGCGAAACGTCTTAAAA
>JAFDHL010000161.1 GCA_019308785.1 Deltaproteobacteria bacterium
CTACCCATTAGTGAAAAGGTAATGTATAGTGATTTTATGATCAATAACGACTGTCCTATTGAAGAGACCAAAAAGCAGGTGGAAGACCTCTGGCAAACACTAAAGAAGCTCCAAAAAGAAAAGGGAAAGGAGTAATGATATGAACAATTATCGTGTTTCTTTAAAGGAAGTGGACCGTGTCGAGATCGTAACGTTAATGGATAATTACGTGGATGTCCTGATTCAGGGCACGGATGTAGTCACACGTCCGCCGCTATCTAAAGGAGGCGATATCCCTTCGGACACTCTCTTGGCAGAACATGGTCTGTCCATGCTCGTAACGGTCCAAAAAGGAAAGGACAAACATACTATACTCTTTGACACCGGCTACTCTCAAATCGGTGTCCCGCACAACATAAAAATGTTGGGGATAGACCCAAAACAGATAGAGGCCATTGTATTAAGCCACGGCCATATGGATCATACCGGGTCTCTTTATTCAGTCCTCGATATGATTCCCGGACGCGTTCCCTTAGTGGTGCACCCGGAGGCTTTTATCGGACCAAGATATTTCGGCCTTGCTGATGGCCGAAAGCTTGAATTTCCACAAACCCTTGTAAGGGCGGACCTGCAAAATCAAAATGTGGAGCTTATGGAGAGTAATACACCGACCCTTCTGGCAGATGATATGATAGCGGTAACCGGTGAAGTAGAGCGTGTCACAGCGTTTGAAAAGGGCCTTCCCAATGCCACGCTGGAAAGGAACGGAAAAATTGAGGACGATCCCATCGCCGATGACCAGGCATTAGTAGTGAACCTCAAAGGAAAGGGATTAGTAGTTATTTCCGGTTGCGCCCATGCTGGCATTATTAACACAGTTATTTTTGCCACAAAGATAGCCGGCATTGAGAAAATCCATACAATCATTGGAGGCTTTCATCTCTCCGGGCCGTTTTTTGAGCAGATTATTGAAGAAACAATAATGGAATTGAAAAAGATAAGCCCGCAGGTTCTTGTGCCCATGCATTGTACGGGATGGAAGGCCATTCAAAGGTTCTCTGAAGAATTCCCCGCTGCCTTTATACTCAACAGCGTGGGATCAAAATTCACGGTGTCAAGCAAATTATTTCCTTTTCCAAATTGGTAAATTAATTTTCCAATTCCCCCTGAAAATGGTTAAATCATTTGCCACTTCTCAAGTAGCCACCCACGGGCTCACGCCCGTGGGTGAATGCCTGTTCTTGATAGATTGTCAGTTGCTATGGCCAGTGATATTTAAAAGGCAGGAAAAAAGGGGAAGATAAAAGCAGGGGCGGGTTTCAAACCCGCCCCTTGGTTTTGATGTGGATGGATTTTATGCCGAGACGATTATCTCTGTGTCCTACCCGAAAAACACCTCATCTCCGGCACCAATATAAAGATCACTCACGGATGAGAATCTTCCCGTTCCCTTGACAACAGGGTAGTCGAGTTCAATCATCTTCTCGACCGCCTTCAACCCTGTGCAGTGATTGCAGGCAACCTTCTTGAAATTGTAATCGGCCATGCCCGTGATAAGATGCGCCCTTTCAGGCTTGATTGGACCAAAAGGTGCGATGTGGAGGCCGCCGTAGACCCCGTACATGTTATCACCGCCCACGATTTTATTCTTGGCAAACTCGGCAAAGGTCAGGATACCCTGGTGGCAACAGCCGGTGACGCAAACCATACCTTTATCCTTGACATTGAAGTACAGAGACTCCTCACCTCGGACCCGGATCACAATGGGAAGATCAAAGGTCACGAGCGCACAGCCATCATATAGTTTGTTTATATGTCCCGGCTTGCACTTGACCAGGTCGCCCCGGTGGGGGATAGTGTTGCTGGCGTTGGCCTTGGGAAAATCCGTCCCGTTCAAAAAACTCATGCCTTCGGAATAAAATGTGCTTGGGATGAAAATCTTGATCTCATGATTATTCTTCAGTGTTGATTCCAGGCCCCAGTAATGATCGAGGTGCTCGTGGCTGATGACGAGGCATTCGATGTCACCCTTTTTCAGCATCTTGTCAACGCCTTCCCTCTTGAAGCACTTATCCATGTACTGGGTGTTCCACCCGGTATCCAGAAGGAACTTGTGATGACGGCCGTTAAGGGCTTCCACATCAATAAGTGAACAGCTTCCCGCGGCATTATCCAGGTCCCAGGGAATGGCCCACTGGTTGGCCTTCGGGCCTCCCGCCTTTTTCATCTGACCAATAAGCACTTTTGTATCATACCATCCCAACTCTGAAACACATTTTATACTCACGCTCTTGCACTGGCCGATATCATACTTTCCGCTCGCCATAGCCTCTAATGGTTTGTGCCAAACAGCGCTTCCGAGCCCCAACGAGGCTCCTCCAATCACCACAGTCTTCATAAAATCTCTTCTGCTTATCTCTTTCATGACTTCCCCCCGTTAAAAAGTTAACAGACGCCCTGGACCACTTTATGTGCCCAGCCATCCCTAATAAAACTAAGGGCCCTTCTCTCACCTCCTTTCAGTTATTCTTTGATTCCCCTAAGTTCAATTCCTGCTCTATTCATAGGGTTGGGGCAGTCCAACATCTGGACATCAGGGTCTTCGCCAATTGAAAAAGCACCTACTAACTGTAATGTGTTTTAAATATCAAGTTCCTGTTTCAAATCTTCCCAGACATTCTTAACCGCATTCGCTGCTTCTGAATCTGTATTATATTCGCCATGGACTTCGTAAACACGGGGTCAAATGGAACGCGGCCCAAAGGCTTTACATTATTTTGTTTTGCGAAAGCCTCAATGGATTCAGTCGCATCAGGATTGAGATCAAACTTGTTTACGCAGAGCATTGCCGGAACCTGAAAATGGGCAGCTAACTGCACCACGCGCTCCATGTCATGTTTCCCGGAAACCGTGGGCTCTGACACAATGAGCAGGGCTGTGGCCCCGCCAATGGATGCAATCACAGGACAACCCACTCCGGGGGGTCCATCGGTGAGAAGCAGATCCAGATGTTTTTCTTCGACAAGTTTTCTGGCCTCCTGCCGGACAAGGCTTACAAGCTTGCCTGAATTTTCCTCTGCAATGCCTAATCTGGCATGGACCATGGGACCAAAACGGGTATCAGAAATAAACCACTCACCACACGTATTCACCGGAAAATCAATGGCATCCTCAGGACAGAAATACACGCAAACGCCACAGCCCTCGCATTCAATGGAATCCACCTCAAAATCCTCGCTAATGGCATCCCATTTGCACAGCTCCCGGCACAAGCCGCACTCAGTGCATTTGTCAATGTTAATAACTGCTGTATTGCCTGACTCAAAATCATGGCGTTTTTGGACCACAGGATCCATGATAAGGTGAAGGTCGGCAGCATCCACATCGCCGTCGCAGAGGACTTTATTTTTGGCCAGATATGCAAATGCGGCAAGCAGGCTTGTCTTTCCGGTTCCACCCTTGCCACTTATGATAACAAGTTCTTTCATCAACCATGCTCCCGATTATCCTGCTATTTCCTCAATACGTTGATACAATGCAGCAAATCTTTCTTTCCATTCCGGCATGACTTCAACGAGAAGTTCGCCCCTGGAATAGGCCTCTGCGATTTTTCTATCAAAAGGAATCTCCATGAGAATCGGGATGTTTTCCTGTTCCGCATAGACCTTGACCCTATCATCTCCTATATCAGAACTATTAATGACCAGACCGCAAGGAATTCCGAGGATCTGAACGGCCCCCACAGCCAGTTTAAGGTCATGAAGTCCAAATGGCGTGGGCTCGGTTACCATCAAGACAAAATCAGCGCCCTTCATGGCAGCGATAACAGGGCATGATGTCCCTGGGGGGGCATCAATGATGGTGAGCCTGTCAGGATGTTGAAAAGAGCGAACCTTTCTGATCAGCGGGGGTGACATTGCCTCGCCAACCCTCAATTTCCCATGAACAAACTCCAGACCATTCCTGTGGCCCCTTTCGACAATACCCAATTTCCTGCCTGTTTCTGTGATGGCCTTCTCAGGGCAGACCTCCATGCAACCACCACAACTGTGACACAGCTCTTGAAATGGTAATACGGTTTCTCCGATCACGACTATTGCCTTGAACTGGCAGATTTCGCCGCACTTTCCGCAGAGGTTGCACTTATCTTCGTCTACCACGGGAACTGGCGTGGTGACAGTCTCTACATCGTCGATAATAGGCTGAAGAAAAAGATGTGCGTTCGGTTCCTCCACATCACAGTCTAAAAACCGGACATCGGTATCAAGAGAAATAGCCAGATTTGTGGACACGGTCGTCTTTCCCGTGCCCCCTTTGCCACTTGCAACACTGATAATCATAACAAAAACTCCATATCTGGAGTTAGTCAAATAGTTGAGTGGCCAAATGGTTAAGTGGTTGTCATTATCGTAGTCCCCACTCAACCGCTCAACTTCTCAACCAATTAACTATCTGTCTTTCGGTCTTTGCTTTATCATATATTCATTCAGGGCTTCCTGGAGGGTTTCACCGGCAAGAAAGGCGCAGTGTTCGTCTTCCTTGGGCAGTCCTCCTAATATTTTTAGAATAGCATCTCCGGTGATCTCCACGAGTTCATCCGGGCTCTTCCCCAGGGCCAGTTCGGCAGCGAATGAACCGCACACGGCACTTGCCCCGCAACCATCTGTAAGAAACGATGCCTCTTGAACCTTATCGTTTTCAAATTTTAAAAAAATCTGCATGGTATCACCGCAGGAACCCGTGACACACCCGTAACCATCAGGGTTATCAATCGTACCCATGTAAAGGGGGTTCAGCCACCGCTCGAAGGCTACATCGCCGTAAGCAGCTCTTGTTTCTTCATAAATCTGTCCCTGTAAATCCTGAACAAAATCATCCAGGTCGTTGCTCATTGGGTCTTTCCCTCACTTCAGTAACATTCTAAGATTGACAACAAACGCAGATTTTTTTGGCCCCATTGTATCCTGCACAATGGAAAACAATTTTTTGAGGAGTAGTAAATCCTTAACCCCTTGTCATGGCTGTCCCGCACTTAGGGCATTTAACCTCAAAGCAAGGCGTTCCGCGCTCATGGGGTGCCTTCTCCCCGCAGTTCGGGCAAACACAGTCCCCGCCGGGGCCCAGACCACGGCCCCCGCCCATTCCTCTTCCCCTTCCGGAAGGTTCCTGTCCTCTTCCGCCCGATCCCTGTCCTTTTTGTTCCATTTGTTTTACCTCCTATACAAAGCGCATCTCTATTCAAATCAAATGGGCTTGAGACAAAACATGACTTCCTCCGCCTCCTGCTATCTGTCCTCTCTGTGCCATAAGTATCTTAATCCTTAATGATCACAAACATTACTCCCCGTGATCAAGGTTCCCGTAAGATACTGATTTGCCAGAACCTCCGGGGCATCCATAGGAGCACCTAAAATAATCTCAATACCATTTTCCCTGAGAAGCCCCTGCGCACTTTCTCCCATACCGCCTACTATTAGTACATCAGCTCCCTGTTCATACAGCCATTGAGGCAAAACTCCGGGTTCATGTACCGGAGGGGTACGCATTTCAGTTCCGGCAATTTTTCCATTTTCTGTTTCAACAAATGCGAATTGCTCAGCATGTCCGAAATGGGATGAGAGTTTCCCATCAGATACAGGAACCACAAGGACTTTCGTATCTTCCGAGCCCTGTTTCCTGGTCGGGAACTCTTTTTGCCGCTGTGGTTTCAGGATCTGATCCCCCTCAACCTTCTCGATTTCAACGATCTTATCAACCATCTTATTGAATTCTTGGCTAAATTGGAGCTGATCATCATCCAGCATCCTCACGCTTCCCGCATCGCCCTGCTGAACCACTTGCGGCTCAAGAGGCAATGTCGCCAAAAGCCTAAGGTTTTCTTTTTTTGCCGTAAGCATCCCGCCATGGGTCTTAAACAGGTCAATGGTCTTTCCGCAATGCGGGCAAATCATGCCACTCATATTCTCCACCAGGCCCAGGATATCCATATTGACCTGGCGGCAGAAATTGATGGACTTCCTGACATCGGCCAGAGAGATCTCTTGGGGCGTGGTTACAATCAGTGCCCTGGCATCGGGAATGGTCTGGGCTACGGTCAGGGGCTCATCGCCCGTACCGGGCGGGGAATCAATGATCATATAATCAAGATCCTCCCATTCAATATCAGCTATAAACTGTCTAATAACGCCAATCTTAAGTGGCCCCCTCCAGATCGTCGCCATGTCTTTATTTTCTCCCATAAGGGGCTCAATAGAGATAACCTGCATGTTAGGCTGATACTTCACCGGACGGGCTTTTCCCCCTTTGGCTCCCGGTTGGATACTCCCTTTCAGCCCCAGCATGCGGGGTATGCTGGGGCCATGGAGATCTACATCCATGAGCCCCACCTTGTAGCCCCTTTTCGCCAAGGCAACTGAGAGATAGGCGGCGATGCTGCTCTTGCCCACGCCCCCTTTGCCACTCATAACCAGAATCTTGTTTGTTATCTGTTTCAGTGTTTCCTTGATCTCTATGTCCTGTTGGTTGTGCTGGTCCTCCCGGCTATTCACGCCGCAACTTTGTTTTTCATTTGCCATCAAACACTGCCCTCCTATTTCTGCTCAAGAATATTTTTCTTAAACTTTCATGACATTGTCTTTTTAAAAAATCTTTTACCTTTTTCCCTTTTTTGCCAGTTGCAACCCGGCATCAAAAATCTTGAATGAAAAAGCTTGCCGTTCAACCAGGCATCCAGGACCTCCTCAGCCGGGCCCGATACCCAGGGAATAACATTAACACCTCCGGCAACAAGCATCCTGTAAAAAGGGCGTGAAATGGCCCCGCAGATGAGCACCTCCACGCCAAGGCCCTGAATACGGGAACACCGCCGTGTGAGGTTCAGCTCATCTAACGGGGCCTCAAAACGGGATTTCTCTTTACTATTCTCTACCTGTATGATCAACAGTTTGGAAGCCGTATCAAAGACCGGAGATATCTTCCCTTCCCAGACCGGAATTGCTGTTTTCATGGAGAATAAGACCTTTCTCCCATTACTTTTTATCTAAATCCCTGATACCGGATTCAATGGCTTCAATCTGATTGCGCAAGGCGTTTGCCTGATCCTTCAAGCGCTTCAATTCTTCCTCTTTGGATAAAGGAGAATCGCCAGGTTGATTCGCAACGGCCTGTCCGGAGGCACCCATTCCGCCTCCCATACCCCGGCCCATGCCCATACCCCGGCCCATCCCCATACCCCGGCCCATACCCATACCTCGGCCCATACCGGCTCCTCCTCCGCCCATGCCCCGGCCCATTCCCGCACCTGACCCGGCACCCATGGCTGTATTACCACCCATTCCGAAGTGGTCGGAGACATTGGCCTGGGCAGTGCTTGTAAGATTCCCTTTTTTAAAGTTGTCTATTGCCTCTCTTACCGTGCCTGTTTGCCCGACAATTACCTCAACGCCTGCCGCAGAAAGTGTCTGTACGGCATTAGGCCCAACGTTTCCCGTCAGAACAACCTTGGCCCCCTTGGAGGCCACAAACTGGGCCGACTGTATTCCTGCCCCGCCACCTAACGCAATGTTTTCATTATCAAAAGCCTCAAAACTCATGTCATCTGTATCAACAACCATGAAATAGGCACACCGACCAAACCGGGGGTCAATGGGTGCATCCAGTTCTTTTCCGCTGGCACTAACCGCTACTTTCATATTAATAATCTCCTCTCATCTGTGATATTTTTTGAGCTTCAACTAATATCAATTAAAATAGAGCTGGGCTCTTCTATAAAATGCGGGCATCGCCCTGCTTAGAGTGTTAGCATTATTCATGCCAAATGTTTATGGCAACAGACATTATCTATAGATTGTTTAATTAAAGGCAATTAACATGAAAGATCGGATACTTAAAGATGTATTGATAGGTGTTCCACGGAGGATAGAAATTGCATAATTGCAACCTTTTTGATGTTAAGTATTGCAATTATGCACTACTTTTGTCTTCAGGAACTTTGTTTTCTGACCGGACTTCCCTGCTTTGGCGCCTTGATATTCAGCCGCTTCATCTTACGCCATAGTGTACTGGTGTGGATACCTAATTCTTTGGCTGTAGCCGACCTGCTCCACTGATTTTTTTTCAAGGTCTCTAACAGGAAGCCCCTCTCCAGACTCCCCCACGAAAGATTGTCAGCTTTTTTTGCCGGCCGCAAATAATCGGGCAGATGTTCAATGCCGATTAGACTGTTTTTGCAAACTACGGTTGCATATTCAATGATATTTTCCAGCTCACGAATATTGCCTGGAAAATCATGAGACATTAAAACAGGCAATACTTCGGGTGAAAAACCCTGTATTTCCTTTCCGCCCAGCCTATTGAACTTACGGACAAAGTGATCCCCTAAAAGAGGAATATCCTCTTTCCTGTCCCTTAAGGCCGGGAGGACGAGCTTGACAACATTAATACGGTAATAGAGATCCTGTCTAAAAGACTCCTTCTTTACAAGCTCTTCAAGATCCTTGTTGGTGGCAGCCACGATTCGAACGTCTGCTTTCCGCGGCTTTGTACTACCCAGCGGTTCATACACCCTGTCCTGCAGGAACCGGAGAAATCGGACCTGCAGTGCGGGAGAAATATCCCCTATTTCATCTAAGAAAAGGGTTCCCCTTTCTGCTAAGGCCAGGCGACCCGGTTTGTCCTTCTTTGCATCGGTAAATGCTCCTGCCTTGTACCCAAACAACTCCGACTCAAGAAGGGTATCGGGCAGCGCCCCGCAGTTAACGGTTATCATGGGCCCGCTTTTTCTCGGGCTCATGGAATGGATTGCCTTTGCAAAAAGCTCCTTTCCGGTGCCAGACTCTCCCACAAGCAGTACCGTGGAGTTGCTTTCCGCCACCTGCTCTAAAATCCCGAACAGCCGCTGCATTTCCTGGTTTTTGCTGATAATGTCAAAAAAGGAATGACTGGCTTCCAGTTCCTTGCGCAGCTCTTCAACCACGCTCAAATCACGAAAGGTCTCTGCACCCCCTATTACATTGCCTTCTTCCTCCTTTAAAAGCGCCGTTGAAATGCTGACCGGGACACGATCCCCTTCTGAGTTCACAATAAATATGGCCTGATTCCCAATCGGTTCGCCCGTTTCCATGGTTTGACGAAGAGAGCATCTGCTCTCGCAGATACTGGCCCTGAAGACGTTCCAGCAATGTCTGCCGATCGCCTCCTCCTTTTTTATGCCCGTGATCCTTTCAGCAGCCCTGTTAAAAGATGTAATCCGCCATTCGGAATCAACAGTGAAGACCCCGTCTGCAATGCTATCAAGAATAATTTCGGTCTGATTTTCAAGTGGTTGCGTCATTCTATTAATGTCTTTTGACTACTGAAAAAAGGGCTCCATGACCTTCAAGATGCATACACTTTTGAACATTGCTAAAAGATTGGTAACGTTCAAAAGTGTATGCATGGGATATGAGTTCATCCGATTCCCGTGTATGGATCCTTAAGTCTGGTGCCTAAAAATCCGGACAGGTCTTGTCAAAGCGAAGGGTATG
>JAFDHL010000162.1 GCA_019308785.1 Deltaproteobacteria bacterium
GATGTTCAACGTTCGATGTTCGATGTTCGACGTTTAAAAACCACTTTGCTGCACTATTACGGAAAATAATTTGCCAATCATATCAAGAGGTTATAATTTAGTTATTTGAAAGTCCGTCAACAGGCCGAGGGCGAGTAAGCCCCGGCCTGGGGCGAGGGTGGTCCCGCGGTGCGCGGGATTGAATTTACTTCAAATGGCGGGGGAGGGGAAGCCCTTCCCCGCCTAATAAAAAGGCGCAAACCGACTTTTTACGAGGTTATCAATATTAAGGAGTAGATCAGCATTTTTTTTAAGGGAGGCCAGAGAAATGGAAATATATTCTAATGACGGGGTTTTAAAGAGTTCTTATCCCGAAGCAATCAAAAAAAACGAAAAGCCTGCAGGCAAGAGATTTGGTGCAGTTTTGCAGGAAACCATTGAACGTTCTTCCTGTGTAGGGGCAGGACCCCAAAGTCCATCAATAATGAATAATATATCCGAAATACGATTCAATCTGTTTTCCCCGGTTGAAAAAACGCGCATAATTGACCGTGTTGAAAATTTTCTGAATATTCTTGATGAATATCACCAGAAGTTGGGTAATCCACAGGTTACCTTAAAAGATATTTATCCCTTAATCAGTGAGATGGCGGCAGAAGAGGAAGGCCTGATTCCGGTACTCAATTCCCTTCCAGATAGAGATGAACTAAAAGAAATCTTGAATCAGACCCTAATCACCTCTTCACTTGAGATAATAAAGTTTAATAGGGGTGATTATCTCTCTCCCTGAGTGAAGAAATACGGGAGGAATTGATGTGACTACTCACGTAGTCAGGCTGAAGGTATTTAGCCTGAAGACTGTCCACCCTCCGTAGTCCCGCTTGAGCGGGACGGAGGACGGGAAGCGGAAAGAGAACCGAAAGAGTTCTTTTCAAGGATAAAGCAGTTACCGTAATATAATAATAGGAGCCCCATGTGTACCACGTTCAGCCCTTTACTAACAGTCTTCAGCCTTCAGTCTTCAACCTAAATAGCTGCGTAGTTACAGCTGCAAAATACTCTGAGTAGTATGGAGATATGATAATGCGGGGAATTCATATGAAGATAGGGGATTATTTTGAAAGATTAAAATATGTTTCTGTCTGGGACAAGAATAAGTGTTTAGACAAAGGTGCGGGGAAAAAGTTTGAGGAAATTCTCTCATCTTGCAGATTTCCATGTAGAAGAACAAAAAAACTTGAATCCAAGGGGTTAAGGATTTTCGACTATCTTGCCAACCCGGTTCAAGTAAGACCTTCCGGAAAAAACCGTGATAGATCGGCTTTGCCAAAAATAGAGACGAAGTATACGACAGATTTTTTCAAAAAGATAACAATAACGGAAATCCAACGAAACCAGAGTTCTCCGGCTATCCGCATACATGAAAAAGATGTTTCAAAAGTATCTGCCAATATCTCTGACCGTCAGCAAATTGACCAGATCGTAAACGAAGCGGCTGCCAGGTATGGTTTGCCAGCCGGTTTAATAAAAGGGGTCATAAAAGCCGAGTCGAACTTTGGAGTGAGAGCTGTGTCTTCTGCAGGAGCGCAAGGGTTGATGCAATTGATGCCTGGAACTGCAAAAGAACTTGGAGTAAAAGACCCTTTTGATATCGATCAGAACATCGACGGAGGAACCCGGTATCTTAAGAAGATGTTAGACTTTTTTGGGGGAGATGTTAAATTGGCGCTGGCCGCTTATAATGCGGGTCCGGGAACAGTGAGTCGTTACAATGGAAATGTGCCGTATCGAGAAACGATGCTTTACGTGGAGCGAGTGCTTAAATATTCCCGGCAAATGGCTTAGCGAAACTTTAGGGTTTAAAAAGGCAATTGGAAAGAGAGTTGATGACTGAAAAATTAGCCTGTGAAGAGACTGAACAAAGACGCAGGAAATTAGAGAAAGAAGCCCCTGGACGTATGCGGGCTGAGGAGGCGCTTCAGGAGAGCGAGGAGAAATTTCGGTTGCTTGCCGAAACCACAAGGGAAGCCATCATAACCTGCGATCTGGACGGAAATATTACTTACGTGAACAAAGCGGGTCTGGAGTTATGCGGATACAGCCATAAGGAAGCCTTGGAGATGACCATAACGGATATCGTTCCTGCAAGTGAGCCTGACAGGGTGAAAGAACGTTTAGCCAAGCGTGCTGTGTTGGGCAATAAGGTTTACCATTATGAGGCAGAGTTCATAAAAAGGGCGGGGGAGCGAATACCGATAGACGTGAGCACGTCATTAATTATGAATCATGATAAACCTTCGGGTATTTTAATTGCTGCTTGTGACCTTTCCGAGCGGAAAAAAACCGAAGAAGAACTTCTTAAGATTCAAAAGCTCGAATCCATAGGTGCTCTTGCAGGTGGTATTGCACATGATTATAACAACATATTAGCTGTGATTATGGGGAATATTTCTCTCGCACAGACATATCTGGAGCCCGACCATAAAGTCTTCAGGGTATTGACAGCGGCTCAAAAGGCGTCAGAACAGGCAAAAAACTTAACTAAAAGATTGCTCACCTTTTCAAAAGGGGGAGCACCGATTAAGAAAGTTGTTCCCATTTCACCAGTACTTAAGAGCGCAGTTGATTTCACCCTGAGTGGTTCGAATGTTAGATGTGAGTTTTCCATTCCCGAGAACCTTTGGCCGGTTAAAATTGATGAAAGCCAGATCGGTCAGGCAATCTATAACGTGGTTGTCAATTCTATGGAGGCTATGCCTGAAGGAGGCACGCTCAGGGTTGGCGCTGACAACGTAAGAATAGATCCGGAAAATGACATTACCCCTAAAGAGGTGAAGTACTTAAGGATATCCATTGAGGACCATGGGACAGGTGTACCTGAAGGAATTTTGGGGAAAATTTTTGACCCCTATTTTTCAACCAAAGAGATGGGTGCACAGAAAGGAATGGGTTTAGGGCTCTCCATCTCCCATTCCATAATTAAGAGACACGGTGGAGTTATTGATGTGGTATCACAGTTGGGGGTTGGAACGACATGTTTTATGTATCTCCCGGCTTCCGAAAAAGAGACAATTAACATTGAACCCGCAGAAAGGCCCGTAAAAGAAGAACCTATCGCAGGCAAGGGAAGGATTCTTGTGATGGATGATGAGGAGATGATCAGGAACATTTGCGGCCAGATGTTGAGCCATTTAGGGTATGAAGTCGTATTATCAAAAGACGGTGCGGAAGCAATTGAGGCGTATGAGAAAGCAATGAAATCCGGCAAACCCTTTGATGTCGTTATCCTGGATTTAACAGTTCGGGGCGGAATTGGGGGGAAAGAAACCATTTCGAAACTTGTTGAAATCGATCCTGGCGTTAAAGGGATAGTTTCCAGTGGTTATTCGGATAATCCTGTAATCTCTGATTGTAAGAGTTACGGTTTTAGCGGTGCTATTGCCAAGCCATATAGAGTCGATGAACTGGGCAGGGCTTTACATGGGGTAATAAAAAGAGATTCTCTTAGCAGGCATAAATCAGAATAGGAAGTTGTTAACCAATGGCAAATAAATACACGATAGACACAATAAAGGATAAAATCGAGAGCCTTCCACTGATTGATGTGACTGTTTTCGAAACAATATCCCTGTTGAATAGTCCCGATAGCAATTTTAAACAGGTTGTTGAAACACTGTCTCCGGATGTTGCCGCGAGGTTTCTCAATATGGCCAACTCGGCTTATTACGGGCTGGAGGTTCGATCCATCAATCACGCTGTGAGACTGCTCGGTTACGGCCAAATGAAACACATTCTCATCACGTCAATCCTGATAGATCATTTTACCAAACGTTTGAAGGATTTCAGTTTCGAAAAATTCCAAAAGCAGGCCCAGTTCTGTGCCGCTGTTTCCAGAGTTCTGGGCGAAATACTCAATTACGGAAAGCCGGAAGATCTGTTCACCGTGGCAATACTTCATAATGTTGGTAAACTGATTATAGCAGTATATTTCAAAGAGGAACACAAGGAAATCATTGCATTGAAGAAATCACAGCATATCTCAACCAGTGAGGCAGAACAAAGGATACTGGGGATTTCCCACGCGGAAATCGGTGCTCTTGTCTTAGAGAAATTCAACATACCCCAGGATATCTGTGATGCGGTAAGGTTTCATGATGAAAAGGATCGTATTATTCCGGAAGAATCCAATTTTCAGTTGGAGCTTATTGCAAGGAAATCGGCCAGCCTAGTGAGTAGATTTGCACTGCCGGAAGACATGGAGTCTTCCGAGATTGTAGATCGGCTAAAAGGAACGATCCAAAAAGGCCGAGATATGTATCGGGAAGGCATGAGGGATGAGATGCTGTCTAAAGGATACAAAGAAGTCTTCACTTTATTATTGGAACAGGCCTCCAGCCTGGTTTATAGAGGCCTGAAAGGTTTTCAAGAAAGAGTTTCTCAGAAAAGGGATGAAAGGAGTCCGGATATTTCAGGATAGATGGGTCGTGGCAAACTGTCAACGCCGGTTTTTGCTGGGTTTGAGGGCTTTTTTTCGTCAACCATATTTTCATAGCACCAGTTGCAGATGCCGCCTGTGATGTCTTGAACAGGTGGATTAATCATAACCCTGGTGGCGCAAAACTTAAAGTACCTGCAACTGTCGCATGTCCATTTCTTGCCGTCAAACCCGAGACAGCCATAAATTTCTTTTCAATGAATGCACTGGCGAATCATTTATATCCCCTTTTTGTCTTTTCTTAATCTGGATATCATTCAGAAAGTGTGGCAAAATTCTTTCGATATTGACTACATGGACTATCAGAATCGATTCGAAAGGGAATTTTCTTTGATAAATGATAGCTTCAAGCTGGTAACGGGGAAAAGGGCACCAAAACGGCTTCTTTAAATTAGCTGGGCTGTTTGATCCCGAAAAGGAAGAAGAGTTGGCAAATTCGGGGTTTATCCGGACGGGGTTCCATTTCAGCAAGTGTTTTCACGGCATCTCTATAAAAATGGATTAAGGCAAGAGATCCATTTGATGATGGTCCTCATGAGGTTGCGAATCTCGATCTGGCATGGTATGCTTGCTTCAAGAATAGGTTTTTTGAGTGTTGAGATGTACGAGGCTTTCTGACCATGAGTGGAAGAAAATTTCAAGTTTTGTGTACCCTATGTGTACCCAACTTTACCCTCCGTTTGCATAATGCTCTAACAGCTTGTCCTGCAGGAAGCGTTTGTGATCAAGGGTGAGGTGTGTATAACGATCAGTCATAGAAAGATCTCTGTGGCCTATCATCTCTTTCACTTCTTTTAAGTCTGAGCCTGATAGCAAGAGATTTGAGCAAAAGGTGTGTCTGAGGTCATAAAAGTGGAAGTCATCAAGCCCTGCGATTTTGCATGTCGCTCTCCAGGCTTTGTCGAACCTTTTTATGGGCTTGCCGTTAAGCCTGCAGAAAACCAAATCTGAACCGCCAGCATCCATCTTCTTCCTTTGACTCGTCCACCCCTGATGTTCACGCCAGCCAAGCAATGCTTTTTTTGTCCTTGGCATTAAATACTCGGTACGTTCCCTGCCATACTTGGTGCGAAAAAGCCGGATAATTCCCCTGTCCCCGTAGCTGAAATTTATATCAGGCCATTTCAGCGACAAAGCTTCTTGCCTTGATGCCCCATGCTCGGCCCCAAGGTAAATCAAGGCAGGCATGTAGAATTTCGCCCTTGTTTGACCGCTTGCCTCAACCAGCCTGTCAAGGTCTGAGGGGAGGAGGAATTGATTTCGTTCGTGTTCTTTTTCGCTGGGGTAGCTGACCACGGCTGAGGGATCGTCAAAGACAGATTTAACTTGCAACCCTTGCTTGAAAACCTGTTTGATCACAAAAAGGCTTCTGTTTGAAGTGACGGCTGAGAATTCGGAAAAGACTTTTGTCTGGCAACTGAGGATATCATCTTTAGTCATTTCGCAGAGCAGGCGTTTGCCCAATGCTCGATCCAAGACGTTTAGCCGGTAGAGGATATACGCCTTGGCGGTTTTGTAAAACGGAGAGTCGAGGAGCACACGTTCCACGATGTCCTGGATCTCTTCCACCCCCGGAACGGGCCCGAGGCACAATTCATGGGCCAAGGTGAGAACCCGGAGCGTGAGCTTTCTTGCTTCCCTTTCCCCTAACTCACCGGTTGCCGTACCAGCCTTTGTGATGGCGGTCATGATTTTTGTTGAATCGAATATGACAACACTTCCATCACGTTTTTTTATATGTTCAAACATCTCTTTTACCCCCATAAAGTTAAGATAGAGATACTCCACAATAACCTTACCTGGACCAATATGCGGATGAGTTAGATTCGTTGTTTCAGTATGCGTGAAAAAATGGGAGGGGGGGGGATGTGTGGATATATGGCAAGAAGAACCATCAAATGAGGAGAGACTTATGGTACTTTAAACTCACGATTGAAAATTCAGCAAAGCAAGTTGGTGGATATATGAAAATTTGTCACATTGAGAGAATTTTATGCTGTCCTAAAACTGTCCTAAAAAAATAGGACAATTTGATGTTTTTTGACGAAATTTGACGGCTGGCGCATTCTTATAATCCATAAGAAAAGGGATTAAGGAAAGGCCTTAACCCCTTGATTTTACAGTTGGCGGAAGTGCATGGGAATCGAACCCACCCACCGAGGTTTTAGCCCGGTACACCGGATTTGAAGTCCGGGAGCCCCACCAGTGAGCTATCCACTTCCGTCAGGTTGCCATTCTATTCACCTGGTGCGTTTTGTCAACACATAGAGGAATGGTCAAACAGTGCAACCATAGCCCTTTATCCAAAAGTAAAGCTTTGCCATGAAGAACTTAAAGAATGAGTAACGTTCAAAAGTGTATGCATCTTGAAGGGCATGGGACTCTTTTTTCAGGAATCGAAAAATTGGTTGCTGGATTGTACATGACCCTGCTACCTGAGGCGGGCGGGTAGATT
>JAFDHL010000397.1 GCA_019308785.1 Deltaproteobacteria bacterium
TGTATCTACCCAGGTACATCTCCCCAACGAGACAAAGCCTCTCCCCATGCGTATAGCTTATTTAGCTGAGAGGGCAACAAAAAATGTATCTGTTCTTCATTTTTTGCTGGACTCAACGTTTTTATTATGCTATCTGTTTTGGCCATGGAAAAAGTCATGGTCATACAGGGCCGAAAGATAACACTCACAGATATCAACCTCATCAAGAAATTACTGGCCGACCACCCCTCTTGGAATCGTACCAAGTTATCACGTGAACTTTGCAAAAAATGGCAATGGTTACAACCAGACGGACAGCAACTCAAAGATATGGCTTGTCGAACCCTCCTTCTAAAACTTGAGCGAACTGGTTATATTGAGTTGCCACCACGCCAGGCTCTATCAGTTAACGGTTTTAGAAAACGCTCGTCTACATTGGTTCCTCATTCGACCGAAACTATATGCTGTAGCCTAAAAACCTTGCTTCCATTGAAAATTGTGGAGGTCACACCAAAATCCGATGACCATCTTTTATTCAACTGCCTTCTGTCTCACTATCACTATCTTGGACATAGAACTACAGTAGGCGAGAACATGAAGTATTTGCTTCGTGACTCCAATAATCGTCCTTTAGCCTGTCTGCTATTTGGCTCCGCAGCATGGAAGACAGCCCCGCGAGACAGCTTTATAGGATGGGATCGCCACATACGTGAAGCAAACCTCTCTTACCTTACCAATAACATGCGGTTTCTTATTCTTCCATGGGTAAAGGTTCCTCACCTGGCCAGTCATATTCTTTCTCTCATCTCACGGCGTATCTGTAATGACTGGATAAGAAAGTACAACCATCCTGTTCATCTGCTTGAAACATTTGTGGACAGGACCCGATTTCAGGGGACCTGTTACAAGGCTGCCAACTGGATTTTGACGGGTCAGACCCAAGGCCGTACCCGTAATGACCGGGACCGTACGATCCAGGTGCCTCCTAAAGATGTATATGTTTACCCTTTGATCAAAAACTTTCGAAAGCGATTGTGTTATGACGCCTGAAGAAGCTCTAAGTCGCAACAGCAGTAAACCCCCCTCATCTGACGGTTTCAAAAAGCCTTCTCCGAAAAGTTTGCGGCCACGGGGTAAACGTAAACCTGGCGGGCAAAAAGGCCATCCAGGCTCTACACTCAAGATGGTTGACAAACCCGACCACACAATTATTTATCCTGTTGATCAATGCCAGCGTTGTGGTCATCGCCTTGCCGATGAAGCATCCATTGATGTGGAAAAAAGACAGGTATTCGATATCCCTCCCATACAAATGGAGGTCACCGAACATCAGGCCCAGATCAAGGAGTGCTCTCATTGTGGACATCTCAACAAAGCAGCGTTCCCCGAACAGGTCAAGGCCCCGGTACAATATGGCCCCAGACTTAAAGCAATTGCAGTTTATCTGAGACAATATCAACTCCTGCCTTATAACCGTACCCGTGAGTTATTTCGTGACCTGTTCTCAACGGATTTAAGCGAAGGCACCCTGACGAACATCACTGACACATGTTCTGAACTTTTAAAGCACCCAATCGATCAGATCCTGAAGCAGATTGAACAATCATCCGTGGTAAACTTCGATGAGACAGGTTCGTCCGTATACGGAAAACGCCAATGGCTGCATGCAGCCTCCACACCCAATTTAACCTACTATGAGATTCATCCAAAACGAGGATCTCATGCCATGAATCACATGGGCATACTTCCCAATTTCAAGGGACGGGCCATTCACGATTTCTGGAAGCCCTATTTTAAATACGATTGTAACCATGGACTTTGCAATGCCCACCATTTACGTGAATTGATTTTCCTCAACGAACAACACGGTCAACTCTGGGCCAAAGATATGATAAACTGCCTGATCAATATCAAGAAAGCCGTTGATAAGACAAAAACCAGCACAGATACATTTTTCAAAGAACAAATCCATAAATTCGAAACAGGATACCAGAACATCCTTGACAAAGGTTATAATGAGAATCCTCTGCCAAAGAAAAAATCCACCAAAAAGAAAAGAGGAAGGCCAAAAAAGAGCAAAGCCCGAAATCTACTCGAACGC
>JAFDHL010000163.1 GCA_019308785.1 Deltaproteobacteria bacterium
CTTATTTAAAATTCGACGTTGGACGTTCGATGTTCGATGTTCATATGTAATATAATTGGCAAGTTATTTTCGTTTACAGTGCCTCAAAGCGGCATAAAATAGCTTTTTACGAGTCCGTCAATATTAAGACCTTGTCCTATAAAGACGATTGTCCCCCCTTAAGTCCTGCCAAAACAGGACAGGGAGCTTCAAATGCTCCTACTTTTTTATCGGCAAAAACAATAGAACCTAAAGAACAGATGATCATAAACGGCCCAAAACACTTTAAAATATTAATGCAAGAATCATGCAAATTTCGAGGAATCAGGGATATCTTTTTATATTCTGAGCGGTTAGCTTAATATTACTGAAAAAACCCGGCCAAAAATGCCTGAAAAGTAGGCATTTTATTCCCTGAAAGACGTGACAAAACGCTACTTGAAGATAAAGCCCGCGCTTTGTTTAGGGCAAAAAATGCAAGGCATTACCGCTTTTTACTGGTGGTGGTTAATTCATTCTTTTGGTAATAGTAAAAACCTGGCCACAGATACGCTGAGATGGGAATTATGATAGACTGCCACAAGTGTGAACATTACTATGTTACTTGGGATAAGGACTTTCCTCATGGCTGCCGCGCTATGGGTTTCAAGAGCAGGCGGTTGCCGAGCATAACCGTCCGCAGTAGTACACCAGGGATGGATTGCCTCTTATTCAAGAAAAAAGAGCAAAAGAAAAGTAAACCTTAGCGACCTGCGCCTTTGAGAGAGAATATGCCTTTGATTCCGGTCTCTCAGGATTACAAGAAGGAAGCAAAAAAGCCACGGAATTTTCCCGTGGCTTTTGGCATGAGGGTATTGAATCCGCACGTACCGTTGCGTCTGAAGCTCGAATCTCTTGTTTTAAATATGAACCAATGTTTTGGCCCATGATCTCGGTGTTAAATTCAGCTCACTGACCCTGACGAGTACCGCAGGTCCTTTTGCCTCTGTTTGTAAATTTAAAATTGCAAATTGTATGCCACGAAATATTGACAAATTCGTAAAAGGTCAAAATGCATGTCATTGCGAGCCCCCGCCCCTTAAGGCGGGGATAAACTCCGCGAAGCAATCTCATGTACCATAAGTGCTTGTATTCATAAGATTGCTTCGGGCTAACGCCCTCGCAATGACCTCGTTTAATGACTTTCAACTAACTTAGCAAGATAGTTTCGGTTACAGTGCCGGAGCGCGGCATCACATAGCTTTTTACGAGACCATCAATATTGTATGTTTCGAAAAAACATATGCCTTTGATATTACTGGTATTTTAACTATATCCCGATTTGTCGTCCACACACGGGTAAAGGAATGTTGGAATACTGAAATAACGGTCAAAAACCGATAATTTCTTAGCAAAAAGCCTTCATGAATAACCCCCGTTCGCGTAACGATTTTGTTTATGTGTCAAAATTATGCCACAGGGTTGCCAAAAAAGCGTATCCTCGGCCCGGATTTCATTCGTTCCTTTACCGGAACATAGACTTCCACAGACAGAGGGCTATAAATTTTCCTATTCCAAATCCACTATATCTCATTAGCTCAAGATCTTTAAGATTTATGTCAAGTTTTTGCCACATTAGGTGTTTTTTATTGTACGTGATACTGCCTGCCGTACTGCGGGCAGGGACGGCAGGCGGGGATGCTTGATACTGGATTGCGAAAACTTTTGAACGTAACCAAAAAATTTGTGGACGCTATTTCACTATTTGGCACACCATATGCTTGCATATATTTTGCAGATCTATTAATGAAATCAAACCATGCCTGAAGCATTTTCATGAAAAACAGGCCCTCAGACAAAAATCGGGCCGGCATGAGGGGGAATTGAAATGGGGAAGCAAGAACCTCAGTGTAATGATAAAGACATATACTCATCAGAAACGAAAGAGGCAATACTAAACACCTACCTCGGAAAAATTCTTGGCGCTGAAAAGGCAGCACAGTTGCTGAAAATATTTTTTCTCGATGTTACTCGAAAAATTGATCAGCTCACCAAACATCTTGATGACAGGAATATGACGGAGATACGGAAAATAGCACACGCGCTGAAAGGCTCGGGGAAATCATACGGATTCGAATATATCACAGAGACCGGTAAAAAATTGAGTTCCTGTGCCAAATGCGAAGACTATTCAGGATTGAGAGATTTGATTCAAAATCTTGATGGTTATACCAAAAAACAAGAGGAGATTCTGGCATGATTTATGTTTTAAGTTCTGCATTCATTGTGCCGATAATATTTTCTATTTAGCACCCACCCCTTGTCCAGAATCTCCCTGCTCTTCCGAGACAGCTGCTTCATGGTGAAGGGTTTCTGGATAAAGCCATCACAACCACGATCTAATATCTTTTTTGCCTGGCTATTGATACTATAGCCGCTTGAAAGGAGAACCTTTATGTCAGGATTGATTGCCTTGAGACGGTCGTACGTCTCCCCGCCGCTTATATCCGGCATGATCATGTCCAGGATAACGAGATCAGGAGAAGAGGGTAAATTGTGCGTCTTGCTGATTATTTCAATGGCTTCTCTCCCACCCTTTGCCGCCAATACCTTATAGCCCAACGTACTCAGCATCTGCTTGCCAACATCAATTATCATATCCTCATCATCTACAAGTAGGATCGTCTCTGTCCCCCGCCATTTTTTTGACAACCCGTCAACGCACCGACCCAATGTTTACCTGTCCCATGAGTGAATGGGGTGATGGAGTAATTGTCAGAAGACAAAACTCCCCCGCAGATAAGTCGTAGAAAAGACCTCAAAACCACGCTGCTTCATGATTAGCCATTTTCAAGGCATTCACCCACTGGCGCACACCCGGGGCCCTCTGCCTAGTTTTGATAGAGGGCGTACCTTGCCAGGGCATTATGGCATGGCATCCAGCACTTCTTCTGAGACATCATTTTCAAACTGCTTGAAGTTATCCTTGAAGTCCGCTGCCAGTTTTTTTGCCCGCTCTTCATATACGGCCTTATCAGATGTGGAATTCCTTGGATCTAAAATTTCGGAAGGAACCCCTTCACATGCCTTGGGTATCATAAACCCGAACAACGGATCTTTCTCGAATTGTCCCTGATCCAACGTACCGTTTAACAAACTTTTGATAAGGGCCCGGGAATAGGCAATTTTTATGCGTTCGGCCTCTCCATAGGGCTCGCCGGACCAGCCGGTGTTGAGGAGCCAGCACTTAACGTTGTGAGTCCGGATCTTTTTCATAAGCAGCCCGGCATAAACGGTTGGTGGCAGGGCCATAAACGGGGCCCCAAAGCAGGCACTGAAAGTCGTCTGGGGTTCCTTGACACCCACCTCGGTTCCTGCAACCTTGGCCGTATAGCCGCTCAAAAAATGATAAACGGCCTGTTCCGACGTGAGCATTGCGACCGGTGGCATTACCCCAAAGGCATCGCAGGTGAGCATGATGATATTTTTCGGGTGTCCACAAATCCCTTCACGAATTGCACTCGGGATGTGGGATATAGGATAGGCGGCCCTTGTGTTTTCAGTGAGAGATGCATCGTCAAGATCCACGCGTCTTGAATTGTAGTCGAGACCAACATTTTCCAGGATACTGCCAAACCTCCTGGTACACTCATATATCTCCGGCTCCGCTTCCTTTGAAAGCCTTATCACCTTGGCATAGCAACCACCCTCAAAGTTGAAAATCCCCTGATCGCTCCATCCGTGCTCGTCATCTCCTATCAACCTACGGTCGGGGTCTGCGGAAAGGGTTGTCTTACCCGTGCCTGAGAGCCCGAAAAATATGGCGGTGCCGTCATTGTCTCCCACATTGGCGGAACAGTGCATGGACAGCACCGATTCCTGCGGCAAAACATAATTCAGCATTGTGAAAACCGATTTTTTTATCTCTCCCGCGTAACTTGTCCCACCAATAAGCACGAGCTTTTTGCCCAAATGCAGCACGATAAATGCCTCTGAACTTGTCCCATCCAGCTCCGGTACTGCATTGAACCTTGGCACATTGATGATGGTAAATTCCGGGGTATGAACCTGTGCCTCTTCAATGGTCTTTATCTGGAGCAACATGTTCCTCGCAAACAGGTTGTGCCAGGCAGTCTCGGTGACGACTCTGACAGGTATCCTGTAATCAGTAGCTGCACCTGCATAGCAGTCCTGGACAAAAATATCCTTATTTTGAAGGTATGCCTGGAGCCTGTAAAAGAGACTCATGAATTTTTCTTCTTCCATCCCTTTATTTTCACTGCCCCACCAGACTTTTTCCAGGCTTGATGGCTCTTTGACTATGAACTTGTCATTTGGGGATCGGCCCACATGGTGCCCTGTCCTTACAACCACAGGACCTAAATGTGCTATGTTGCCTTCCTGCCGTCTGACAATCTCTTCGTAAAGATGGGTTGTACCGGCATTCCAGTAAATATTACCCGTATTCTTAAACCCGAGTTCCTCAATCTCCTGCCTTACATCTTTTTGATTAAACATCCTGACACTCCTTAATTGTTTAGGCGTTCGTAACTACACAGCTATTTAGGTTGAAGACTGAAGGCTGAAGTATTTTAATCATCTCGCAACGACCGAATCAAGCCACTCAAGACCTTCTTGGCCTCGACTACCTTTGGTTCAATCAGAGATGAATCCTCGTTGGACAAGAAGCCCATGTTTTGTCCCTATTAACCTTCCACCTTCAGTCTATCCACCTGAGTACTGGTGTTCATACATAAGATATGGATTCTCTGATATAGCCTTCTGTTTAGCTCAAGATCTTTAAGAGTTATGTCAAATTTTTACCAAAGATATGCACCGTGAATCTACTCTGCAATATCTCTGGATACCCGCTGTAGTTTATCCCGCACTTGATGCGGGGCGGGTATGACGTTAGCAACATTGCGTTTTTCTCTTTGTGCCTTTGTGCATTGGCGGCCGAATATGTCACTCACTCGTAAGACGATCTGACAGAACCAGGAGATCCTTTTCCACCATATTATCAGTTCGGATCTCATTAAAGGGAATCGCATATTCCTTACCCGACCTGACTGCCGGCATCAGCCTTGAAGTCCCTGCCTTAAGATATTCCGCCACATTATAAGCCATTCTCTGGGCTAATGTAATGTCCTGATTATTTGGAGCCGCCCCCCTGATATCCCTTGAAAATGCCTCGCAGACCACCTTCCTCTTGATCTTGATGCCAGTTGCCAGCAATTCCCTGTAAAAGTATTCGGCGGCATTGTCCTTAATGCCCTTTTTTTCCCTTTCATCCCTCTTGTACCCTTCAGCCACAACAATCACGCACTCGTCCCGCCGGTTCAGGGCCTCCCCTACCTTTTTGTGGTCGATCACACTATTTGGAAGAACAGCTAAATGCGCCCGCGACCCTAAGCAGGAATGTAAGGCGTGGAAGCCGCTGCTCGCGCCCATCATCTCGACAACATAGGTCCTTTTGTGTGTACGGGCGTCTGCCATATAACATCTGATCTTTTCAGACCCTACCTCTATCCCGGTGTTCTGGCCGATACATTCTGTTCCGGCAATATCGCTGTCAATGGTCACCGGCACAAAAAAGATCTGGATAGATGTATGGATAAAATCGCACAGGTCCTTGATCCCCTTAAATGTGCCGTTGCCCCCGATGGCGATGATGGCCTGAACGTTTCTCCTTTTAACGGTTTCCGCTGCTTTCTTCTGGATGTTCTCTTTGACAAAGGCCCTGTATCTCTCCCCACGCAACTGGGCCCCGCGCCATTCTGACAAAGGCGCGGCATGGAATACTCCAGGGATATGATCCAGTTTCTTAAGCAACCCGGGATCGTAAACCAGCCGTACAAAATCACTGTCCTCCCCGTTAACCAGAGACTTGAAGCCTTCACAGGTGGCATATACACACCTCCCCATGCCCTCCAGATGATAAGTGATGAAAGCCGTAACAGGATTATATCCGGGAGCGCATCCCCCATCCTGGACCAGCAGGACATCAATCTATTCAAACATCCTCCGGGCCTCTAACTGCGGCTTCTTAAGCTGTGAAGAGATTCGTTGGCCCACTTTGACCCTCGCAAGGAGTTCGTCCGGGTCAACGGGCTTGGTCAGGTAATCATCAGCGCCTTCCCTCATACACTTGATCTTGTCTTCTTTGGCTTCCCTGGTGCTGATCATAATCAGGTAAATATCGGACAGGTCCGAATCCGCGTCGCTCTTGAGGTGTCGACATAATTCCAGGCCATCCATTCCAGGCATCATCAGGTCGCAGAGAATTATGTCCGGTAACGATTTCTCGATGAGAGTTAGTGCCTCTTTACCGTTTTTTGCCAGCTCAACCTCTAACTCAGGTATTGCTTTCAGGATCTTTTCAAATAGCTTTCGAGTAGAGGCATCATCATCGACAACTAATACACCGTATTTTTTTCTCATCTCGTCACCCCAGGGCAATAAAAATAACAAAGAAGGTTAATCAGCTCACAACAAGATGTTGTTCACAATAAAACCCGAATACAATATCAGAACAATAATGATCCGGCAATCAAAAGACATATCTGTTTTATGGATAATGCCCATCATCTGGTTCCGATGCCTGTCAGAACCTCAAGGTCGAACGACTCTGCGTCGGAACCGAGAGTCCGTTCCCACGCAGAGCGTGGGAACGAGAAAAGCGCAGAGCGTGGGAACGAGTAAAACCGTGGCAAATGCCGTTCTTCCGAAAAGCTAACCGACTTAATTAGAGTTACAACACAAAGACAAACCAACCTGGTAATGACCCTTAAACGTGCCCGTTTTTATAGTAGTGATATGTCTAATCTCAAAATTTATGAGTGCACTTGCGTCACATGTGCCAAACTCCATTTCTATTTGATCGCCGGGCTTCAGTTCTTTCAGGACTTCTGATTTCCCACATGAACTCCAAAAAAGTGCCCGTATCATAAGGCTCAATGTATGCTCTTTTTTGAGTACGCTTATCTTTCCCCAAATATTCCATGTTTTTCCACCTCAAAAAAAGGGCAAGTTTTCAACACGTCTCCTCACGTTTCGACTCTTGTATGTTTCACTTTTTTCATCTGGTTCCGATGCGTTATCTGGTTCCGATCGCTCGACCTTGAGGCTCTCGACAGGTGCTCTGCGTCGGAACCGGCAGTCCGTTAATTTCTTCTGTTGATAAAAACGTCTTAAGAGTCAGGAGCAGACTTGGCTCCTTTTTTTTCCCACGTATCACGCGCATGACTCAAGACATGCCGGGCACTGTTCTTCACCCTACGGTCCCAGAATTTCACGATGCGCTCTGCAATCCGCGTAATACTTTCGGCCCCCATACTCTCCCTGTAATTTGGAAGAAAAGCGGTTCGCTTTTTGATAGATTCCCGGATATTAGGATCATCAAAGATAAACCCGAAATAGTCGGCCTCAAGAGAAAGGATATTCTTGAGGCTGTAATCTATCTGCTCGGCAATCTTAACCTCGTCAGGATGACCTCCCATATTAAATATCACCCTGGGACGGTACTTGTGGAACACCGCCGCTACTGTTTCGCCGGCCTCGGGATCAATAGCAGCAATTTTTGATCGCAGCGTTCTAATGATCCCCTGATGACCGTTCATGGGCTGTTTATACAGGGAACGCAACATTTCGCGAATACGATAATTCGTGGTAAAGTTCCCTTCAATGACGCGCAACAGAAAATGCTTGAGAAACGCCAACATGCTCATGGGAGTGGTGATGACAAGGCCGTGGGTGGATAACCTGAAGAAGTCCAGCGTATTGAACGACGTGCCTGCCCCGAGGTCTAACAGTACGTACTCGGCAGGCAGTTTCACAATGCGGGAGATCAGGCGAATTTTCTGGGCATAGGGAATGTTGGCCATGAACGGGGTCTGGCCATCACCGGGCAGGAACTTCAGGTTGGGTATTTCCGTCGGGACTAACATTTCTTCAAGCTCTTTACTGCGCGCTTTCAGAAAATCCCCGATGCCCGGGAACCGGTTGGGAAGGCTTAAGAAAGAATGCAGGTTGGAACCACCCAGATCCATGTCCACAGCCACGGTCGGGTGCCCCTTCTCGGCCAGGGCAATGGCAAGGTTGGCCGTTAAGAACGTTTTTCCCACACCGCCCTTGCCCGAGGCAATTGGTATAATGGTGGTTCTTTTGTTCATAGTGGAAATAAGACCTCCCTTTTAATTAAAGCACCAGCTCATACTCAGAGGAGCATCCTGCGGCCTTTGAGGCTACTGCCTGGCAGTAGTTGGTAGCTCAACTTTGACGGCACTGTAACCGAAAATAAGTTATCAATCATATCAATAGGTTATGATTTACTTATTTGAAAGTCCAATTTACCGTCACTCCCGCGAAGGCGGGAGTCCAAAACTGCCTGAAATGACTGGATTCCCGCTTTAGTTTATCCCGCACTTGATGCGGGGCGGGAATGACAAAAAAAGACAAATAAAGACTTTTTACGAGTCCGTCAACTTTCTGGTTGAGGAAAATCGACTGCATGGTCGCAAATACCCAATTTTAATGCAATTTTTATGCCAGACCCCACACAGATAGTAAGTAGTCCTACTTTGAGCCTGAGGCCAAAAAATCAAAACAGATGAATTATCAGTGCCTTCTGCCTGCCTTGCAAAATGCATTAACTATTTCACCGGGTTGTGTCTCTGTATGAAAAAAGGCCTAAATTTTGCAGTAAATCTTTTCTAACCAACACTCATTGCAACAATGTTCTTTTTCCTTATATACAATATATTGCTTTTTTTATTGACAAACATACAAGATATTGATTATTTTAACCAAAAATACACCACAGTAATGGACACTTGAATATAGCGGGACGTCAAAAATGTGACGAACACTGAATAGATGCTAATTTATTTTTCCGTTTACCAGGTCTGATCCTTAAGAATGCGATTGCAATATTCCGAGGGAGAAGGAATTGTCCTCCGTCATATCCAAAAGAGATATTTTTAACGCCTATTGCGTGCTATTTGGCCCTGAAGATAAGATTACGGTTGACCTCTTAAAAAAACTTCGGCCATTGGTAGTTAAAGCGGCTTACAGGAAGAAGGCTTTAGAGACACATCCGGATCGCTCAAGGGCACTTGGAAAGACTGAAGTTGAAATGAACGAACGATTCATAGAAGTCGCCACGGCCTATGAAAACCTTAATTCATTAATGAAAGGCGATCGAATATATTACTTTAGGGGTGGGATAGGTATCCGGAAAAAAAGCAAAGAAAGAACTGAAGAGGCAAACAAACAGAGGGATTTTTCAGATCACCTTTACAAAGGTCATCTACCAAAACACAAACTATTGATCGGCCAATTTCTATATTACTCGGGCTTTATTTCGTGGAGGACCCTTATTTCCGCGATAACCTGGCAGAAAAGTCAACGTCCGCCTATTGGTCAGATAGCGCTTAAGAGTGGAATCCTGTCATCGTATGAAGTCAAAAAAATCCTGACAGGGCGACGTATTGAGCAAAGTTACAGGGAAAAATTCTGTCAATTCGCCTGCCGTAAGGGATACATAACTTCCGTTGAACGCACGACCCTCTTGGGCAAGCAACGCAGTCTTGAGCGCCCATTGGGAGAGTTTTTCACGGAACAGGGGATTCTTTCTTCCGAAGAGATGGACAAGATGGTAGGAAGGCTACAGATTCATAACAGATGCGCTTTTGAAATAAAATACGGGTCAAGTATTTGACACGTTGTCAAACCCGGGATCAAATCTGCCCAGACGACACATCCAAATACCCTAATTGACAGGCCTCAATTACTTGTAATAATTAGAGAATATTTCCAATAACCGATTTAGCACGTTTCCTGCTTAAAGTTTATGTAGCCTTCCAGTAACAAAACAGGAGTCAGGATCCAGAATTCAGGAGACAGAAGAGGTTCAAGTTGAAGATCATAAATCTGGCTGAAAGACACAATACCTATACGTCAAACGCCTATCTTGTTACCGGCAGTTATAACAAGCCTGATGACATCAATGCCTTGATCGACACGGGTCGTGATCCGGTTATTATCGAGAATCTTTTGAAGGAACCCAAAGGGATTGGTAAAAGCCGAGTAGAACGGGTTGTCCTAACTCACTCCCACTATGACCACAAAGAACTGTTGCCACAGATCAAAGAAATGTTCAATCCGACGGTCTACGCCTATTCAACTGAATGTGACTGTGATAAAATACTTAAGAACGGCGATACAATTAAGCTTGGTGACAGTACCTTTATAGTACTCCATATTGGTGGGCATACTGAGGATTCAATCGGCCTCTATTGCGAAAAGGAGGGTGTTTTTTTCTCGGGTGATGCACCAATGAAAATCATGTCGAACAGGAATGAATACGTTGATGAAGAAAAATTCCTCAATATTTTATTTTACTTAGCCTGCAATAGATTAGATACTATTTATCCAGGACATGGTCCCCCTGTTTCCAACAAAAACCATAGCTGGATTATTGATTCCCTGCTTTGTGTCAAGCAGGGCCAGGCACTGAAGGAAATGGAGATGGAACGCAAGGCATGAAACCAACAGCATTCACCTGCGCTTAGAAAACCATACATAGTTCCCATCACCTTTATCTTCAAATCCCATTTTTTCCCAGAAACCTCTTGCTGTATTTCTTACCCTGTCTGCTATGATAGTATCAAAGTCTGTCTGGAACATCTCGATCATCTTTTTAGCGTAGCCACGCCCCTCAAATTCGGGGAAAATATTGATCGAATGAACAATCAGTTTCTTGCTGTTAATGAAGCCTCTCACTTTGCCAACTCGCAGATTGCCACAGTCTCAGGCATGTCTGGTCTGTCTCTCCCTGTCTATTTCTGAAATTCGCCCAACGTGTCACCTAATGCCACAGATATTTCTTCACAAATTCTTGTAATATTAACCCAGGAATCAAAAGGAGGTTGAACCCCTTTGTATTGAGAGAGATCAATTTGATCGAGATCACCCGGTTTAGGTTCTGCAAGTTGTCGAACAAGTTGAACAATAGGTGAAGCTTGCTTGCCTCTTATTAAATCTGAATAATATGAATTAAAGTCTTTTAAAACATCTATCGCATCTTCCATACCAATATATTTGGCTAAGGCTGCAAAATCAATATAATCTCGAGTAGCATTGCGAGAGACTATCATCCACCCTTTAGTTCGAACCATTTCTGGTATGGTTGGCAAAGTTATTGATTTGCCGCCTATATTTATAATTTCCGTCTCTAATGGACAGCTACGCTTCAGTTGACGAATGCCGGTTTCAACTCCTTGAAAGTTCCCTAATATTAATTTTGGTGGGTGAATACGGGCTGTTTCCCAATCGTCTCTGCCTTCAAGAAAATCAAGTACTTCCTCATAAGTTTCTTTCAGGTTTGACAAAACATGATCCGCGTCAAAAGAATAATGATGCTTAAGATGGATAGCAGCAGCGCTGCCGCCGACCATAACACTTCCTGGAAGAAGACCCTGAATATTTGCCGCAGCCTCAAGAAGTTTCTGCCAACGTTCCCAATAAATATCGTTATTCTCTGTCATAAATCTTCTCCAGGTACATCTTGAAAAATTTCGGCCAACCATATACTTCTGAATGCGATATGGCCCTTCGCACAGCATCAGCGGCTTTGGCATTTCTTTTCACTTCACGGATGAGAGCACAAATATCTTCTTCTGAGCCACGTTCCCATATAGAGTGTACGACGGCTACACCCCATTCGTTATTTTTTGTATTGATATGACGATGTTCCATTGAAGATAAACTTACCAGGCATGTCTGGTCTATCTCTCCCTGTCCATTGATGCTAAATGTAACATCCCTGGGCCTGAACGTCAATTTGTTTGCATTTTTGACCGACCACTCACCTGCCCATCCAATCCTACACCCATCAATTGATGAAATCGACAATCGACAATCATTAATCCGCAAACCCCTGGCAAAAGGCAAGCACGTTTTTGCCCAGGTCCTTTAGATAATAACCTCCTTCTCGACCATTACACAGCCTTTTGGAAAACCTCTTAAGGAGCCTGCCTATGAGATAGAAATCCATGGTCTTTAGTTTTTTCCCAAAATCTTTTTCATAGGAATCAAAACCCGCCGATACAGCAATGATGTCAACCCCTTTCATCCTGGCCAGGTGTTTCTCAATCTCTTTAAGATAGGACCTTCTATGGGGCGAAAACGGATTCAGAATCTTGATTTCCGGACATTCAGATAGTACATCAATATTTCCGTCTCCTTTGTGTGCATCAAAATCCAGGACAAATGCACCCTTTATCTTGCCTTTCGACCTGAGTTTCAGCAGGGCAATCCCCATATTGTTAAAATAGCAGAAACCCCAGTATGAGGCACGGGAGGCTGCGAACGAGGGCTCACCATTTAAAGCAATTTCTGCGGCATATATAGCACCGCCTGCTGCCAGGAGGGCCATGCGAAAGAGCCTGTCATCTTTTCTGATGAGGTTGACATGCTCCTCCGTGTGAGCCTGCAGGACATCCACAATCTCGGCCGCTGCCGGTTTTAGCACCGAATAATCTTTTTGCTTGGATAGAAGATCCATAATATTTTCCATTCTGCCTTCTATCGCAGCGGTATCCGGGGCATAACTTGAATTCCTGTAGTCTTCATGAAAGATGATTTTCATATTTTCTTGCTTTTCCTGACGTTGTCAAGCGATGCATATATCGATTGTTTAACCTTAAAGGTTAATGGCGGGCCATGTCCCGGATATACCGCTGTGATACTTTTCCGCGCGATTCTTTCAAGGGATCTGGTAAAATCTTCCTGGTGGGAACCATTTGTCGTAGTAATGATCAGGGACGTATCCCCTGAAAATAGGACAGCCTCCTCTTCACAATAAAGACAGATCGAGTCACTGGTATGGCCTGGGGTGTGTATAATCTCGAACCACCTGTCTGCTAACCTCAGTGTCTGTCCGTCCCTTAAGACATGTGTCACCCCATTAAATGAATGAAAGGCATAGACGTCCGGGTTAAATTCATCTTTGATAATCGGCAGAAGATCCACGTGGTCATAATGCCCGTGGGTCAGTAGAACCTTTTCAACCTTACTCTTTCCTGCCCCGGTGTTAAGCTTCTTTATCTTCTCAATGACCAAAGGATCCCTGCCCACGTCTATCAGGACATTGACATCATCAATAGCCTTCCTGTCACCCAGAAGAAAATAGACATTGGATGAGTAAATATCACTGTCGCATGTGAGATTTATTATCTTCAATAAAATCGCTCCACGATTTTATATTTTGCCTTATCTCTTCTCAAAGAGTTGCACATTTGTGGTTATTTGTTTAAAGAGGTGGACTATTTGGTTGGGCATTTTCTGTGTCTGCTCGGTCACAAAGAAGCCACCAGGCATAAGGAATTTGTGGAACATCTTGATGACGTTAACACGCTCGGACTCACTCAGGTGAAGCAGCACATTCTTACAAACGATCAGGCCAAAATTATCCCGGACCGGTTTCAATGTGCGCAAATCATGTTTTTGAAAAGAAACACACTGCATGATCTCGTCCGCAATCTTGAAATAGCCGGGCCTGTTGTTCGGCGAAAAGTACTTCCTGAATATGTCCTTTGGTATCCTTTTAACGGTCTCTTCCGGATAAATACCTTCTGCTATAATCTTTCCAAATTGATGGCTTTCTTCATCGAGATCCGTGGCATATATTTTCATCCTCTTAAACCCGTAACACCCTAAAGCCTCCCTGAAAATAATGGCCAAAGAATAGGGCTCCGGTCCCATAGCGCAACCTGCGTCCCAGACATTTATATAGCGGTGTCTTCGAAGTTCCGGGATCACGTGGTCCCTGATAGCATGAAGGGCCGGAAGATCCCTGAAAAAAAACGTGAATGCCATTTGTAATTTCCGATTTTAGATTTCCGATTTCCGAATCCGCAACTATACACGACTACATTAATATTGCCGTATTGAATTCGGCTTTGCCCGTTGCCTTCGTAGGGGCGGGGTTTATCCCCGCCCGAAAAACACGATTTATGCAGCAATCCGGGCGGGCGTAAAGCCCGCCCCTACATTTTAAATTTTTTGGCCTCGTTCGTAATACGTAACCATTAATGACGCCATGTATAAAATGAACTAAGGTGGCTAAGGCAGTATCATGGAGATTTGATAATATACAGGGTGCGCACTTTTCTTTGACGCACCCTGTATATTCAATTATGAAAGTGACGACGTCACCCGCCCGCTTCGCCCGTCCGCTTCGCTCCGCCTCGGCAGGAGGGCGGGCCTGAGTTCAAGCGATTGCGGGCAGGCGCTTTCTAAAATCATGAAACGATTTTAGTTAGAAGTCCGCGAAATCGGCATCGTCCACCTTACTATCATCGCCCAACGGGATGACAGCTTCAGGTTTCCTGGCCTGATCAACCTCTTTCTTTTTGACGCTGCGAACCTCCTGCTTTGCAGTTCCTGCGGTTATCTGTTTACGTCCACTGCTCTGCCCTTCCAACTTGAACTCAGCAAGCATACTGTTGAGTTCCTGGGACTGAGCGCTCATCTCCTCAGAGGCTGAGGCAGACTCTTCAGCATTTGCAGCATTCTGCTGGGTCACCTTGTCCATCTCGGCAACGGCCTGGTTCACCTGCTCAATTCCCTGAGTCTGTTCTTTTGAGGCAGCAGCAATCTCGCCGACCAGGTCCCCCACCTTGGAAGCACTTTCAGCCACCTGAACAAAGGCTTCATTGGTCGTTGCCACCAGCTCGGATCCATCATTAACCTTTTTAACAGTGCCTTCGATCAATTCAGACGTATTCTTTGCTGCTTCCGCTGATCGCATAGCAAGGTTTCGGACCTCTTCAGCAACAACGGCAAAACCTGCTCCTGCCTCACCTGCCCTGGCAGCCTCAACTGCTGCGTTCAGGGCAAGGAGATTGGTCTGGAATGCGATCTCATCAATGGTCTTAATGATCTTGAAGGTCTCCTCACTTGCCTTTGAGATCCCATCCATAGAGGTGGTCAGATCTCCCATGGATTCATTTGCCTTGCCAATGACCGTGTTTGCTTCCTCCATGTGGGTATTTGCCTGACTTGCATTATCTGCATTCTGCTTGGTCATGGAAGCCATCTCTTCAAGAGATGAAGATGTCTCCTCTAAAGATGAGGCCTGCTCGCTTGAACCTTCAGCTAATTGCTGGCTGGATGCAGCAACCTGGACCGAGGCGGAACCCACCTGGTCGGCCGCTACGGCAGCTTGAGCAAGTGCATCGTGCAGGTTCGTTACGGCCCTGTTGATATTCTCCTTGAAATCCGCCAACTGGCCCTTGCAGTCTCCAACCACACGTTTGGTAAGATCTCGATCAGCCACGCTTCCAAGTACCTCCATGGCCTCATTGATGGGCACAACAATGGCATCCAGGGTGTCGTTTACACCTTTGACGATCTTGCCAAAGTCACCACCGAACTTATCCGCATCACCTCTGGTGTCAAGCTTACCTTCAACACCAGCCTCTCTTAGCATGCCCATCTCACCGGTCAGGCCGTTTATGGCATCTATGCACACGTTGAGGTTATTCTTGATCTCGTTGAAATCGCCCTTGTACTCATCCGTGATCGGCTCGGGGATATCCCCCTTG
>JAFDHL010000164.1 GCA_019308785.1 Deltaproteobacteria bacterium
AAGCTGTCCAAAAAACAGTCCTTTAGGGTTGTGACGTACATATTGCGCTCCAGTGGTTTAGAGAAATTGGCATGAGATTGGCTGAAACGAGTCTCGCTCAATTAAAAAAGGAATCACTTGAAAAAGATTTACTTTAGATTATCTTATATTACTTGATATAGAGATTATTTTCATATATGTAGTCCCGTTAATAATTACCTGGATTTTGCAAGCGTTGAGTTTGCCGAAGATACAAGGCATCAAGTGCGCAGCTGTAGTAATTTACCGCAAGCACTTGATAACGCAGTAGATTCGGTAAAATCGGCGCTCCCAAGGGGTAAACAATCTTGAATATTTCGCCTTCATCCCATTGGCACCCCACAGGTTATTTCCATGGTCTACCTAAAACCTGCCTAAGTGCATGAGAGTATGTTTTTTTATTAATCCATTCAAGATTGTTTATGCAAGATTCAGGAATCAACTCTAATCAAGGGGAGGGGTTATATGAAAGGGCCCATAAGGCTGGTCAGATCCGATAAGATTTCAGAATATAAGAATCTCGGACCTATCTATGAATGGTCTGAGGGCAAGGCATATCTTATGATTGACCGGGTCACTTTCAGAGGAAAGTTAGGTTCAGTCCTCTGTTATTACAACCCGCCGGTCCACCAGGTTGGAAACCCTGGACTGGATGCCTACCTGGAAGGGCTGGATAAGGTCTTCGAGAAAAGGGATGACCTTGAATTCCTTGTTATTTACGGTGCCAATGATCCGGTCCACGCCGGTGGTGATCTCAAGGAGAGCCTCAATAGACTGGACAGGACCCTGGAAACAAAGAAAGAGAAGGAATCGGCAGGCGCCCCGGCAGAAGAGATAGACCGGCTCTTTGATTGGGCGGATAACCGAATTAAGAAGGGGATTGCTCTCCACGGAAGTGTCAGAAGGATCTCTGAGTATTTAAGGGTTGTTGCTGTTTGTGGAGGGGGGACCAGGTTTGGTGGTTCGGCAGAGATTCCCCTGATGGCCGATTTTATAGTTGGCGATTCAAGAAGTGGTATGTGTTTCAGCGAGGCCATGATCGGTCTTGTTCCAGGCTGGTCGGGTGTGGCCAGGGCATTGGTCAAGGCCGGTCCGATCAATGCCGAATACATGGCCAAAACATCAAAGGACGTGAAGGCCGATCAGCTGAGAGGAATCGGAATCTACAACATCGTTGTAGATATTCCTTTTTCATTTCCCAGGCGGCAGAAAACCGATGATCCCGATGCGGATAGGGCACAGTATCTGGAAGCACTGGAGACCCACAATGATGACACGGGACTGCTTTTGCTCCCGAAAGGTCTGGAGCTGGCTACATGCCCGGCAGAAGAAATCCCTAAAATTAGTGACAAAGAAAGACTGACCTTAGCGACCAAAGAGGAGATCTCTCTCGAGGTTGATAAGATCACATCTTTGGGGTAAATCCTTAAGAGAAGTAAAAGACGAAATGGTTAGGACTGGAAGGCCCTTGGCACCGCAATCCATAGATGCCTTAAACAACCTTCTTAAGGATTATGATCCATCAAAATTTGATGAAAATGCATTTGTAAAAAACGAGGCACAGGCAGATTCCATACTTTACAGGGATGCGAAATTACGCGCAGGCCTGATCGCGACGCTCGAACAACGGGTAGCAGACTACAGGGAGGCTAAGTGAGATGAGACAGTATTTCCAAAAGATGAGTCCCATAGGAAAAGAACTACGGGAAAATGAAAAAGAACGGGAAAAGGCGAATGCGGCTGAAATATCAAAGGTGGAAGACGATATCGCCGAGGCAACAGAGAAAAGAAAGTTGACCGGTATCCCGGCCGAAAGGGTCCACAAAAGGGGAGAAAAGACGGCCTGGGAAAGGATCGACCTTCTGGTTGATCCCGGCACATTCCTGCCGCTTAATAGCCTCTATGACCCTGAGTTCAACCAGGAAGGAACCACGGGCGTTGTGACCGGATTAGGCAAGATATCCGGCAGATATGCCTTGATCATTGCCTCTGATAACAAGGTCCTTGCCGGTGCGTGGATTTCCGGTCAGCGTGAACACGTCTTCCGCGCCCAGGATATTGCCGAGCAACTGCACATTCCACTTGTCTGGATACTCAATTGCAGCGGGGTTAAGTTAACGGAGCAGGAAAAAGTTTACGCTGGAAGACGATCCGGGGGAAGAATATTTTTCAGGCATTCCGAACTGATCGAAAAGGGAATACCGGTAATAGTAGGCATGTACGGGACCAATCCGGCGGGCGGGGGATACCATGCCATCAGCCCTGCTATCATATTTGCCCATGAAAAATCCAATATGGCAGTGGGTGGCGGCGGAATTGTCAGCGGGATGTCTCCCAAGGGGCATTTTGACCTCGAAGGTGCGGAAACCCTAATTGAGGCAACAAGGCAGTTCAAACAGGTTCCGCCCGGGGGCGTAAAGGTACACTATGACAAAACCGGTTTTATGAGAGAGGTGTTTGACACGGAGGAAGGTGTCCTTGAGGCGCTAAAGAAATGTATGGCAGGTATGCCGCTGTATGATCCTTCAACCTTCAGGGTTGCAGAACCTGCTGATCCGGTTTATCCGGCAGAGGACCTTAACCTTATTGTCCCCTTTAGTCAAAAAAGGACCTATAGCATTGAACAGGTCCTGGCAAGGCTTTTTGACGGAAGCGAACACATGGAATACAGACCGGACTATGGTCCTGAAGTGTACTGTGGCCTTGCAAAGATAGACGGTTTTTTAGTCGGGGTGATTGCCAATCGCCAGGGATTCCTTGGCAAGGGGTATCCTCAATATGCAGAGGGTAAATATCCGGGCATAGGAGGCAAGCTTTACAGGGAAGGTCTGATTAAAATGAATGAACTGGTCATGTTCTGCGGCAGGGACAAGGTGCCCATGATCTGGTTTCAGGATACAAGCGGTATTGATGTGGGGGATATTGCGGAACAGGCGGAACTCTTAGGGCTCGGGCAGTCACTTATCTACTCAATTGAGAGTTCACACATTCCGATGATGTGTGTTGTCTTGAGAAAAGGGACGGCTGCGGCACATTACATCATGGGAGGGCCCCAGGCTACCCGGAATAATGCCTTTACCCTGGGGGTGCCGACAACTGAAATTTATGTTATGCACGGGGAAACGGCAGCTGCCGCCGCTTTTTCAAGACGGTTGGTAAAGGAAAAGGATGCGGGCAAGCCCATTGAACCGGTGATTGATAAGATGAATGCACTTGCGCAACAGTACTATGACCAGTCCAGGCCAATATACTGTGCAAAAGCAGGGCTGGTGGACGAGATCACCCGAATGGCTTCACTCAGGGACTATTTTGTTGGTTTTGCGAGATGCTGTTATCAAAACCCGACCAGTATCTGCCCCCATCATCATATGTTGCTTCCGAGATCCATCAGGGGGTAGGGAGTAGTCTACAACCGAACCATGTAGGGGCGGGGTTTATCCCCGCCTCAACTTAAACACGAAGCACGAAATCAGAAAATCGAAACAATACCAAATGATAGAAATCCAGATGACCAAAACACGTTCATGCACTATCTCTTAATGGCAAAAGGGAAGCATGGGGCCTATCTTTTTTTGAGTTTTGGACATTCGGGTTTTGGATTTGTTTAGCATTTAGAAATTCACATTACTGAGAAGGAGGGAAAGATGAGCGAATATGATATTTTCAAGTTAAATCAAAGGATGCCCAAAAAGGTAAGGTTAGCCGACATAACTATCAGGGATGGTCTTCAGCATGAAGAGGCATGGATTCCCACCGAGGCCAAGATATATTATCTTCAGGAACTGGCCTTTGCTGGTGTAAGAAGGCTTGAGGTGGCAAACCTGGGAAACCCGAGAATCATGCCCCAGTTCAAGGACGCTGAAGAGGTGCTGAAAGGGATCAGGAGCGATATATTTGAAAAAAGGCTGGTCAAAAAGGGCATTGACCCGAAAGATATTGAATGGACCGCTGTAACGATCAGAGAGCCCGGTGTTGACCGGGCAATCAGGCTCAAGGAACAGGGATGCGGCCCGGATCGGGTCTTGATGATGGTTTCAACGGATGAGGAGCATCATTTTGCAAACAGCGGTACAACCCTGCCGGCTTACTGGGCCGAGGCAGAAAGGTGTATCAAGAAATGTAAAGACGCCGGCATTAAAATGAACGGAACAGTGAGTACCATCTGGGGCAGCCCAATATCGGGGCCGACAAGATTAGAGGATGCCATAGAGTTCACAAAGCGGTGGCTGAGTATCGGAGCGGACGATATCGAGCACGCGGATCATGACGGCTCGGCCCCGCCTGATCAGGTTTACCGTTACTATTCCATGCTATTGGATGAGATTCCCAATCCGGATCTGCATGTGGCCCATTTTCATGTGACCAGGGGCTGGGGACTTGCAAATGTCCTTGCCGCCCTTCAGGCAGGTATTGAGATCTTTGAGGGGACCTTAGGAGGTATGGGGGGACAGCCGACAAATTTCCTTGACAGGACACCAGTGGCCGGGACAGGAGCGTATTATTACAAAGATCCTAATGTCGTTGGGCTGGTCACCTTTGAGGATATGTGTGTCATGTTGGATGAGATGGGCATTGATATCGGTGGTATCAATATCGAAAGGATTTTTGAACTTGGCACACTGATGGAAAAGACCGTCGGGAGAAGACTGCGTTCGGAGGCCATCCTCAATGGCAGGATTCCGAAAGAGCCAAGGGAAGAATTCAAAAGGCCCAAGTTACACTCCGACAAGAAGAAATTCGGCGAAAAGCCCGGCCAGATCATACCGGACGGATGGCCGGAAAAGGCTGAGGTGCCCAAGGAGTTACTGCAAAGAAAATAGCCTCAATAAGTTGGGCGCAGATTGAAGCGTTCACTAATTGCGTTGACTACAGCTTTAGTTTTCCTTTGAAATAGGTGTCTTTTACACTCTTCGCCTTGTTCTGTGCCCATGCTTCCAGCCCCATCTTCTTTATTAGACACAGATTAAAGACCTTGGTGTTATGGGGGAAGCTGGACGCATTGTCAGCATATGGGTGAAGATGATCACATGGAAAATCGCTGCAGTCACAACAAAGTCTAATGCCTTTGTTCTCAATACACTGATAAACACTGCACGGTTCTGTCATGCCAAGAAAAGCAATCGTTCCATTTTCATTTCGACATCCTTGACAGACTGCTTTTTCAAGCGGAATACCCTGTTTCTTGGATATTGCTTTTCTTAACTCCTGATTCTCATTAGCTAAATACATAGGGCAATTAAAACAATCCAATCCACACGGTGCAGTCATTTGATCATAATCCATTTTTATCTCCTTTCTTATGGGAATATAGATTGGGTATTTCCTTTTTCATGGTGTTAACTTTCTTCAGATCTCAAAAAGCCGTCTGGGGCTTTTTGTCATGAGTTCATTTCCATTGTGCTTGATCAGGATCATGTCTTCCAGTTTAACGACGCCAACATCCTCTCTCAGCATGTGCATCTCCAGAGTTATGACATAACCGTCCAAAAGTTCTGAATGATCATATTTTGAGAGTATGGGAGGTTCAGAACATTCCAGTCCGATGCCATGGCCGATCATATGACTCTTTTTCCCATTCCTAAAACTCAAGAAGGCATCCATGAAATCCAGTTCCTTGCTTTTATCCGCAGCCACCTGGAATGCCTCGCTGCATTTCATTTCCGGTTTGATGTTCTCAATAAGATAATCCTCAACCCCTCTCAAGGCATTGAACATTGCCTTAAACTCCTCATCGGCCTTTCCAAGCACATATGTTCTCGTCTGATCCGCATGATATCCATCTACCAGGGTTGGGATATCAACAATGACTGTATCCCCTTTTTCAATTCTTCTTCTTGAAGGCCCGGCCGGGACAGACGGGCTTAAACCCACGCCCGTTATACTGAAAATAACGCCGCTGAGTTTTAAGAGGTTTGGCCCGGAGGCAATAGGGCCCCTGCTCATAAAGAAATCCGGCTGTCTCATAAAAAATATTCCTTCGTGTCCGGCCAGTCTATGGGCGTTCTCAACCGCGGCAGCGAGTTCAAGCTCTGTGATTCCTTCCTTTAAGGTAGATAGCACTGCTTCATGTCCTGCACCCATGGTTTCACATGCTTGTTTGATCTTTTCTATTTCAAACGCATCTTTTTTCTTCCTTTGTTCCAGGACAAGAGGTGATACATCAACGAAATCAAACCCGGAAAATACTTTTTGGAATTCAAAAAATTGTTTGGTTGGCAGGACATCTAATTCGGTTGCAATCTTCTTGCCCTCCAATCTTGACGATATTTCCTCGAAGACATTCTCCAGCCCTCGCTCTTCTTTAATCTTATCCTTTTCAATGAACACGTCATTTGACGCGAATTCAAAGCCACTTCTCACAAACAACACATAGTCTTCCGGCAAAATAACCAGATAGGATGGCTGTGCCGTGCCTGTGTAATAGAAAACATCACGGGAATAGAAGAGCAGGGCACCGCCTAATCCCTGTTCCTTTATCTTCTCCTGTAAGGATTTAATTCTCTCTTCACGTGCCATTTTTTCAATCCTTTATTAGATAATATTGTGTCTCTTCAATGAGTCGCGGTAACCCCTCCAGTTCACAAACTCTTATAGATTCTCAAGCATCCCTGCGCTTAAGCAGTTTATCTAACTCTTCCGGCTTGAAGATATCGGATAAAGGGATAGTAAAACCTACTTCCGGTTGATACCGAAGGTATGCAGGGATTGGGTAGCGGATGCCTGTTCGGTGTGTTTTCTCCAAACCCTCAACGACCTCGGCCAAGCGTGAACCGGGAACGGCCATAATCATTTCGTGATCCTGGCATGTGGCCCAAACCCTGTCCCCGTTACCCGGGACCACTACCTTGGGTGTATCGTCAAGATATGCACCTATAACACCCTCCGTACAGGAGGCTGCTCTGCCTGAGAAGCTGCTTTCAAACGGTCTCCCTGTATGGTAGGTCGCACCATGTATTAGACGCATCATCTGGGCCGGGTTTACATAAATGAGGACGACATCCGGTTCAACCTTTGTCCTTTCCAGGGGAGAGTAGACCACGATGGGATCATAATCCAGTTCAAGAGTTGGGAGTCCTGCAAGTACCTCAGCCGCCGCCGTCTCATCGGATACATAGTTCATCCGGGTAAAAAAATAGATTGGCCCATCTTCATTTGTAACTTTTTCCCAGCCGTATGTGTGGGCTGCAATGGCGCATCCTACATCCTCGCCGGTAAAAGCCACGGTCCACCCATAACGCCTAACCATGGCGGAACCCTGACACGGAGCCATCTTAACACCCATGTCTTGAAGAGGTCTTTTTGCTTTTTGAGGAATGTCATCTTCCCTTTCCAGAAATTTCACAGCCACTGGCAAGGTGGACGGATTCACCAGATGTCTTAATTTCTCGCCTAAACTAATCCATTTCTCCATAATATGCCTCCTGTCTAAAAAAATTGCCAAAAATCAGACTCGCTTTTCCATTAAGCATGTAAACCATAATGCTGAAAAAAAGTCTCCACCTTCTGTCTATCAGTTCCTCGATTAAATGACTAAACAAATTTCATCAAACGGGCGCGAATAATTGAGGTCGGCGCTCAATCGCATGTCAACCTGCAACTGGTTTGAGAGAAAAGGTATTGTTTTTACTAAAAGATGCCGGACAATAAATGGTTTCTTTTCATAGCTTAATATGCTAAATTTGGAAGGTATAATGATATGGAAATGAGTTGTGATTTAAATAAGTAACGGGAGAAGGGAAAGGGTTTTGCGCCTGATTTTGTGCGTGATGATCAGCGCCTCATAAGATAACCATGAATGAAAAAGTTAAAGGCAGCATAAAAAACCATACAGGAATCCCTGAGTTTCTCTTCCAGCTCTTTTGGGAATATGACTGCGGGACAATTGATATTATCAGACACGACAGCCTGATCATGGGCCGTATTATGGAAAGGGGTTCCTGGGTTTCCATGGATTGGCTGCAAAAAAAATATTCAAGGGAGCAGCTTGGCTCATTTTTGGAAAAAAGAGGAAATCGGATATTGCCCCCTCGTGAACTGAACTATTGGGCACTTATGTGCGGAATCCCTTCTGATAAGAGGGAAAAGTGGATAAAGCATGCAAGGGGAAAACAGGATGTGTGGAGAGGCCGT
>JAFDHL010000165.1 GCA_019308785.1 Deltaproteobacteria bacterium
TTGTGGGCGGAGACACGCGGGAGCACGTATTCCCCGCACTCATAGAAACCGTCAACCGTATCAAAGTGCAGGGCGGAAGAAAAAAGGAGATTTTTTAAGGAGGATAGATCATGGGCATGGTAGATGTTACTGAAAAGCCGGTTATCAAACGCGAGGCAGAGGCTGGCGGAAGGATCCTCCTTTCTCCCGACACAATCCAACAGATCCAAAAGGGCCATATCAAAAAGGGTGATCCGTTTCAGGTGGCAGAGATTGCCGCAATGAACGCCACAAAGCAGACACACCTTTTGATCCCCCACTGTCATCAGATTGCCCTTGATGCTGTAAATGTGACTTTCCAGGTGTCAAAGGACTCCATCGAGGCGGGTTGTCTTGTCAGGGCACAGGCCCGGACCGGCGTTGAAATGGAGGCCCTGGTGGGTGTCTCAAGTGCCTTGAACGCGCTTTGGGATATGGTGAAATACCTGGAGAAGAATGAAGAAGGTCAGTATCCTAATACCCGGATCACTGACATCAGGGTGTTGAGGAAGACAAAGGAGTTATCCGTACCAATAATTTGCTTGCTCCTGGTGGGGATGACGATGCTTTTGTTTTTTCAAAGCGAAGAAGATGTCCATTCTAAGATAGCAGGAGGGAAAAAAATGGAGATCAAAATTACGAGTTCGGCCTTTAAACCGGGAGGTATGATTCCTGTTCAATACACTTGCGATGGTCAGGATGTTTCACCACCTCTGTCATGGATGGGGTGATGTGCCTGAGGGTACCGCGAGCATTGCCCTGATCTGTGATGATCCCGATGCCCCTATGGGAACATGGGTTCACTGGGTCCTTTTTGACCTTCCACCGGATACACGCGGGCTCCCGGAGAACATACCCGCCGAAGAGAACCTGGACATGGGTGGGACGCATGGTACAAACGATTTCCGCAGACTGGGCTATGGCGGCCCATGTCCTCCCGGGGGAACACACAGGTATTTTTTCAAGATCTACGCCCTGGATAAGAAAATGGATATTCCGGCGGGTAGTACAAAGGCCCGGTTGCTGAAGGCCATGGAAGGCCATATCCTTGCTGAAGGTGAGTTAATGGGAAGGTACAAGCGGTAAGGAATCTGGATGCCGGATGACGAGGCAATCTCTCTTTATGGAACAGCCGGCTGGCTCAAGGAGCACCTATAAGGGACAGATTAAAGCCACCTCCTTTGGTGGTTTTATTAATTGCGGGCAAAAGGGACAGTAAGGAAATCACATAAATGCATTTAGAACCTTCCATGAAACAGGCAGTAATCCGGCGAACAGTAAGGAAATTCGCGGAGACAAGGCTTGCTCCTGTTGCAGTGGAAATGGACAGGACAGGGCTCTTTCCATGGGATATAGCGCAGGAAATGGCCGATCTAAATTATTTCGGCCTTGAAATACCTGCCCAATACGGTGGTGCGGGCCTCGAAACAATAAGCTACGCCATTGTTATTGAGGAAATATCGAGGGTCAATGCCGCTATGGGGCTCTGTGTGGCCGTTCACAACGGTGTGTCAGCGTCGCCTGTTTATGTGTTCGGGACCGAAAAACAAAGGGAACGTTTTTTAGTCCCTTTGGCAACGGGCAAGAAAATCGGTACCTTTTGCCTCACCGAACCCAATGCCGGCTCTGATGCGTCTTCTCTTGAAACCAGTGCCATTCGTGACGGTGATAACTACATATTGAATGGCAATAAGGTATTTGTAACCAACGGTGGGATCTCCGGTATTAACCTTGTATTTGCCGGAATTCAAACGGGTGAGAAAGGAAAAAAATTTTCCGTATGTATTGTGGAATCGGAAAGAGAAGGGCTTGAAAAGGGGCCGACAGAGGAACTTATGGGAATGCGAGGGAATCCGGTCTGCCCCATTGTCCTTCATGACTGCCGGATACCACTTGAAAATCTTTTGGGGGAAGAAGGGGAGGGGCTCAAGATCGCACTGACTACGCTCAACGGGGGTCGAATAGGCATCGCTGCTCAGGCCCTGGGTATCGCCCAGGGATCTTTGGATGTATCTCTCAAATACGCAAAGGAAAGAAATCAATTCGGAAAGAGCATCTCCGAATTTGGTGCCATTCAGGATTTCCTTGCTGACATGGCCACCCGCATTGAAGCGGCAAGGCTCCTGATCTATCGCGCCTCCGATCTGAAGGATAAGGGCATAAATCATGTCAGGGAATCGGCCATGGCAAAGGTCTATGCGAGCGAGGTGGCTGTAGATGCCACAAGGATGGGCGTACAAATTCATGGAGGATACGGATACACCAAGGCATATCCCATCGAGCGATTTTACAGGGATGCCAAGGTCTGTGAGATTTATGAAGGGACTTCTGAGATTCAACGCATGGTTATTGCGAAAAGCCTGCTCAATGAATAAAAAGAAATGACAGGATCCATGAACATCGTTGTTTTCGTTAAACAGGTACCTGATGTGCCTAATATTCGAATAGATGAGCAACGCATGACCATCATTCGTGAGGGAGTTGAGAGTATTATCAATCCCCTGGATTGTGTTGCATTACAAGCATCTCTTGAACTCCGGGAAAGAGAGGGGGGGTGCATAACCGTCATTTCCATGGGTCCGCCCCAGAGTGAGGAGGCGCTTAGAGAAGCCCTCGCAGCCGGTGCGGACCAGGCGATTCTGTTGACAGACTCTGCCTTTGCCGGTGCGGACACCCTGGCGACTTCCCATGTTCTTGCCATGGCCGTTTCTAAGCTCCAGCCCTTCCCCGATTTGTTACTGTGTGGTATGCAGACCATTGACAGCGATACGGGTCATGTTGGGCCCCAAATTGCAGAGGAACTGGATCTGCCACAGGTGTGCGGGGTAAATGAAATTCACATGGATGGACATCTCCTTGTTCTAAAACGGTTGAGTGAAGGATTTCTCGACACTATTCGTGTACCCTTGCCGGCACTTTTAACCGTCAGCAAAGACCTTTGTCCGGTAAAAAATCTGTCTTTAGGGGCAGTGGAGGCCGCCTTCTCACAAAAGGACATAATCCGGTGGGCAGCACATGACCTGGGCTTACAACCGGATGAAGTTGGTCTCAAAGGTTCTGCGACCCATGTTCGGAAACTTCGACCGCCTGCTGACAGGACAGGGGGCAGAATTGTGACCGGTTCGCCACAATTCATTGTTGACGCTCTGATCCACAAACTTGAGAGCATGAGCATTTTAGACGAAGAAGACGGAAATGAATAAGACATTTGGTGGGGTTTGGATTTTCGGCGATTACAGGGATTATTTTCAGAACCGGATCACGCTGCAGCTTATAGCTAAAGGAAGAGAGCTGGCAGAGACACTCAACACCGGGACTACAGTAGTTCTATTGGGGGATCAGATCCATCAGTATGCTATGGAATATGTGGCCCACGGTGCAGATACGGTTATTGTGGCCGATCACCAAAACCTGAAGGAGTATGAAGTAGAAAAATACACCACGCTGCTGGCTCAATGGGTAAAGTCATATCAACCGGAGATTTTTCTTGCAGGTGCCACGTCTTTTGGTCGGGAATTTTTTCCAAGACTGGCCAAACGACTGCGAACCGGCCTGAGCGCCGACTGTGTGGACCTGGAAGTTGATCCGGAAAGCTTCCTTTTGGTGCAGACGACTCCTGCCTTTGGCGGGGAACTCCTGGCGGAAGTAGTTACGCCTGATCGCAGGCCGCAGATGGCCACTGTCCACCCTGGTGTGTTTCGTGAACTTCCACACAATGCAGAGTCAGTTGGTCACATAATATACCCTGAGGTGGACGTGTTTCCCGAACCTCGTGTAAAAATTGTCAGGAGCAAGCCCCAGCGTACGGGCAAAGTCAGTCTAGAAGACGCGTCAGTGGTTATTGCGGGGGGAAAGGGCCTGGGATCAAAGGAGCAGTTTGAGTTGCTTTATGAGCTGGCGGAGCTTCTTGAAGGAGAGGTGGGAGCTACTCGTCCTGCAGTCCTGTCGGGTTGGGCCGGGGAGGACAGGCTATTAGGCCAGACAGGAAAAAGTGTCAATGCCAAACTGGTTATTTCCATAGGAACCTCAGGCGCTCTTCAATACATTACTGGTATACAGGGGGCTGAAACTGTTATCGCTATAAATCGCAATCCTGATGCCCCTGTTTTCCGAATTGTCGACCTGGGACTTGTAGCGGATGCAGCAACTGTATTGCCAATATTGCTCGAAACACTTCGCAGAAGACTTTAGTTATTCGGGATTTAGAAGGAAGGAATTGTGATTAAATATCGAGAAAGTAAGATCAGTGCGCACCACAATTACCTTGTGAATGATATGCTGACACCAGGCTTTGTTGTTGGCAAGCCAAATGACACTGAAGGATTCTATTTCTTAGCTGATATAGTGCTTGCAGGGGAGAGTATGCCCCGAATTTCCTGCAGGCTGCTGGCGGAGGGTCCAGGGAATCTGCTTTTAGAACTGAACTGGAATCGTATTCAAGCAAACCCTGAAGGGTGCATCCACCAGTCTATTCCCGGAGGGTTCCAGATTTTGCGCACAACAGGTGATGTATTACTGGAGGTCCAAACGCAGGCATTTGCCAACGGGTATCTGACACGCATCAAGGCCGGATTGTATGACGAAAATGGGGTTCTCCAAATGGAGCCCCTTGGGGACAGTATAAGTGCTCATGATGCTGAAAAAATAGTTCTTGATTCCCCTTTTTCCTCTTCTGCATGATTTGCCTGCTAATCAGGGATGATTTTATGTGTTATTCTTTCAGGGTAATTTTTCAAAATGTGAAGGTGTTGAGAAATGATTACAGGAGATAAGATAGTCTATTTAGAAGAAAGACTTGAGGAGTTTCCTAAATTTCCCCTGTCCCTTGTTCCTACACCTTGTCATCGCTTAAATTCCCTTTCGGAGACCTATGGGACGGAGATCTATTGCAAACGGGATGATCTGACTGGTTTCGGGCTGGGCGGCAATAAAAGCCGTAAATTAGAACTACTGATCGGGGAGGCCCTGGAAAATGGCTGTGATACCGTGGTTACGAGTGGCGGTATCCAGTCCAATTTTTGTCGTCTGACCGCTGCTGCCGGCGCTGCGGCCGGCATGTCGGTTTCATTAGTCTTAGGAGGAAAAAGACCGGTTAAGCCCACCGGGAACCTGGTCCTGGACAATCTGTTGGGCGCCCAAATCCGGTATGTGGATTCTCCTGATTGGAATGACTGGGAAACGGAAAGCGAGGCATTATCCAGGGAATTAACTGAACAGGGACAAAGGGTTTTCAGAATTCCTATCGGCGGATCAGTTCCCGTAGGGGTAGTGGGATACATAACTGCCTTTTTAGAAATTCTTAATGATGAAAAGCGGTTAGGAGTAACATTTAATCAGATTATCCATGCCTCCGGTTCAGGCGGAACACAGGCCGGGCTGGTCGTTGGTAAAGATATGACAGGATGGAAAGGCCTGATTAACGGGATCTCAGTAGCTATGTACAGGGAAGAACTTGAAGAAAAGGTCTTTAAACTCGCCCATGAAACAGCAGGCATCCTGGGCGGCAATGTGACTCGTGAGTCGGTCTTGGTAGAGGACGGTTTTATAGGTCCGGGGTATTCCATCCCAACTGCAGAGGGAGAAAAGGCTATTGAGGTTCTTGCCAGGCGTGAAGGCATATTCCTGGACCGTGTCTATACGGGCAAGGCCGCATCAGCCCTGTTAAACTGGCTTGAGCAGGGAAAATTATCCGGCCAGAGGATTCTGTTTTTGCACACGGGTGGACACCCGGAGTTGTTTGCATGAGTTCAATATTGTCTGATCCCCTCTCCTAAAGTCCTGGGCCTTGCGCCTGATTACTTACCCTGTTACTTGAGATAAAGGCCGTATTTATGCCAAATCCCAAAAAAAAGATACCATTTGAATCCCCCTCATGTGAAATCATCACAATCGGTACAGAGCTCCTGTTAGGTCAGATCATGGACACAAATACCACTTACCTGGCCCAGGAGTTGGGCAGAATAGGTATTTCTGTGCGTTTTCGAACAGCCGTAGGCGATTTGCCCGATGAAATGAAACGAGTAATAGAAAATGCGGTTCAAAGATGTGATCTGGTGATTACCACGGGCGGACTTGGCCCCACTCTGGATGACCTGACCCGGGATGCTGTTGCGCAGATTGCAGGCGTAGACCTGGAATTCAGACAGGATCTCATGGACCAGATTGAACAGGTATTTCACCGCTATGGCTATAATATGCCTGAAAACAACAGGCGGCAGGCCTTTGTGCCTGCGGGCAGTCAGGCCATTCCCAACCCGGTGGGCACGGCCCCTGCATTTATCAGGGAAGTCCATGGAAAACCGATCATCTGTCTTCCCGGCGTTCCCAGGGAACTCAAGTATCTTTTGAACCGTGAAGTCATATCCTGGCTCAAACAAAAGTTTCATCTGACGGATCACAGGATTACTTACCGCGTCTTGAAAACCGTGGGCATTGGCGAAAGCAAGGTGGACCACTTGATCGGCGACCTCATGGGACACGGGAAAAACCCGGAGGTGGGTCTTTTGGCTTCTCAGGGGGAGATAAAAATCCGTATTGCAGCTAAGGCTAAGGATATGCAGTCTGCGGATGAACTCATAGGGCCTATTGAACAAGAGATCCGATCCCGATTGGGAAAAAAGATCTTTGGAAAAGATGATGACACGCTCGAACAGGTCATTGATTCAATGCTCATTAGCCGGGATTTAACCCTCGGGATTCTTGAGACATTTACTGCAGGAAGGGCCGCACAGAAATTCTACAGCCTTCCGTCCCACCGGTTATTGGAAAGTTGTGTCATACCCAATAAAGAACACTTGAGCAAGTGGATAGACAGAGGAGATAGTGTGCTGGAAAGTGAGGCAGCGCTGTCCATTGCTCGGAAAGTAAGAAGTATGGCGCATGCGGATGTTGGCCTTGCGATCCTTGGGTTTTTCAATGAGAGGGAAGAAGACTATAAAGTCAAGGGGTATGTAGGGGCAACAGGGAAGGGCATTGAAAAAATCTTTTCATGGGACATGGGAGGTGATATTTTCACGCTCCAGGTCAGGGGTGCCCTGATCGGTCTCAATACTTTAAGACTAGCCCTGATTGAGGCCACCAATGAATAATTTTTTTATCTAAAAGTCCTAACCCTTCCTGCAAATTAAACCTTGTGCCTTATGTTTCCTTTCATAGTGATCATTTCCTCGGTTTTTCGCATTTTTCCAATTATAAATCATACAACATATTGTATTAATATTATCCTGTATCTACCATATAAGTATACATTATATAAATTTCACTTTATTTATAAAAAAAGACTTGACAACCATAATGATATAGATATAATTATATATAATTGAATAAAAAGGGAGGGTAAATTAGCTTCTCGGGTGCGCGTGCATCTTTTCAGGGGCATCTCCTAAAAATATTAGAAGAGGCTTGCGCCGGAAAAAAAA
>JAFDHL010000166.1:0-4377 GCA_019308785.1 Deltaproteobacteria bacterium
ACAGAACCAGTGATGGTAAAAGCTCCCCCGCCTTATGACAAAGCCCGTCCACGATCTGGTCAAGCCATCGGGTGCCTTCTTGCGAAACGGCGTGAGGTAAGCTCTGAACGGTGTGTATGTAGTTGCCGGCATTGTTTTCCTTGTGACTGTCAAATGCGTTAAGGAAGCGGTCACGATGTTCGATGCCTTTCCTGGCCGCCATGTCTTCTGTGAAGAGTTCACAGACCTGTTGGATCTTATCGCGAAACTCGACCTTCCCAGGAGCAGGCTGTCCGTTGCTTTCGCTTCTCTTCGTGGTCTCAGGCATGTTGCCCGCCATAGCCTTGAGCCGTTTTATGCGTTCTCTCTTGGCCAATGTTAGCTTATCGAGTGCGCCCGCATAAATAAGTTCGCCAAATTCCTGCCCGTTGAAAAAAGACCGGCGAACATGAATATACCATTGCTCCAGCGCCAAAAGATTCGCAATATAACGGAGATTATTTCCCACCACACGGGAAAGGCCCGGGTAGGATTTAGGAACAAAACGGATTACCGCGCCGCGGTGAGGTTTGCCAACAATCAACCTGTTGTCCTCGAGCAAATCACTGCGCAGAATAGTACCGGCCGCCACCACGTTGCCGTAGCCCAACCTAACCGGTCCCACAATGCCACCCTGGCCGCCCAAGAAGATCGGCGGTTGGTTGAGCATTACCCCCCGCGGGACCTCGCCGATAAGCGATGCAGTAGTTTTGTCGCCATCTGGAGTAAAGTTAAAATGGATGTATGAACTGCCGACTTCGCTGTGGTCATTGCGGCTGGTTCCACCGGCCATAAGGCAATCGCAGAAGTTGATCAGGCTCCCGAGTGTGACGAAAGGAAAAAGGATCGTCTGCTTCAGACCAACACAGTGTGCGCCGTTGGCCTGCTCTTCTAATATGCACCCCTCGCGAATGTGTGCGCCCAGACCCATGCTCGCTTTTTTGAGAAAAACCGCATTCTTGAAATAACCGCCTTTGAGTTCAACCCCGGGGCCGATCTGGCAATTTTCAATGGTTACCGGGCCTTCGTACCCAATTTTGCTCCCCGCCGTTATTACCGTTTTGTCGCCGTAAATGCGGCAGCCCGGATACATCTTTACCCCATTACCCGAAATCTGATCAACGTTAACGGCTTCATCCATATCGATGGTCAGTGGATTGGGCATATCCACTCCTTTGTTAATAAGCTGGATAATCTTGTTGTTGCACTTGGGTTTGAGTTCCACGTTTTCCTCCCAAAAATGGGCGACCGCATGATAATAACAAATCCACCCATTTGTCCTTGACTAGGAGGCTGTCGGAAAACCCCCATCTACTGCGTTATCCTCATCCCTCGTCACTACGGCGTACCAGTATGTACGCCTCATTCCTCGGGATTTCGGATGCCTTGTATCTGGAAATTTTCCATCAGCCTCCAATAGAACCGGTTCTGCGACAGGCTCCTAGTAGGTCGTTTCGTAAAAAGCATTACAATGTCTTGTCATTGCGAGCGAAGCGAAGCAATCTTCAACACTATGGAATTTCAATAAGATTGCTTCGTCGCTTCCCTCCTCGCAATGACTTTGTAAAAATTTTCATGAAATGCAATACTAAACGTCTTAATAAGCAAAGATCTAAAAATTTTGTCAAGTGCTTAGTAATACAACCTGATTTTGCATTACCGCATGATAGAAAAAACAGGATTGTATGTCAAATTTACATGGCACCCGGATACACATTATGTGGCAGGAGATGTACTTTATCCAAAGCGTAAACAACATGTTTGACATAAAACCGAAAAATGGCATACTTAAGCTTAGACAGTATTTCATTGACCCTGTTCAGTTGCTTCGAAACGATGTCCAACAGGTTATTGAACAGCCTCTGTTTTTTTAAGGTCTAAAAACAGCAGGGACAATATCAACATTATGAAAAACCTAAACATGATCATTATAACGGGTCTATCAGGCTCCGGGAAGAGCGTCGCCATTGACGCCCTTGAAGATGCGGGCTATTTTTGTGTGGACAACATGCCTGTCGTGCTGCTTCCCAAATTCCTGGAGCTACGCTCTGGCAGCGTTTCGGAAGTGCAGAAACTTGCATTAGGCATGGATCTCAGGGAAAAGGAATTCGTTAAAGAATACCAGGCGATCTTCAACCAGCTACAAGAAGAAGGTTATCGCTTGGAGGTCATCTTCCTGGAGGCATCTGAAGATGTCCTGTTGAAGCGATACAGCCAAACACGAAGGCAGCACCCTGCTCGGAAGGAAGGAAATTTACTCGAGAGTATCCGAGCAGAAAAAGAACAACTAAAGGGCCTGAAAGAATTTGCTGGCAAGATAATTGATACATCCAGCTTAACAGTACATGAACTCAAAGATGTGATAATTAAACATGCAGAGCGGGGTGTCAAGACAGAAAGGATGCGGGTAACGGTTCTTTCGTTCGGCTTCAAGTATGGCGTCCCTCTTGAAACGGATCTCCTGATCGACGTTAGGTTCATCCCCAATCCCTACTTTATCCCCGAATTGAAAACACTGGATGGTAAGGATAACCGGGTGAAGGAATTTGTAAAAAAATGGCCGGAAACCCTGGGGTTCTTCGAAAAATATTTTTCACTCCTCGAATATCTGATCCCCCTTTATGAAAAGGAAGGCAAATCATACTTGACCATTGCAGTGGGTTGCACCGGAGGAAGGCACCGGTCTGTAAGCATTGCCGAAGAAATCTCAGCTCATCTTGAAACGCTCAACCGCCAGGTCACCCTGACCCACCGGGATATTGAGCTGGGCTAATAAACCATCCTGCCCTGCTAAATTATCACTTCGTCAAACGGCGCAGCCGATTTGACAGGGGCTGTCTCATTTAATCCACAGATTACGCAGATTACACAGATTTTCGTGAGTTATTGGGTTAAATTCCCCGAAGCTTGCTTCGTTTAGATTGTGAAAATCAGATGCGCGATACCCCGTAGCTTGCCTAAGCGGGGCTGCGGGGCAGTTCATTGTGAAGAATATTTTGTTGGGGCAATGCATATTTGGCTGGTGCTCGCTATGCAATTTCAAACTCCTCAGATTCTTCGGTTGGATAAAAAAGATACGAATGTTCCTCCTTTATCTTGTCACGCTCAGCGTGAAGGAGGAATTCTTCCGCATTCTTTCGGAAGACCGCGGCCCGGCATTCCATACCCTCCAGTTTTTCAGTGACACCCTTCTCCCGCAACATTGCCTTAACCTCATGGAATAGACCTTCACTGCCGAAAAGCAATGTGCCTTCATTAAGAATCTTGCATGCAACCATATGCCTGAACGTGTTGAAACCGACCTGTTCCCGGACACGCTCCAGCTTTTTTACCACATAGTCGATTTCCTCTTTCACATGAGGCGTAATGAGCAATCTGTACTTCTCCTTATAAATTGCGTCATCCAGCCTCTTTATCAAGGCATCGGGGACCTGATCATCCACAATTACAACCAGATCCATATCCGAGCCTTTGACCATCTTTCCGGTACTTCTCTCCGGCCGTGAGACATCATGTGCCATATTATGGACAATGTCCCCAGCTATGACAAAACAGACCTGGTGGTCCATAGTCCATTCGCACTCAAACTGGCTTACAAGGCTGGAAGCGATTCTGTACGCCACTTCGAGTTTGGCCTTGCTGACCTCTTCAATATTTGAAATCACAGTTTGGGCTCTTTGCTTTAGTGAATTCGGATCCCCGGAAAGCCCTATAACGGAGTAGGTCAAAAACTCCCTCCATATGGAGGGCGAAAGCCGGGCAAAACCATTCACACGCCTGTCCAGCCTCAGGTAACGTACGCCCGCGGTTCGGACAATCAGGTCTTTAGACAGCTTACAGGCCCGCCACAGGTTCAAACCATCGCCTCCGACCGCTGCCCATATCTCCGATCCGGTCAGCGGCCCATTCTCCTCTATGAGACTGATGATTTCCTTTTCCATAGAATTACATTAACATGAAAAACATTTGCATATACCAGGAAAATTTCTTTTAATAGGGGCCTGGACTACGATTTAATACCATTTGCATTGCCAGATGATATTACAAAAGGAATAGATAACGCCTTGAGGAAACCGACATCGCCGTAAATGTTTTGTAAACACTTTTCAACGTTACTCATAAATTGATAACCTCGTAAAAAGTCATTTCACCTGTCATTGCGAGGAGCGAAGCGACGAAGCAATCTCCTGATTTCAAGCTGTTACAGCCAACGAGATTGCTTCGCGGAGTTTATTCCCGCCCCATAGGGGCGGGGGCTCGCAATGACGTACTTTTCGGCTTTTTACGAGTCCATCTAAATTAGATCATCCAAATGACAAACACAGACATCAAAATACAGGACATCGGAGAATTCGGGTT
>JAFDHL010000166.1:4408-13243 GCA_019308785.1 Deltaproteobacteria bacterium
CTGAAAAACTTATCAAGGGCATAGGTGACGACTGTGCGGTTATCGGGCCTTACGAAGACAAGGTATTCCTGATTACTACTGATCAACTGGTGGAAGATGTTCACTTCACATTGGGAATGATTTCACCGGAACATCTCGGGCAAAAGGCAGTCGCCGTAAACCTAAGCGATATTGCAGCCATGGGCGGAAAAGCGCTCCACCTGTTTCTGTCCCTGGCCATTCCCAAATCCATGCTCGTTAAGGATCTTCATTCTATTTACCGGGGAATCAAGACCCTATGCGAACATTACGGGGTAAACATCCTGGGAGGAGATACATCTGCCTCACCGGACAGGCTGATGATCAATGTGGGCGTAATTGGTGAAATGAGTGAAAAGGAAGTGCTATACCGTGACGGTGCCAGACCGGGTGATGGCATATACGTGACCGGAACCCTTGGAGATGCAGCCACCGGGCTGAAGCTAATAAAAAGAGAGCTTTCCGCACCGAACGCCTTGGCGTCCACCCTGATAAAGGCACACAACCTTCCTGTCCCCTGTCTGGAAACAGGTCGCATGATCGCCCGATCCCACCTGGCCTCTGCAATGATCGATCTGAGCGACGGCCTTCTGGCCGATCTCCGGCACATCTGTGAGGCAAGTGATACGGGCGCAAACCTCTATCATGCTGCCCTGCCCATTTCACCAGAGCTTGAAACTCTGGCTGAAATCAACCACTTTGATCCCTATGACCTGGCCCTTTCGGGCGGAGAAGATTATAAACTCCTTATTACCGTCCCAGTGAAACACGCTGCATCATTTCAAAAAAAGTTTGCCACAGGAGAGCTTTCCCATATCTATCATATAGGCAAGATCACGAAAAAAAGCCGGATTAAAGTGCTCATGCCGGATGGTGTAGAAAAACAGCTTGATACCAAGGGTTTTGACCATTTTATCCGCCCGTGATCAGTACGTACCGTGCTGTACTTTAAATTTCTGAACAGCCCGGTCCACGAAATCCTTCAACCGAATGGCGTCTTCCCGATCAATTCTCGACATACCGACCGATAACCTCAGGTAATCCAGAAACTGGGTATCAAGCCCTAAGAGGTGAGTGTATGGTGCCTCCGAACCAGGTTGTGACGCCTTTCTCAGTTGTCCTGAAAGGCGGGCCGAAAATGCCTCAAACCGGGTACAAAATGATTCGGTCTTCAGTATATGGACATTGTCCTTTGTCACAAGCTGTCTGAGGAGATATGCGTTCGCCCGAGGGCTTAACAGGGTAGAAAAAAATGGATAGGCCTTGAAAAAAGATTCGCTCGTCAGGACCCTTCCCTTTTCATGTACGGCGATCAGGTTCAGAAGATCAGCGCCCCAGCCCATCATTTTAAAGAGCGGGTTAACCTTTCTGCTGGAGTAGGAAAAGGAGTCAAGACCATCTGTCAGGTGGAGCCAGAATCCCCGTTTATTGATCCCCAATTCAAGGAAGGCCCTTGCCTCCGGGCAGCTCTCTCTTGCGCACTTTTCCCCATAATCAATACGAAACCGGAGGTCCACCCCCTCATTTCGGACAGGATGGAGCAGGCATCCCACAAGGCTAAAATCTTTATCCAGGTATCCCAGGGCCCAGCAGGAAAATCCTGTGATAGGTAAAACACCTTTTCCCTTTGTATTATAATCAAAAGTATTTTCCCGCAACGTTCTCTTGACCATGTTCTGATACTGGATATGTTCATAACCTGCCGGACGTATGGGCGGACAACAGGCAAAACAGCTCCTTCCGGTTCCCGGAAAACAGAGGGTGGGGGTGGAATTGCTAATCATCGTTGTGCTGGGCCTCAGCAACATACAAAATGTCCCGCTTGTGAGCCATACTCCTAATTGACGATTTTCGATTTTCCAACAAGCCTCTCTCGTCTACTCCTCGCAAGCTCCCGTTTGTCAGCCACTTCATCCGATTCATCCACAATTTCCCGCCCAAGGATTTCTTCAAGTATATCTTCCAGGGAACTCAGGCCAGCAAGGCCCCCATATTCATCAAGGACCACAAAAAGATGTTGCCTCAATTCCAGGTACTCCATCAACACCGTATTCAATCTGGCCGTTTCAACAACAAAGTGAACGGGGCGCATGAGTTCAGTGAGATGCATGTCCTTTTTGCCTTCTGTAAGCGCCATAAAGAGTTCTTTTGTAAATACAACCCCAACAACATCCTCCATGTCCTGGTCATACACGGGAAACCTGCTGTGCTCCCAGTTTGTGGCAACCTTGCTGGCCTCCTCAACCGTAAGATGTTCGCTGAGCGAAAAAATGACGGTTCGTGGTGTCATCACATCCTTGACCTGCTTATTTTGCAGGGTCAGGATATTTTCAATCGCCTGCTCCTGGTAAAGCTTAATTCCCCCGGTCTGAAGGCTTAGACGAGCCATCACTCTTATCTCTTCCGCTGTTATTGCTTCTTCGGATTTATCCCCTGTAAACAAGCGCGTGATCAGACCGCTTAACCATATGGCCGGCGTCATAAACCACACGAGCCCTCTCAACGGGTAGGCCACCTTAGGTACTAAGGACCGGCAATAGACAACTCCGGCTGTCTTGGGTAATATCTCCGCAAAGACCAAAACCGCTACGGTAAAAAATGCCGAAAAGAATCCGAGCCACTGATAACCGAAAACGGCACTTGCCGCTGATCCGGCAACCGCCGCACCTGCGGTATTGGCAATGGTGTTAAGGGACAGTATGGCCGCTATGGGCCTGTCTATATCCCTTCGCATCTTCTTAAAGAGCTTTCCGGTTGATTTTCCTGCCTGAACCATCGTCTCAATGTGTCTTGTGGGCACGGAATAAAGAACCGATTCAAAGAGCGAACATCCGGCGGAAATAATAATGGCGAAACTTGCGGCAATTATCAATTCTGTCATTTGTCATTCAACCTCGTTTAATCTCCCCCCATGCATTATGGGATTTATCCCGAATTTCGCAAAGGTTTGAAAAACGTAATTAATACTGTCATTGTGAGTGACAGCGAAGCAATGAAATAGGCCTTTGCTAAATTCGTATTTATTTATTGATACCGTTTAGCTGTTGCGGCTCATTAATATTGTAAAAGCATCTTATTTCCGGATCAAAGCGACGAATAAGATCTTCATCAACATATTTCACTGAAACCTCGGAAAAAAACCGGAAGATCTGATATTTGCGGGAATCAATCAGTTTCCTGATGGCCGGAAGGCACCCTTTGCCGTACAGCGCATGAAGCGGTTCCATCATACCTGATATCCTGGGCACAACCACGTCAGAATCATCCCTGATCTCTACAATATGCCGGATCAGCTCCTTGTTGAGGGACGGCATATCACAACCCACAAAAAAACCCACGTCATTCGGCATCCGTGTCAACCCGGTAAAAAGCCCGCCTAAAGGACCCAGGCCTTTAATAAGATCTTCATACATTGGAAGCTTGAGAAAGGAATATTCATCGGGAGTATTGGTGATGAGTATCACCTGTTGAAAGAGAGACTGCATCACCCTGCTCACTCTTTCGATCAAGGGAATGCCGTTGATGTCCACCAGGGCCTTGTTCCTTCCGTAGCGAGTGCTCTCCCCGCCCGCAAGGATAACACCTGACACATCTTTGACAAGTGTGTCCGAACAAAATAATCCTTCCATTTCAGGGCCAGATTCCATTTGCAAAGGCGAGAGGTGTTTTAATGAGAAGAAATATGCTACAACGGCCAGGTTCTTTTATTATGGTACAACATCGGAAATCGAACGTCAGTAAAAAACCTGCTGGCCTGACACGGGACACCGGATCTCGATTTCCCCTTTTGCGAGACCGGGAGAGAAACATAATATAAGCAAAGGCTGAAACATCGGCCATTTATTTGACATAACGCCATAAAATGGTATATATATTTTACTTTATACCATAATGAGCCTCCCTGCAGCAAGCTGCGGGGAATTATCAAGTTAAATACCTCACTAAGGGTTGCGCACCAAGAAAGGAGTATTTTGAGTCGAAACGATTTAATTAACTTGGAAGGTTTGGTCACCAGGGTCCTGGGTGGCGGCACAATGGAAATTCAATGTGCTAATGATATCACCATAAGGGGTGTATTATCAGGACGGATGAAAAAAAACCGGATTAAGGTAATGGTCGGAGACCGAGTCCAGGTCAGCGTCTCTCCATACGATACATCGCATGGATTAATCACCTATCGCTTCTAAGACGCCCTAATCTCTCTCGCAGATCTCCACCAGAACCCCGCCGGTTTCCTTGGGATGAATAAAGGCGATCTTTGCGCCCCCCGCCCCTCCCCTGGGCTCGTTGTCAATCATTCGCACCCCTTTTTTCTTTAGTTCCTCAAGGGCCTCTTCTATGTTATCCACGCGAAAGGCAATATGCTGGATGCCTTCACCACGTGCGTTGATATATTTTGCAATAGGGCCGTCAGGGTCGGTAGATTCGAGCAGTTCTATCTCGCTGTCCGTAATCGGCAAAAAGGCCACGTTCACCTTCTGATCGGCCACATTTTCGATATCTTCAATGGTCAACCCCAGGACATCCGTATAAAACTTCCCCGCCTGCTCAATGCTTTTAACGGCAATACCAATATGATCGATGTGTTTTATCTTCATAATACCCTCCTAAATAGTTTAGTATGGTCCATAAGTGTTTACATCAACAGTGATTCTTTCACCTTTCAGGAGGCGATGGGGAATTCCGAAAGGCGCTATCTCAAAAGACCTTGATTTTGAATACCTTCATGATTATTATGCATATACAACACATTTGTAATACCTGAGCGTATTGAAAAAAGGACAGAATGGGGCATGAGGGTCTCTTTTCGAAAAGCTAAAGCATGAAAATTATTTAATAATAGCACAACTTCTATCTCAAATCCAAGGTCGCATTTATGAAAAGCGGTCCGTATCCTTTTGTTACGACCGGGCAACAATGTCCCCAGGAGCCACAGGAAAGTTTCCAGGAACTGGAGGCCATTGAGCTTTACTGTCCAAAATGCGGTCGCGCCGTGCCTGTCAGAAGATTCCTGCTCCTGGTCCTGCCCGATGGGGATAAATATGAATACCGTTGCCAGTTCTGCGGCACCAAGGTGGGCAACAAGACTGATCGCTCCGGGCAGTTTTACGGTATTCTAAGAGGAGGATAACACCTTGCTGTTTATCAAGACTGAAAAACAAAAGGACAATCTGACTAAATTCTGTTATGACATAGCAAAGATAATTCTTGCAATTACTGTAATTAGCCCTATAGCAAAGCCGGAAGCCTTTCATATTTATCTGTTTATTGGAGGTTTTATAGTAACCATGCTGTTTTCAATTTTAGGTTTCATCCTTGATGCCAGGGAGGTAAAATTATGACATATTATGGTGCTGCTCTTATCATCTTAGGTATTATTGCTTTAGCAGGAATCATTTATGTTCAACTTGATAAGAAACATTTGCAGGAGAAAAAGCATTAACTGAAAATATCATCTCAGGCTATAACTCCTCTTGAGCTTTGTCTTGGCTGAACAGAAAAATTGTGTATATCGTTAGTATCGAAACCAAGTAAATAGATGCAAATAACTCCTAATCAGGAAGATAATCATGACTCGAAAATATTCTAAAATATTGGTATCGACTTTTTTTCTCCTTATACTTCCCCTGATCCACAACCCGGCATTTTCTGCGGAAAGCGTTAAAAAGGTTGCAGTTCTACCCTTTACCATGAACTCAGACCGTGATCTCACCTTTCTTCAAAAAGGCATCATGGATATGCTTAACTCCCGGCTGGCCTGGAAGGATAAGGTCAAAGCCATGGAATACCAGACAGTCAAGAAAAAGGCCGCCGAGTTTGGAGGCCCCATTGACAAAGAGACCGCACTTAAAATCGGCAAGGCCCTGAAGGCGAATTACGTGGTCATGGGCAGCCTGACCGTCTTCGGCCAGAGCGTGAGCATCGACGCTATGATTCTGGACGTAGCCAAGGGAGAGGAACTGGTCACGGCCTTTAATCAATCCAAGGGAATGGATGATGTCATACCCACGGTAAACAAGTTTGCCCAGGATATTAACGCCAAGATAATGGGCAGATACGTCAGACCTCCGGTGTACGCCATGAAACCCGAGACAGAGAAAAAGCGTGCCGGCCTTATCCGCGTTAAGGATAAGCTGGAAGCGGGAGACGTAGACTATGTTCAGAATTTCAGGGCCGGCATCCTGAGTCTTGACGTGGGGGATGTGGACGGTGACGGGAAAAATGAACTGGTATTTATTGACAGCCGCACGGTGTATATTCACAAATGGACAGAAAACACTTTTGCGCTTTTCAAATCCATAAAAGGAGGCATTACCTCTGACTATGTTTACGTAAGCGTGGCAGACCTGGATGGAAACGGCCGGGCCGAGATCTATGTGAGCAACCTGACCGAGGCACGCCTCTCTTCCTTTGTCCTTGAATGGCAGGGCAGTACCTTCGTGAGGATATGCAAGCGCGAGCCATGGTTTCTGCGTGTAACAGACATCCCGGGCAAGGGTCAGGCGCTTATCGGCCAGGAACGAATCGTAGGCAAAGGTTTCAGCCACACTGTCTATCTCTTAAACCGCGAAGGAAGTCGCATATCAAAGGTTGAGCCCCTTGACCTGCCGGACATGGCCAATGTCTTCAATTTTGTCCGGGGAAAGATCACCGCCTCCGGCAAAGACACGGTAGTACTTGCCCCCGATACCGACTATCTCTTCCTGTTTGACCCTGAAGGCAACGAGATATGGCGGAGTGAGGAGGAGTTTGGCGGTTCCGATACCCATATGACTGTCCCCGGAAACCCATATGACTGTCCCCGGAACCGCCCCCGGAGAAGAGAAATGGATCCATCTTTCATCCCCCATACTACTGTGGGACATTGACAAAGACGGCCGTGACGAGGTTGTTATCTGCCGGAACAGATCAGCGGTCAATCGCATATTAGAGAAAGAACGTTTTTTTACAAGCGGGATTGTCCATTTTCTCCACTGGGACAAGGTGAATCTTTCCACTACATTGAAAACAAAAAAGATGGGGGGGCCTGTCTCCTGCTATGTGATAAAAGACGTGGATAATGACGGCAGGCCGGAGCTTGTCATGTCCGTTGCAGGCCGGCCCTCAGGCAAGTGGAAGATTTTACGCAGAAAGACAAACCGGGCCCAGATAGTCATGTACGACCTGGACTAAACGTTCCCACGCAATTGTACGTTCCCACGCAAAAAAAGGCCCTTCTTCCGTAAACCGGAGGAAGGGCCTTTCTTTTTCTGTCTCCTCGTTCCCATGCAGAGCATGGGAACGAGGGTTACTGCGTTAACTGGGTTCTCGTTCCTGTGTTAACTGGGTTCTCGTTCCTGCGCTCTGCGCAGGAACGGGAACACCGGGTTTTTGTCTAAAAGACAATCTGGAACTGCACACCGATTATGGTCTGGCTTCCCAAATCACCGTTATTCGGATCAACGACACCGTTCACCTCAAACTCGCCGAAGTCATAGAAAAATACTTCCGGCCGGATGATAAATGTCTTGGCCACTGCAATGGGAACGCTTACACCATACATGGTCCTGGTATTGTCCCACCTGTTGGCCTGGGCAAAACGATCGTCGTTTTTGACCTGCTGCATACCGTAGATGAAATGGATGGTTGCGATTGGATGTGCCTTCCAGGCAAGATCCGCCCAGAAACCGGTAAACTCCGTGTCAGCAAACTGCACAGCGCCGTTAACCACGTCCCACTGCGCGACATTTACAGGACCACCAGTGTAAATACCGGTTGTGTAGCTGCCGTTACCGACGTTTTCACCCCAGTTGATTTCTGCGCTGATCGAAATAGGACCGCCCGGCGCGAACTTGACAGGCAGGGACCATACCCAGACATCAAAGTCCGACTCGTCATTCACTGCACCACCTGCCTGGGGATCCCATTCATACTGGACGCTCTGCCAGGAAAAACCGGGAGCCAGGGAAAAAGAACCCAGGGACACGGAATAAACGATATCAATCCTCGGAAGGGTTTCTTCCTCGTCCGCGGCAGCCCAGTTACCCTCAACAGCATTCACATTGGGCGTGAACATGGCAATTGCCAGGTTGGACTTCTCGCCTAACTTGGTATCCAGCCGGACACCTTCCTTACGGTCATTACCGATGTTACCGAAGCCGTAGCCGATAACGTGAAGATTGGTGTTAAACACGCCACCAAGGTATCCGCGCATACCGATCATCTGTGACGGGGCATAAGGGGCGATAACCTCATTCTGCTGGCCAACGGTCAGCTTGAACATGGGGTTTATCTTCCACCATGCATAGGCATAACGGCAATTGACAGCCTCACCGCCGCCTTCCTCGCCTCTGAGGCCGATCTCAATGTGCATTCCCACATCACCCGCATCATTGACCCACTTGCCGTAAAGCCTGGTGATGTCAGGAACGTCAATGCTGAACCAGCTCCTTGTGGCATCCAGGGAATTTCACAAATACGATACCGCCCATGTGCACCTTGGCCATGACCGGCATGGCCCATGCTACTACTAACAGGGCTGCAAGTGCAAACAAAAGAATCTTCTTCATTACTCTCTCCTCCTAAAATGTGTTTGTTGTTAAGTTACCCAATAAACAATTGATCTGAAATTTAAGCTTCACCTCCTTTCTCTTGAAAATCTCTCATAGGGCATACTTCACCCCTGAGAATACATTGATTAGACCGTTTAACAACATAAAAGAAAAATGTCAAGGGTTTTTCTCTATTTTTTTCCCTTAAACAACCGTCTTGACAAAATTCCTTTGCATGATAAAAATAATGTATCTACTCAGGTGAATAGACTGAAGGTGGAAGACT
>JAFDHL010000167.1 GCA_019308785.1 Deltaproteobacteria bacterium
TATTTTTCGTATAATGTACTCCTGGAAGCCAAAAGCGGCTTGCCAAGCCTTGCAACGCAACTACAAAAACCAAGGCCGCTTAGCAGCCGGTCTGTAGATTCTTTCTATTCCGCTATTTGAAATTATCTTTGCAACCCTGCTTGAATAGAGGGATGTGACAGGGAGATGGATATCAGTCCGCAATGATCCCCAGTGTATTTTGCTTAGCCCAAAAACCTGTTTCACCAAATCGATAAAAGAATAGAGTTTAAGCTCAGGCAACCCATAATCTTCTGGGTTAATCTCATAGTTCCTTAGCAAAAGCGGTCTTGGCGTCCCGAGCCCACTATACATCAGTTTCCTCCTCCCAAACCTCTCGCTGTAGAACTTACCGGTTGTACATAAAAGAGCATCATTCTCCGCAAGAAAATAGACAGCGCCCCTCCTGGGAGGCCTATCCTTTATCACTATACTCCCACGTTCAAAAGAATCCTCGTTCCCAAACAACTTATAATTGTGGCCCTGGATAATGGACAAAAGCCCTATTTTTTCGAATGCTGCTCCGCTTTCTTGCAGCTTTCTCAGTGCTTCCATTATGCCCCTGATCTCGCAATCATAGAGATTTCCATTTTTGTGGATAACTACATTCCTCGGATATCCAACGGGGGGATTAGCATCTCTGAACCTTTTAAGTGAATCTTCAGTAATTTTTTGTGCCAATTCCTTTGATAATTTATAGCTTGCAGCCCTCTCTGTAAAAGCCTCATGACCGTAGAATGATTCTCTCTCCTCGTTTGTTATATCCTTATGGTCTGAGCAGATGTCGAGCCATTCCCCGTGGCTGTCAAAGATATTCGCAACTCCAATATAGACGTGCTTTTCGGTTTCTTTGGGGCTCAACCCAAAACCTATCCCGATAAAAGCATTGACGTCATCTAATGGAGATAGCAGAGACCATGGCCTTCCCCCCATCTTCGAGTAAACATTGACAACAAGATTCTGAAGAACGTATCTATCAACTCTGGAAAAAGTACTCTCGTCAATCATCTGGCAGGGGATACCGTTTTCTACAAATATTTTTTTCAGTTGATAATAAAGCGAGAATGGCTTTGCATATTCCCCATACTTTCCTCCTTCTCCCTCCTCTTGCTCATACAAGCTTTCAGGAAGCACAATGAGCACCATTCTCTCATTATCGTTGTTCCATTCGTTGACGATCGCTTTAGCACATTCTACGAAATCTTCTTCTTTATCAGCATAATAGTATTCATCTTCTTCAGGGAAAACGAATTTGCACTTGAAGTTTGACCACCTATGATTCAAACCCACGAACTCGACTTTTTCCTTTCCCTGCCTATCGACATAGTTCCTTCCATTAGCGAGCCAGTTGAGAAGCTGATCCAGCTTTTCCTTTATGTCATTCCGAAGGATCACATAGGGTTTTATCGCATTGAAAGGTCTGTTTGCAGAGGATGCATCATAGACGCCTTTGTAAAACAGAGAAGATGGTTCTATTGAACAAAGCTCATCTTTTATAGGGTCGAATTGAAGCAAAGGCTCTTCCAGTGAAGCTACATGATCAACAATCCCGATTTCAGGCAATTCATAAGCCTCTGTAAGCTCAATGGTAACTCCTAAATCAAGGTCATTAACGCTTATAGAACTATTTCTGAATATCTTATCAACAATAGCTTTTGTATAAAGATAGCGGACAGAAGAAGGAGGAAGCAGCTTTTTTCTGAGCTCATTTTCTATACTGAAGGAAACCTGCTCTCCACGTGTAAGCTCCCTGAAAGCTAAAAAACTAGGGTACGCATGCTCTGTTTTGGCGCCCTTAGTCCTCTTAACATACAAAATCCCGAAATCCTGATCTTCCACACCGGGGCACTCATCGTAATATTCCTTTAAGTTATCCTTCTCACTATCAAAACTCTCTGAATCCCGACTTATGCTCTTAGAGAGCTGCCCGATAAAGGATGGATAAGAGTACTTGCATTTTTCCTCTTTCAGAAACAGGCCGCAATCGAACCTCTTCGAGCAAAGTCTTATCAGTCTGTTTCCTTCTTGAAGCCTGCTCGACAACCTCGTGCAGCTCGCCATAGAAAGGTGGGTCGGGTTTATGAAGAACCCGTATGAATTGTCGAACTCCCTAACTGCAAGCTCAAAAGCAGGAGTAAAATACGGGTCAATGTTCTCATCTGCCCTGAAGAACGTCCTATCATAGATTCCGAAATAGCCAGCTTTTGAAGCCGCATGTCTGAAAAGCTCGACAAGAAGCTTTTCCTTCACAAGCGCATCCGGATTTGCAAATATAACTTTTTCTTCCTCTATTTCTCCAAGGTCTCTTATCCTTTTAGAAAGCACCGAGATTACATCTTCCCCGCTCTCCCTTGTAGAAAGACTGTAAAACCTGTTCAGATAATAGATACTGACCAAGCCACAAGCAGTAAATAATTTAACCCTCAGTGATTCGGAATGCCCTATAGAAAGTTTCGGGATAAAAACAACTGAAACCTCTATGGTATCTATCTGTTCCTTAGGAAGCTTGACCTCATTTATGGATATGGAATCTGCCATGTTATCTTTGCCTCTCTTTGTTGCTCTTGAACAATCCAGGGAATCTTTCCCGCAGATATTCCACTATTCCGAAAACAGGGTCGCCCCTCTTGAGATATGAAACGAGGACATAGCCTGTGAGTACAATAGCTGAGGCAAGCGCCCAGCCTTTCTTAGTGTTTAAAGTTAACAGGATTTTGCCAAACACCGATGGATTAGCTTTGAATTCTACAATCGTTGGGATGAAGAACATCAGACAGGCCAGACCAAGAAAGGCGATAAAGGTTATGCACAAAACCAGATTGCGTATTTTTGCCCTCTTCTTGTCCTCAACAAATCTATCTTTCAGGGCCAATGTTTCTCTGAGTTCTGAGGAATACTTCTCAAAATAGCCGGAAATTTTATGATACTTTGCCAGAAACAGAGCAGTCGTAGAAGTGATTATTACTTCATCATCAACAGAAGTTGTAGCTATGAGGTTTTTTCGGATGGCTTGATAGAGTCTGTCTTCAACAGCATTTTTATTCGGCAAGTCTACATGGATTTGAGATATCCCGATAAGAAACAAGGATATTATATTGAGCGGCAGGCCATTGATCTTTGCCTGAACATGCTCAAAAGTTCGCTGCAAGTCCCCCTGTGATATTTCCTTTCTTAAAGCTAATAGACCAATGGCAATAAAGTCGTCTCTCCCTTCCGAAAGCCATGCACCGAAATTCTCCCTCAAATAGTCTTTTGCATTTTCTCCAAGTGGGTCGTTCTCCAGAAAAGACAGACAGCATGCGATCCTTGGTTGCCCAAGCCAATTAGAATCTATTGCATACGAAAGGTAATTCTGTATCTTTTCTTCCTGTTTGACCTTTTTCGAAACATTCTTATAAATTGCACAGGCAAACACTTTTTTTGTCCGATTTGGCTCTCTCGTGGGGTCGGAGCCATAGCCTTCTATTTCTTTTTCGAGCCCTTCCAAAAGAAGTTCAAAAAGCCTTTTTTCTCCATAGACTCTCCAAAAAATGGCAAGCAAACATCTTGTTGCTATGCTGGCGTCTTTATGGGACAGATCACGGAGACGGCCTAAGAGGGAGGAAAATAAATAAGTCTCCTCTTCTTGAAAATGATCTATCCGCATTAACTTCCCCTTTTTAGAGGTTTAAAATCTCTTGAAACCATGAAACTGTAAATTTGGAGATCATGGTTCTATACCAATTTATTCCTTCTTCAAATTCCGCAAATATTCCACCATAGAATGTACCAAAGTTGAAGGATTGTCGGTCCCGGAAGTTTGATGGAATTGTTGGACTCGGCTGGCATTTGTAATGGCGTCATTCAGACTATCTTGCATTTTATTAAAAATATCATGATCTCCCTTTTTGTATGCGGGAAGGTATTTCTTCAATTCTTCGATAACCCTGGAACAGATGGAATCACCGGCAGGGGCATCGAACGGTCTGGTAGTATATATAAAGTGTAGTAATAACCAAAATTCAAAACAGGGAACCGAAGGAATGGAGAAAATTCTACTTCCTTTGCCCAGCCGAGTCCGGCGCACCCTATCCAGGGCCTCATTATACCTTGTATGCCTGTCGCGATCAAAGACGCAATAGACGCGATCAAATTCTGGTTCCCGTCGAAACGTTTCAATGGCAAAATCCACAACGCTGAGAGGATCGGCCCCACGACCGCAAACCCTCACGTTGGCATTGCTCAACCGGAAGGCTCTTTTCAATTCAGTAAAATAATTTGGTTCTGTTTTTTCCCCTTCACAGACAATAAGTATTACGTCGTATGGTTCCTTCATTGCCCGCTGGCGACGCAATAATTCTGTCTTACGCTCCTTTTTCTTGTGAAACAGGTTGTGCGTACCCATCAAAACCTCAATTCGCCTGCAAAAGGTAACGCGCCGTATCTGCCATATAAATAGCCTTTTTGAAGGGCCTCTCCCTTGCGAGGTTTATAATCTGAGAGTGGATAGAGACTGCTGGCATTTTCTTTATCCTTTTCAATGAACCACACCTGATCTCTGCGCAAAAGGGTTTGATCCAGGACCGTTGTATCATGGGTGGCAAAAACCAACTGGGCCTTGTGCCTGTTGGCTTCGGGGTTATGGAGTAGGCTCAAAAGGAATCGGACAAGGAGAGGATGCAGGCTTGTGTCCAGTTCATCTACAAAAAAAACAAGTCCCCTATCCAGGACATCCAACCATGGACCGGCCAGGGCAAAAAGCTTGCGGGTTCCGGCCGACTCTTCATCGAAATCAAGGGGCACGTCTTCGCCGTTATCAGAAGATGGGTGCATGAAAAATACCCGGGTAAATTTCTTGCCTTTAAAATCCCGGGCAATTTCATCCTTAAGATTCTGCGGCATTTCATCAGGAAGATCGTCCGGGGAAAACTCTTTCTTTTCCAGTAAGATATCAGCGATCGACAAATCAGCCGCATTCATAAATTTGAGGATTTTCTTTTTCTTCTCTGCTTCTTCACATTCGCTAATACTGAATCCAGGATGGATGCTTTCTCCTTGACCAATCACGACCAGTTTGTGGTCAAACCAGTTGAAAACCGGCTTAAGCTGTTCATTGTTCAACTGAATTGCGGTTGAAAGAAAGAGCGCGTTGCCGCGGGTGGCCTCCTGCCAGACCTTGCGACTGCCGGTGAATTTGGGGCCAAAATACCAGATATCTTTGCAGGTCTCGGGATCGTAGTTGCGCTCAAACCACTTTTGTGCCCTACCTTCCGGATAGGCAAACAACCATTCTCCTGTTACCCTTTCGGAATTGACGGCGAAACCATACTGGTAACGTATGCCATCCTGGATGAACAGGACTTCAAACTCGGAAGGTTTTTGACTGCTTTCTAGGTCAAACAGAAACGGCGTTACGTCAATTTTTTCTCCTTCCTGGCTTTCTTTGGCAGATGACAAAATAAATCTCTTCATGAAAGCGATGGCCTGGACCAGATTGCTCTTGCCAGCGGCATTTGGACCGTAAACGACGGCAGAGCAAAGAAGACGCGGCAAACTTGATACAGGTGAGACAAAAGTGTTCTCTTCCTGCAATTCGGTAGCGGTGTTTGCCGTCAGTGTGAGCGACTGGGGTGTCAGGAAAGATCGATAATTGGTGACGCTAAATTCAATAAGCATGATGGACCCCTTAGTGTTAATTTAGCGCCTATTATTGCATAAAAACTGCAAAAATCAAGGTAAAACTGCATGGGAGTCATTTTTTATACGTCCTGTCCCGGTAAGAATCGTGCACTGCATGGGTGGTTAATGCCTTCTCTTTTCGTAGATGGTCGGCATATCATCCCACGTTCGATCATCCAATAAACGCACTGCATCCTTCTTGTCAAATCTTCCATCATAAACATCAGCAAGACCATTAAGATTTTGTTACTTCCTTTTTTCAAGAATCCCTTTCTGAACCGTTTCTATAACATCCCTCTTCAAATACAATCCTGCTGCTTTCAGGGTTTCTACTGCCTCATGAAATGACTTTACCTTCCCCTGCACCGCTGCCCTTGCAATGATACTCAGAGTGCCGTAAATTTCAATGCCTATCGCAATGGCTGCCCTCCTTGCGGCCCGATCATCCATTAAGACTGCACAATTCCGTTGCAACCGCGCATATTCAATAACCTCTGATTCTCCACGACCCAATTGCCAACTTCCTAATGGCGACAGTGGCGGATCGATCTGCACATGTTTAAGCCATTCTATTTTGGGAATAAACCGGTGCATCGGATCATCAAGAGGCCCTTCCAGAATTTCGTCAACTACAGCTTGAGGCACAATAACCTCTGAAAACTGCCACGGGAGCAATTCAAGAAAATCGGACTTTGCCAGAATAATTAGTGGAGAAGCGTCACAAATAATTCTATCCATCAGAAGTTATTCCTCTAAGGATTTAAGGATTTCCTCTGCAGTTTCCTGAAGCGGCGACACACCAAAACGGCTCAATCCGTCTATAAATTCAGCCCTGCTCAATCCTGCAACTTCAGCGGCCTTCCCCTGACTTAACAAACCAAGTTCGTACCACTTAACCGCCGCTGCAAGACGCATCTCTTTTGCCAAATCTTTTGGATCCTTCTGCATAGACAGAAATACATCATCTGCCATTTCTATTTCCAATGTCTGAGTCATAATTTTACCTCCAAACGGTTAATCTAACCTTATGCCCCACTGTAAATGATTCTTCCAATAAAACAG